>NZ_JAYWZK010000009.1:0-165610 GCF_048148385.1 Acinetobacter sp. 197
GAAGTTTTAATCTTCATCACCGCCGATGGATGTGCATTCTACAGCATTTCACATCCCTTGCAACCCCATTTTTTAAACTTTACAAACGCATGTTTATTTTATAATCCATAAAATCCATAAATTACTGTTTTATTTATAAAAATTATTTTAATAAAAGTTTGAGTTATTATTGAATGCAAAACCAAATAACACTAACTTACTGATAAAAATATATTTAAATTTCCATCATCAACAAAAAGCAGGAAAAAACTCCTGCTTTTTGTTTGTTTTCAGTTCAAATTAGAATTTCATACTGACTCTTGCCCAGTAATTCCGTCCGATATTATTAAATTGCTCATTGGCAGCAAATCCAAACCCAGAACTACCCATCTTGTTCAAATGCTCGGCATAGGTACGGTCCAGTACATTATCGATGCCCACAGAAAGATCCATGTTGTCATTTACATGATATGTACCATTTAAAGAGAGAGTGCCAAAACCAGCACTTTGCTTTAGATCATAGCCGACAATATTGCCTTCACGCTCACTAATCCGGTTCTGGCCATTGACCAGGCGCCAGTAGGCACCCAAAGTATAGTTATCCTGGATATAACGTAAATTTACCCGAGCCTCCAAAGGTGAAATCTGTGGCAACGGCGTATTGTCACTGGTATTTTCACCCCAGGCATACATCGCACTCAGGTCAGCCTGAATCGCATCAGTAAACTGATATCCGATTCCGACTTCTGCACCTGCCACCGTTGCATCTACATTTCGGCTATGCGCTTCTAACATTCCCATATTACCTGTTGGCAAGTAAGTCGTGAGGATGTAATCATTGATCACACCTGCATATGCCGATGCCCATGAACTGAAATTACCATGTTCATGCTGGTAGCCAATATCCAGCTGTAAAGTTTTTTCAGTATCAATGTTCTTAAAGGTATTAGGATGACCATTGCCTGATTTTGGACTGAACAGCTCCCAGTAATCCGGCATACGTTCGACATAGCCAATACCAATATAAGTCTTGCCATCATCATGGTCTGGATGCTGATTCTCAAAACGCAAAAAAGCGCTTGGTAAAGTTTTTTTACGCTCCTGGTTTGACTCCACTGCTTCTACTTTGACCTGATCCAGACGCAGGCCACTCACCAACTTATGATTATCACTGACCTCATAACTGAGCTCACCGAAACCACCGATCGACTGGAACTCCATATCTTTAATACGTGGCTTATTCTGATACGCTGTCATCAGATTTCCGTTACGTTTGCTATGCTGATTATTCTGGCTGTCGATACCTGTAATCAGCTGTAATTTATCCCATTCACTGGTCACGGCCATACGCGCATTCAATGTCTTACGCGCCACATTGGTGGCCATAGGCATACTCATCATACCGCCAGGCTTGAACTCGCGCAGACTATAGTTATCCATGACATGGTCATTAAAATTGTAGTTTACCTGTGCTTCAATTTTCTTGATCACATCGCTGACATTTCTCTTTTCAACACGCAAACCCAGACTTTCACGGGCAAACTTGGAGCCATCCATTGCACGGCCGGCATACACAGCTTCACCATCCGCCTTGCCCCCGGTCAACTCTACCCAGGTATCGCTATCCGGTGTCCAGCCTAATGCAATGTCGGCATTCCAGCGCTCCCAATCGGAAGGAACAGTCGTGCCATTACCATCTTTATAACTGTCTGAAACAGAGCGGCTGGTATTCAGGCGAATATATTTCTGTGCATCACCTGCTGCAACTTCAACATTATGGTCAAGACGTCCGAAGGAGCCCAGCAGGACACTGGCCTGACCGCGATAGTGATTGTCTGCATCAAACTGTTCAGGTGAACGCTCAAAAATGACGGTTGCGGCTGAACCGGTATTGGCATATTGCACCGTCTGCGGACCTTTAATGACCGAAATCTGGTCATAGCTTTCCGGGGAAATATAGGAGGTGGGCGAATCCATCCGGCTTGGACAGGCCCCCAGGTTTTCCGTGCCATCCGTTAAAATTTTAATTCGTGAACCGAACATACCGCGGAAAGTGACATCCCCATTGGTTCCTGCGCCACTATTGACTGAACTAAAACCCACAATGCTTTGCAGATAATCTGCGCCATCTGTGGCAGGAACAGGCTGGATCGGCTGTTTAGGATCGGCATGGACAATCAGTCCATTGGCATCATTACCCGCAGTCGAGGTCACCACAATCGGCGCCATGGTTTGTACAGGCATGGCTTCATTGGCCATTACCGAAGCTGAATAACAGGCAATACAAATCGCAGCCGCAAGTGGCTGTAGAAAAAACTTAGGCTGAGCCATTTTCTATCTCACTGAATACATAAATTGAACACGGTCTAAGTCACTCAAGACCCAGACGAAAAACAACGTGGATTTATGCAAGCAGTGGTGGAGCTCTGCCCTGCGGTAACAGGAACAGCCGCTGCAGAGCAAACCAGACATGCTTAAAGGTTTTTTCAAAAGCCAGCAGTCTGACCTGGATTCGGTCCAGAACTTCTTTAATGTCCAGTTCAGGCGGCAAGATCAGGTTGCCATAGACGGTACAGTACTGGCATTGATGGCTGGCATCATGCTCATGGACATCAGCAGGAATATGCTGTGCTGTGACAGAATGCTGAGCGTGCTGCTCGGCATGATGAGAATGATCAACAGAGGATTTGTCTAAAAGTGCATGCGTGATGGTTTCACAGACCGGAGCAACCTGATATTGCTTTGGCAATAAAGGCTGTAAAAATACCGCAATCTGTAAAAACACTGCTACCAAGGAAAGTAGCAGACCGCCCCGCAGGACCATAGGCAAGCCCTTAAATTTATCTAGGCCAAGTATAGCAAAGCCCAATCAGAATTGGGCTGGTTTGGCCATTAAAATAGACTTTGAAATTATCCTAACGTTTCACGGCTACTTTGTCTTTATTCCGCTGGCGTACCAGTTTTTCCACTTTTTCACGGGCACGCTGGCGTTTTAATGGCGATAAATAATCAACAAATAACTTGCCATTTAAGTGATCCATTTCATGTTGGATACACACAGCGAGAAGTCCGTCAGCATCGAGCTCAAATGCTTGACCTTCCAGATTAATCGCCTCAATTTTTACGCGTGACGGACGATCAACTTTATCGTATATTTGAGGGACTGATAGACAGCCTTCTTCGTAGGGCTGCGTTTCTTCAGTCAATGGTGTGATTTTGGGGTTAATGAACACCATCGGTTGATCTTTATTTTCAGACAGATCCATAACAATCAGCTGAATATGACGATCCACCTGAGTCGCGGCAAGTCCGATACCTGGTGCTTCATACATGGTTTCAAACATATCCGCAGCGAGCTGACGAATTTCATCAGTCACTTCTTCGACAGGTTGTGCAATGGTACGAAGACGGGGATCCGGGAAACTTAAAATAGGTAATAAGGCCATACTGCGTCCTCAATTATGCCATTGATCAAAAAAACCAAATGAAGGGAATGCTTCATCAAAAAAATGTGTGTAAGATCGTTATTATAACGCAACTACGCACATAATTTTAGGAATTATGATAATGAAAAAGGTTTTGAAAGGCATGCCATTTTTTAGTGCCTTGGGGTTTAAAAATCAGATGCTGGCACTTGCCGTCTGTGTTGGCGTCAGTATGGGGACCATTCATTCTGCTGAGGCAGCACCTGCACGCAACGTTAATCCACCGGCATTAAAAGCCAATGCACCGAACGTTTATGTGGTGAAAAAAGGCGATACGCTTTGGGATATCTCAAAACGCTTCCTGAAAAATCCGGTACGTTGGCCGGAAATCTGGGCCAGCAATAAACACGTGAAAAATCCGCACTGGATTTTCCCCGGTGACCGCCTGCTCATGTGTGATTACCAGGGTCGTCCAATTATTGGTAAAGACGAAGGGGATGGTTGTGAGGGTATTATCAGCCGCTATCTGGGCAGCACCACCCTGCAACCCCAGATTCGGGTTGAATCTTTAAATAACACCATTCCCGTGATTCCACTAGAACATATCAGGCAATGGCTAGAGCGTTATACCCTGATGGCGCCTGATTCAGTTCAAGGTACGCCCTATATTCTCGGAACTGCAGATCAGCGCGTACTGGCAGGCAAAGGCCAGAAAGTTTATGCACGTGGCAACGGTCTGGAAGTTGGTCAACGCTATGCCGTTTATCGTGAAGCGGAACCGTATGTATTTACGGATGCAAACGGCAAGAAATATACTGCTGCACTTGAGCTGCAACAGGTGGC
This sequence comes from Acinetobacter sp. 197, assembly GCF_048148385.1. Classification (NCBI taxonomy): domain Bacteria; kingdom Pseudomonadati; phylum Pseudomonadota; class Gammaproteobacteria; order Moraxellales; family Moraxellaceae; genus Acinetobacter; species Acinetobacter sp. 197. The sequence goes on from NZ_JAYWZK010000009.1 coordinate 4,248, forward strand.
GTCTGGTATTGCAGTACGTAACGAAGGTGATGTCACCACACTTGAACTGACGGACAGTTACAATGCTGAAGTACGTCGCGGTGACCGTGTACTCCCTGAATATGATCCAATGTTACCAACCCTGTTCTATCCGACCAGCGCGGAAAATATTGCTGCCGGCGGCCAGATTGTTCGCGTATTGGGATCAATTGGTACCGCAGCACGTCATAGTGTTGTCACCATTGACCGTGGTACGGCACATGGGGTTCAGACGGGTCATGTCTTTAGTGTCAACCAGAAAGGTGAAGTCGTGACTGATCCGAAGACTAAAGAACGTGTGCAACTGCCAGGCGAGCGTATTGGCCAGATCATGGTATTTAAAACCTTCGATCAGTTGAGCTATGCCTATGTGCTGGAGAGCGAATTACCAATCAAGGTTGGTGCAGGAATTCAAGCGCCTCTTTTAGATGAATAAATATTTGTCTAAATAAAAAAACTTAATAACAAGAAGACAACCCTATAGGTCTCAATATGCTGAACCCGTTATCGCGCGCGCAACTGGAAACAATTACGTTATGGTATCTGGTTCAGCATTCTCTTTCGAGTTTCCATAAAATCAGTCAACACTATGCCGAACTGACCCATGCCCTTCAGCCGGATCAAGCCCCTGTCTGGCAGGCACTGGGTATTCATGCCAATCATGTACAGCGCTTAAAAGAATTTTCTCTTCCCGAAGCCCAGCAGAAATTTCAGCGTTGTCTGCAGCAGATCCAGCAGGATAGTGACTTTGTTTTATTGCATGGCGATCCGCATTATCCGCAGCAGTTGCATCCTTATATAGATAAACCCCCAATCATTTTTGGTCAGGGTAGACCCGATACTCTGCTTCAGGCACAAATTGCCATTGTGGGCAGCCGCAAACCCAGTCCACACGGCCGGCAAGTAGCTTATGATTTTGCTTTTTACCTGAGTGAACAGGGTTTTTATATCAATAGCGGTCTGGCACATGGTATTGATGAAGCAGCACATCGGGCTGCCCTACAACATCAGGGGACGATTGCGGTAATGGCCACCGGACTGGATCAAACCTATCCAGCACAACATCAATCATTACGCCAGCAAATCATTAAGCATGGCGGTGCCGTCATCAGTGAGTTTCTGCCAGATACACTGCCTTTGCAGCATCATTTTCCACGGCGCAACCGAATAGTCAGTGGTTTAAGTCTAGGCGTGATTGTGGCAGAGGCTGCATTAAAAAGTGGTTCTCTGATTACGGCTAAACTGGCAGCCGAGCAAGGCAAAACCGTGTTTGCCATTCCGGGACATATTTACAGTGAGCATCATCAGGGCTGCCACCAACTGATTCGTGAGGGTGCGATTCTGATTGACCATCCACAGCAGGTAATTGAAGAACTGGCACTGGCGACGCAATGGCAGGCTTTGGAAAATACTCCCAAACTGGAAGTCGCTGCAGCAGAATCACAACAGATCCCGCCACATCTGCTCAGTCTGTACAACCAGCTGGACTGGGTGGGACAGAGTCTGGATCAACTGGGAACGCAGGTTCAGCAAGAGGTATCTGCTTTGACCAGTCAACTGATGGAACTGGAGTTACTCGGTTTTTGCACCCAGCAAGCCGGCCTGTATCTACGTTGTCGGATTCTCAAATAAGGTTCACAATAGCGCTTTGTTGTTTGATAAAGGTATTCACATGATCACTACCTCTGTTGCCGAAGCAGCAGCATGGCTTAAAGACGGACAAGTCTTGGCATATCCTACAGAGGCTGTTTGGGGCTTGGGTTGCGACCCCTATAATGAACAGGCATTTCATCAGATTTTAGAATTGAAGCAGCGCCCGATTGAGAAAGGTGTGATTCTGCTGGCAGCTCATCTTTCACAGGTAGAACATCTGCTACAGGATTTAAGCGAAGAAATGCGTGACAAAGTGATTGAATCCTGGAACCATGACAGGCCTGCTGAGCGTGCGACCACCTGGCTGCTTCCTGCAAATAAAGAGATTCCTGACTGGATTAAAGGTCAGCATACTCAAGTGGCCGTACGTGTAACCACTCACCCGCTCTGCGTGGCACTGTGTCAGGCCTTTGGTGGTTTTATCGTTTCGACCAGTGCCAATCCTGCCGGCATGGAACCTGCCCGCTCACTTCAGGATGCCCTCCGCTATTTTGACCAGAACCTGAATTATCTGAATGGCGACCTTGGTTTAAGTCAGCAACCGAGCCGGATTATTGATGCACTCACTGGCGCGGTTATTCGTGACTGAGACTTAGCGGATTTAGTCGGGATATTCAAACCCGACTAAAGTTTTAAGACAAAAAAAAGCTCAACCATATAGGGATGGCTGAGCATAAAAAAGGATGTGCATAAATCACATCCAGAGGGTTCAGAAAATCTCTGGGAGCCTGATAAAACAAGGTTTTTTTTGCCTAATCATTCTCGATGGGCGCATTATGCGAGAAATTAGTCACAACAACAAGTACAATAAAAAACTCAATTAATACATTTTTTCTATTAACAAAGTAGAACTTTTATTAAAAATTCAAAATATCTCGCTCATTCCATTCCGATTTTAAAATAAAGTGCTAATTTTCTATTTATTTTTGCATTCAGAAATCAGTATTTAACAAATGAATTCTCTTAAAAAAACATGCCTGAATGATCAATATTTAAACGATTAAGGATTTTAAAAACTGGGCTACTTCCTTATGACTTGGCTTTTCCCGGGGTATTGCGCCCATAAAACCCCCAATAAAATAATACTGCCGCCAATAGTGTGATACATGGTCCAAGCTTCGCCTAACCACAAATATGCGACTACTGCGGTAAAGACAGGCATCAGGTTCATAAAAATACTGCTACGATTTGGACCAAGCTGCTGCACAGCCATCATCCAGAATAAGGGCGCGGCAATGGAAGGAAAAATTCCGGCATAGACAATGCTAGCTGCATTCGCGCTATTGATGCTGTCCAGACCTAAAAACAGTATCAAAGGAATATGGTAAAGAAAAGCCATAAAAATCTGGATATACAGACTCAGTAGTAGTGGAATCTGAATCTGCCATTTCTTCAGCAATACGCCATAACAGGAATAGAAAAAGACCGCGATCAACATCAGCAGATCGCCAATATAACTTTCACCCACGCTTAAAAACTGCAGGCCCTGCCCTTGCGCCATGACATACATCAGGCCAATAAACGACAAAAGGCTTCCCAGCACTGCAGCCTGCGTCGGGCGAATCCTTAAAACAAAAATACCCACGATAATGGTAAAAATAGGAATAAAGGCATTGATCAGGCCCATGTTGGTGGCAGTAGTGTAGTGTGCCGAGCTATAAGCCAGTCCCTGATACAGTACCATTCCCAACGCACTCAAAATGGCAAAATGTCCGAGATGTGGACGGATTTCTGGCCAGGCTGCTTTGACTCTGGGCAACATAAAGGGAGTTAAAATTAGCAAAGCCAAGGCCCAGCGGTAAAAACTGATACTAATGGGAGAAATATAATCTGCCACATAACGGGTAACCGTCATATTCAGAGACCAAATCAAAACTGCGGCCAGGGGTAAGGCCATGGCCCACCAGGCTGCTTTTTGTTGTTGTATCATACTGTCATCCATGAGTCGCTGGTCTTGTATTAAGCTATTCCTATTCGCACCCTAGCATAATAGATTTTTCACATAATATTGCAGCAATTTTACTGCCTTGAGTAAATCAGCTCACCTGTTTGTACTTGTACTAAATCTGAATACCCGTTAAAACAAATACCGATTCAGTCGCAATAAACAGGAAATCTAATGACTCGCTCTGTATATGACATTCCAGTCAAAACCATTGACGGAACAGAAACCACTTTAAACCAGTACCAGGGTAAGGTTTTGCTGGTGGTCAACGTCGCTTCTAAATGTGGCCTGACGCCGCAATATGAAGGCTTACAAAAACTGTATGATGATAAAAAAGCTGAAGGTCTGGAAATTCTGGGCTTTCCTGCCAACAACTTTCTGGAGCAGGAACCAGGCAGTGAAGCCGAGATTCAGGAATTCTGTTCGGTGAATTATAAAGTCGACTTTCCGTTATTCGCAAAAATTTCTGTGGCGGGCGAAGACAAGCATCCTTTATATACCACTCTTACACAGGCTGTACCGGAACGTATTGGCGAAGGTCCTTGGTGGAAAGATCTGGTCGATTATGGCCTGACCCCTAACCAGCCACCGGAAGTGCTCTGGAACTTTGAAAAATTCCTGATCAATAAAAATGGCGAAGTGGTGGCACGTTTTGCACCAGACATTACTGCAGATGATCCACGCATTGTAGATGCGGTGAATGCAGAACTGGCAAAATAACGCTCTGCTCTCCCAATAAGCATTAAGATTAAAATAAGTATCTGTTTTCATAATGGGTACTTATTTCTATTTAAAACTCTTATTTCACTAAGTTGATATTCACCTACATTTGTAAAGACTCAACCAATCCGTGCACAATCAGCAATTGCTTAGGACGCAGGAAAATAATAGTCGAATGAAATTCCACACAATAAAGTCTTCAAGTTAATCGCCGGCCAAACGAGCCGCCCCGCTTAAAATAAAATATTTACTTATTCATTTTTATTAGATTTTTCTCACTTCTGTCTGGCTAATTATTTAAAATCCAGAATAATTGTTATGAGTTTGCAACAATCTTTTTTATCTCCATAGTTTGTCCTTATATTAAATACTATCCAAATTCTATCACCTGTATCGAGACCCTGATTCCATGTCCAAAATTCTTGCCAATGCTGTCCTTCCTTTCGCATTATTTAGCTCGGGAATTTTACTGATGGGCTGCGAACAGGCTGTCGAAACACCCACTGAACAGGCAGATACAACAACGTCAGATCTGGAACCAACCTCTCAGCAACAAGGCTCGGCAACACCAACTGAACTTAAATCTGGCAATATGTTTTATATGGTTCGGGATGTCGCCGACTTGCAGCTCAAGGCCGGCAGTTATGTGGAACAGTTAAAACAGACCCAGACCGAACTGCAAACGGCGGTCGAAGCCAAAGATACCCAGCAGCTGCAATCCACTGCGACCCAGCTTCAACAGCAACTCAGCAGTTTTAATCAGGTGCTGGGTAACCTGAACTTAAAAAGTCAGGAAATTGACCAGATTCGTAATAATATGATGTCTGCAAACCAGCAAGTGCTGGCTTCTCCCCTCTTGAATGGTCAGGTGGATTTTAGCCAAGTGGACTTGAAAAAGATTGAATCGCAGATGGTCAATGTTCAAGCCGAAATGATCAAACTGGCCGGCTTGCTGATCCAGAATCCCGAGCAGAAACAAGGTTAAAACTCATTCAATCCCTTTCATCAAAAAACCAATCCGGCAAGAACCAGATTGGCTTTTATTTTCCCTCAATGAGGAATTAAAGTCGCATATCGATCACGATCCGGCCATCAATTTTCCCTTGTTCCATACGCTGAAAAATATCATTGATATTTTGCAGCGGCTCAACATTAATATGTGCCTTAACCTTACCCCGGGCAGCAATATCCAATGCTTCCTTGAGATCCAGTCGTGTACCCACTATCGAGCCGCGCACCGTAATGCCGTCAAGTACCATATCAAAAATCGACAAGTCAAACTTGCCTGGTGGTAAACCATTTAGCACCATAGTTCCCCCCCGACGCACGATCGAGACTGCCTGTTCAAAAGCTTTGGGAGAGACTGCTGTTACCAATACCCCATGACAACCTTCTCCAGTGGCTTTCATCACTTCTTCTTTTACATCGGATTTCAGTGCATTTATGCCCACATCAGCACCCAGATTTTTGGCCAGTTCCAGTTTTGAGTCATCCACATCTATGGCAATAACATTAAATCCCATGGTTTTGGCATATTGAACAGCAATATGACCCAGACCGCCAATGCCCGAAATTGCCATCCAGTCTCCTGTTTTGGCATCAGCCATTTTCAGACCTTTATAGACAGTGACGCCTGCACAGAGAATAGGTGCAATTTCAAGTAAGTCTACTCCCTCCGGAATTACTCCTACATAATCTCCATCGGCCAGACAATATTCAGCAAAGCTGCCGTTGACCGAATACCCCGAATTTTGCTGTTTTCTACACAGGGTTTCCCAGCCCGCATAACAATGTTCACAATGGCCACACGCCGAATACAGCCATGGAATACCGACAATATCTCCTATTTTTAAATGGTCAATGCCTTCACCTATTTCAATCACTTCTCCTACTCCCTCATGCCCGGGAATAAAAGGTAAGCTCGGTTGCACCGGCCAGTCGCCATGCATGGCATGCAGATCGGTATGACAAACACCTGTGGCAATGATCTTGACCAGTACTTTGCCTGGACGAACTTGAGGGATGTTGAGTTCTTGGATTTCTAAGGGTTGGTTAAATGCAGTTACGACCGCTGCTTTCATTGTTGTTGGCATATTAATTCTCTCTTCTATTATTATAATTTCAGATTATTTTTGAATAATCTCCTTAATTATAGACAATAGAAAAACTGCAACAACTATAGAATTGTATTTCTCCGCTATTCTTTAAAAATTCTTAAAATTTTTTTGGCTGTTATTTTTAAATTATGCTCGACTATCTCCAAACAAATATTTTTATTTACACATAAATATAAGAATAATAATGATTTAATTAAATTCACTATCAGCAGATATAATATTTTTATCCAAATAAGATAGCTTCAAATTTTAGACTACATCTTCTTAAGCCCGTATCTTTATAATAAGGTGATAATTAGTCATATTCGAAAGGAATTTAATCAATACTAATTAAAAGAAAGCCACTTCAGCAGTGGCTTTCTAGTTTGGTGTTGGGCTTATTTTTTGGGCTTTTCACGACGACCAGTTTTTTCTGTACAAATTCTCTGAAACCGTCAATGGAGAGTTCATGACCATAACCCGAGTTCTTGATTCCGCCAAATGGCAGTTCTGGCGCAGTATCGGTATACCAGTTAATCCAGATCATGCCCGTTTCGACACGTGAAGCCAGCTTTTTCGCCCGCTCGATATCTTGTGAATGAATCACGCCACCCAGACCATAATTGGAATCATTGGCAATCGAAACAATTTCATCCTCATCCCTGGCCACATAAATCTGGGCAACCGGACCAAAGAATTCTTCATACCAGGCTGGATTATCTCGGCTGATATTTTCCAGAATCGTTGGCGCATAGAAATTGCCTTGATGTTCTACAGCCTTACCACCAGTGACCACTTTCGCACCATGTTTTACTGCCTTATCGACCTGTTCGGTCAGCTTTTCCAAAGCGTCAGCGGAAGACAGTGGACCCAGTGTGGTTTCAGGATCAAGCGGATCGCCAATTTTTAACCCTTCAAATACCTTGATCATGCCAGCCTTGAATTCTTCTGCAATTCTTTCATGCAGGATAAAGCGCTTGGCTGCTGTACAGACTTGACCGGTATTGTTCACCCGAGCTTGGCAGCCTATCTTGATGGCCTTTTCCAGATCAGCATCATCCAGCACAATAAAGACATCATTACCGCCCAGTTCCAGCGTTGATTTTTTAAGATGTTTTCCGGCCTGCTCAGCGACAGCACTGCCCGCACCTTCTGAACCTGTGAGTGCCACACCACGTACACGTTTATCTGCAATCACCTCAGCGACCTGATCACTACTGATAAACAGATTAGTCCAGACACCTTTAGGTGCGCCTGCATCCAAGACCAGTTTTTCAAAAGCTTCCGCACATTGCGGCACAATGCCAGCATGTTTTGCCAGAACCGGATTACCAATGGCACAGTTCGGCGCAAAGACCCGCATCAGTTGATAAAATGGGAAATTCCACGGTTCGACGGCCATGATAATACCCAGTGGATGATGCTCAACCCAGGCTTCACCCAGTTCCGTTTCATAGGACACGGGCGCTAAAAATTCTTTGGCATGATCAGCATAGTATTCTGCGATTTTGGCACAGGTTTCGATTTCCCCTTCACTCTGCTTGATAAGTTTGCCCATATCCAGCGTCATGAGCTTCGCCAGTTCAGACTTTCGTTCTCGCATATTGCTGGCCAATTTGCGCAGTACTTCAATACGAGTATCGACCTGCTGTGACCATTCTGACTTTAGGATTTTTTCTGCAGTATCGAGTGCATGTTGAATATCTTGATCGCTATGCGATGGGTAGTCTTTCAATTTTTGATTGGTAAATGGATTAATAGATTGATAAGCCATGGTTTTCCCTTTTTCAATTATAAGTTTTGCCTGTTCTAAACTTCTATCGTATTAAGCTATAACAAGCGAAATCTGTTCGAATCATTTAACTTATCACTGATTTTTTTATGGTGTGTGCAGGTTTACAGATTGGTTCAAAACATTACTGAGAAAGGGTAAAAGTTATATCGAGTGGTACAAATTAAAATTTATTTAAGAATCGGAAATGTAAAACCAACACTCTCAAGATCGATACTTGCAAAAATTCCAAGCTAAAACAAATAATCTAAATCAGCTGTTTTAAGGTGATGCTAAAAATATAAATTTCAAATTTTCAGGTGTGTAGTACATTATTCTATATAGTAGAAAAAAGAAAATTCATAATGAGTCAAATACCATCTAATATCATTCAAACAGCAGAAAACTATTTTGATAATACAGTTTTAGAAACGACTGATACTATTTTTCAAGAAATTTTAAAAGCTTTTCCAATAGCATCTTCAGGTTTAGCGATTTATAAAGTTTTCAGAAGCTATAACGAAAAGCAAAAATTAAAAAATATCCTGGAATTTATAAAGGAAGGTGAAAAGTTAGCATCAGGAACATTACTAAAAATCTTCAAGAATCAAAACAACTTAGAAATAGGTGGTGAATTACTCAATGCTTTAGATAAAGTCTATTTAATCCATCAATCTAAAATGCTCGCTCGTTTAGCTCTTTTATATGATGCGAAAGAAATAAATCGTGAAAATTTTTTAAGATATGCTCATATTATTCCTCAATTTACATCGTTTTTATTAGAAGGGTTAGAAAAAGCCTACTTATCATTTGAAATGAACAAATTCGAGAAGGATTACCGCCTTACGAATAATGAATGTAACTTTTCAGCATCTGAATTAGAAAAGTTTGGTTTTTTGTACGTAGTAGCTACATTTGGTTCTGGCAATAATTATGGTAGAGAAAAAGACTTAATCTTTTTTTATGAACACATATATAAAAACAAACATGATAAGAACCTATGAACCATAAAAAAACCACCCTTTCGGGTGGTTTCTTCAATCTTAAACCTGCAATTACATTGCGCGGTTTTTGATTTTGCGGATCGTTTCCAGCTGAGCAGCAGTTTCTGCAAGAGCAGCCAAAGCAGCAGCAGCGTCCAAATCGCCCTTTTGATTTGCTAGCAATTGTTCAGCGTGTTTACGCGCTTCAATAATTGCAGCTTCATCTAAGTTTTCTGCACGGACTGCAGTATCTGCAAGAACCGTAACAACATGCGGTTGAACTTCTAGAACACCACCAGATACATAGATTAATTCTTCTGTACCGTTTTCCAAAATAACGCGGATCGCGCCAGGTTGGAGCAAAGTTACCAGCGGAGCGTGACCAGGCATAATACCTAACTCACCGCCAGCACCTTTAGCAATTAGCATAGTTACAGTGCCTGAGTACAAAGACTCTTGAACACTTACAACGTCACATTGCATAGTCGCCATGAGAATCTCCTAAATTAGGGAACTAATTAAAGTTTCTCAGCTTTAGCAATCACTTCGTCAATACCACCAACCATGTAGAACGCTTGTTCTGGGATGTGATCGTATTCACCAGCTAGAAGACCTTTAAAGCCACGAATCGTTTCTTTAAGAGATACTAATTTACCAGGAGCACCAGTAAATACTTCAGCTACGTGGAACGGTTGAGAGAAGAAACGCTGGATTTTACGCGCACGGTAAACAACCAGTTTATCTTCTTCAGCAAGCTCGTCCATACCAAGAATCGCGATGATGTCTTTAAGCTCTTTATAACGTTGCAATACGTTCTGTACAGAACGTGCAATTTCATAATGCTCTTGACCAACAACTAACGGATCTAACTGGCGTGAAGTTGAGTCTAGTGGATCGATCGCTGGGTAAATACCAGAAGATGCGATGTCACGGCTCAATACAACAGTTGCGTCTAAGTGAGCAAACGTTGTAGCAGGCGATGGATCTGTCAAGTCATCGGCAGGTACGTATACCGCTTGGATTGACGTAATAGAACCAGACTTAGTCGATGTAATACGTTCTTGAAGAACACCCATCTCTTCTGCAAGTGTAGGCTGGTAACCTACTGCAGATGGCATACGACCTAGAAGTGCTGATACTTCAGTACCCGCTAGTGTATAACGATAGATGTTATCTACGAACAATAGTACGTCACGGCCTTTACCGTTTTCGTCTTTCTCGTCACGGAAATATTCAGCCATGGTCAAACCAGTCAACGCTACGCGTAAACGGTTACCCGGTGGCTCGTTCATCTGACCGTAGACCATTGCTACTTTGTCTAGAACGTTAGAATCTTTCATTTCGTGATAGAAGTCATTACCTTCACGAGTACGCTCACCAACACCAGCAAACACAGATAAACCTGAGTGAGCTTTCGCGATGTTGTTGATCAATTCCATCATGTTTACAGTTTTACCAACACCGGCACCACCGAACAGACCAACTTTACCACCTTTAGCGAACGGGCATAGCAAGTCGATGACTTTAATACCAGTTTCTAGAAGGTCAGTAGAAGCTGCTTGTTCTGCATAAGAAGGTGCAGAGCGGTGAATTGGTAAACGCGCTTCAGTCGCAACAGGACCAGCTTCGTCGATCGGGCGACCAAGAACGTCCATGATACGGCCTAGAGTCGCTGTACCTACTGGTACAGAAATCGGCGCGCCAGTGTTAACTACGTTCAAACCACGCTTAAGGCCTTCAGTAGAACCCATTGCAATAGTACGAACTACGCCATCACCAAGCTGTTGCTGAACTTCTAAAGTAGTTTCAGTACCATCTACTTGGAGAGCGTCATAGATCTTAGGAACGCTGTTGCGTTCAAACTCGACGTCGATAACCGCGCCGATGATCTGAATGATACGACCGCTATTCATTGCTGTCTCCTCAATTCAAAATAATGTTAAACGGCAGCGGCACCACCAACGATCTCAGAAATTTCCTGAGTAATCGCGGCTTGACGCAGCTTGTTATAAATAAGTTGCAGGCTCTTAATGATCTCGCCTGCGTTGTCTGTCGCTGCTTTCATAGCGACCATACGTGCAGACTGCTCACATGCGATGTTTTCAATCACACCTTGATACACCACAGACTCGATATAGCGAACCAACAAGCCATTTAAAAGCTCTTCAGCTTCAGGCTCGTAGATATAATCCCAACCGTATTGACGGTTAAGAGTCTTGTCTTCTTCAGCAGCAGCCAAAGGAACAAGTTGTTCGATCTTTTGATTTTGAGTCATGGCATTGACAAAGCCGTTTGACACTAGATAAATACGATCTAACTCGCCTTTATCATAAGCATCCAACATCACCTGTACAGAACCAGATAACTGCTCAAGACTTGGAGTATCACCGACTTGCGTCGTCGCCCCAAGCACTTTACCGCCGTAGTTTTTAAAAAACGAAACCGCTTTTTGACCAATTAAAGCAAATTGAACTTCAATTGACTGCTCTTGTTGCTGTTGAACGTGTTTAACCACTTTTTTGAACAGGTTAATGTTCAAACCACCAGCAAGGCCACGATCTGATGACACAATAATATAGCCAACGCGCTTAACCGGGCGTTCAACCATATAACGGTGTTTGTATTCAGGATTCGCTTGAACCAAATGAGCAATTACACGGTGCATATTTTCGGCATACGGACGGCCTTGAGCCATGCGCTCTTGCGCACGACGCATCTTAGAAGCTGCTACCATTTGCATCGCTCGAGTAATCTTTTGCGTGCTCTTGATACTAGCTACTTTGGCGCGAATTTCTTTTAAATTTGCCATACGCTTAACCTAGTATTCGAAAGCCCTTGCGAGCTTCCGAAGGTTGATTCCGTGAACCAAACCAACACTAATCTAGCAAGTTGCTAAATTAGTAAGTTTGAGTCGCTTTAAAGCTTTCAATACCTGCTTTGATTGCAGCTTCGATGTCTTTGTTGTAATCACCAGAGGCATCGATTTGTTGCATTAACGCAGCATGTTCTGAACGGAAGTAAGAAATCAACGCAGCATCAAAGTCTACGATTTTCTTAACGTCTACGTCAGCCATGTAGCCTTCGTTAGATGCATAAATTGAAACAGCCTGGTCAGCAATTGAGTATGGAGCATATTGTTTTTGCTTCATTAACTCAGTTACACGTTGACCATGTTCAAGTTGCTTACGAGTTGCTTCGTCAAGATCAGAAGCGAACTGAGCAAATGCTGCCAATTCACGGTATTGCGCCAAAGCAGTACGGATACCACCAGACAATTTCTTGATGATCTTGGTTTGCGCTGAACCACCAACACGAGATACAGAGATACCCGCGTTCACAGCAGGACGAATACCTGCGTTGAATAATGATGTTTCAAGGAAGATCTGACCATCAGTAATCGAAATTACGTTGGTTGGTACGAATGCAGATACGTCACCCGCTTGAGTTTCAATAATCGGCAATGCAGTTAATGAACCAGTTTGGCCTTTAACTTCACCGTTAGTGAATTTCTCAACGTAGTCAGCAGATACACGAGAAGCACGTTCAAGTAGACGTGAATGTAGATAGAACACGTCACCTGGATAAGCTTCACGACCTGGTGGACGGCGTAAAAGCAATGAAATTTGACGATACGCAACAGCTTGTTTAGACAAGTCATCATAAATGATTAACGCGTCTTCACCACGGTCACGGTAGTATTCACCCATTGTACAGCCAGAGTACGGAGCCAAATACAGCATTGCTGCCGGATCAGATGCACCTGCTGCGACAACAGTGGTATACGCCATAGCGCCAGTTTCTTCCAGCTTGCGTACTACGTTAGCGATAGTCGATTGTTTTTGACCAATTGCTACGTATACACATTTAATGCCAGAGTTTTTCTGAGCGATGATCGCGTCGATCGCCATTGCTGTTTTACCAGTTTGACGGTCACCAATGATCAACTCACGCTGACCACGGCCTACAGGGATCATTGTATCTACTGATTTATAACCAGTTTGTACAGGTTGATCCACTGACTGACGCCAAATTACGCCTGGTGCTACTTTTTCAACAGCATCAGTTAATTTAGCATCGATCGGGCCTTTACCATCAATCGGGTTACCCAAAGCATCTACTACACGGCCTAAAAGTTCTGGACCAACCGGAACTTCTAATACACGACCTGTGCAACGCGCTTTTTGACCTTCTTGAAGGTTCAAGTAGTTACCTAAAACAACGACGCCCACTGAATCCTGTTCTAGGTTCAGTGCCATACCGTAAAGGCCGCCGTCGAATTCGATCATTTCACCGTACATAGCGTCAGCTAAGCCGTGAATACGCACAATACCGTCGGAAACCATAACAATGGTCCCTTCGTTCTTAGCGGTTGCGCTGGTGTCCAGATCGCCGATACGCTGTTTAATGAGCGCACTGATCTCGGATGGATTCAGTTGTTGCATTGCGCTATACCTCAATCTTTTTAAAGTTCAGTCTTCTTATTTATTAAGCAAGAAGACGAGTACGCATTTTTTCAAGCTTATTAAGCGCAGAATCATCTATCACTTGGTCGCCTGCACGAATAACTACACCAGCAATAAGCTCTGGTTTCACTTCCACAGAAACATTCACTGCTGCGTTAAAGCGTTTTTTCAACGCATCTGCAAGCAATTGTTCTTGGACAGAAGTCAATGGGAATGCTGATTCAATCACAACATCCACAGTATTGTTATTCTGTGATTTGAGCTGTTCATATTCTGCAGCGATTTCAGGAAGAAGTTCCAAACGGTTGTTTTCAGCAAGCAATGTCAAGAAGTTAGACACTGCTGCAGTTTGGTCTTCACCTAAAACTTTAGCAAAAAGAGACACCTGCTCAGCAGGTGTAAGCTCTGGGCGATTTAGATAAGCTGAAAATGCTTCGTCTTGCACCGCAGCACTGAGCAATTCAAGTGCAGTCGACCAAGAGTCAGTTGCACCCTGCTCAGAAGCGTAAGCAAATGCTGCTTTAGCGTAAGGGCGTGCCAACGTCAAGAGTTCAGCCATAATCCGCCTCTCTTAAAGTTTAGCAGCCAGCTGAGTCAGCATGGCATTGTGAGCTTCTGCATCAACTTGCTGGCTAAGAATTTTCTCAGCACCAGTCACTGCAAGAGCAGCCACTTGTTGACGCAATTCTTCGCGAGCAGAATTGATTTCAGTATCAACAGCTTCTTTAGCCTGTTGACGAATACGCTCACCTTCAGCCGCAGCCTGGTTACGCGCTTCTTCGATCAATTGTGCACCACGACGGTTCGCTTGTTCGATCAATTGAGCCGCTTGTGCTTTTGCCGCGTCCAGTTCAGCTTTCACTTGTGCTTGCGCATCTGCAAGGTCAGCCTTCGCTTTTTCAGCAGCGTTTAAGCCATCAGCGATACGACGCTGACGTTCACTAATCGCATTGATTAGTGGTGGCCATACAAACTTCATGCAGAATGCGACGAAAATCGCAAATGCAATCGCTTGGCCAAACAATGTGAGGTTGATATTCATTGCAAATTCCTCAAATAGTGAATTTCGGAATTAAGCTGATTAACCTACAAATGGATTAGCGAAGATGAAGAACAAGCCAATACCAACACCGATCATAGGCACAGCATCAAGAAGACCCGCGATTAAGAACATACGAGTTTGAAGTTGTGGAGCCAATTCTGGTTGACGAGCTACAGCTTCAAGGAAACGGCCGCCTAGAAGACCAAAACCAATCGCAGTACCTAAAGCACCAAAAGCGATCAAGATAGCAGATGCAATTGCAACTAGACCTAAAGTGAGTTCCATGATAATTCCTCAGAGGTTAGGTTTTATACCAAATTAAGTTAGAAAACTGTGCCCAACCATCTCGTGACAGTCAGGCAATACCATTAATGTTTTTCGCTAGCCATACTCAAGTATACGATAGTCAGCATCATGAAAATGAATGCCTGTAGCGTAATAACAAGAATGTGGAAGATCGCCCAAGGCACAGACAACGCCCACTGGATCCAGAACGGCAATAACGCGATTAGGATGAAGATTAACTCACCTGCATACATGTTACCGAACAGTCGGAGAGCCAATGAAACTGGACGAGCAAGGAAGGTTACCAATTCCAAAATCAAGTTCACTGGAATAAGCAACGCTTTTGCAACTGGGTTACTTGGATTGAATGGGTTAAGTGCCAATTCGCCGACAAAACCACTAATACCCTTTTCACGGATACTGTAAAACAAGATCAGTGCAAATACAGACAATGACATACCAAGGGTAATGTTAGGGTCAGTAGATGGAACAATCTTGAAGTAAACGTGATGAGGGTCCATACCAAACACGTTTGCACCAATCAATTGAGCTGTATACGGGATAAAGTCAACTGGGATCAAGTCCATTGCGTTCATGAGGAAAATCCACACGAAAATGGTCAATGCAAGTGGTGCAATTAAGCGTGATTTGCCATGGAAAGTGTCGCGAACACTTGAGTCAACAAACTCAATGATCATTTCAATTGCAGACTGGAACTTGGTTGGAACACCAGCATTTGCAGCTTTCGCTACAATCCAGAACAGCAAACAGAAAATGACACCAAGGCCGATTGACCAACCCATTGAATCCAAGTGAATAGCAGTGAACCCCATCTGTTGAGCTTCATCAGCAGTCTCAGCCAACTTCCAAGAACCATCCGGCATCTTGCCATAGGTCATGTTGGTCAAGTGATGCTTGATATACTCGGTCGAAGTAAGCGCATGTTCTTCAGCAGCCATAAATCACACCTGGTCAATGTCAAATACTAAATAGAGTGAACGAACATCGCGTGCTGCCTGACATCTCGTTCATCTCCTAAAAAACTTTTCAATTTTTTGTTGTGCCTATACTCATTTTTGTAGACGTGACGCCCAAAATGGAGCGACCCACGACATGGCCTGAACGAGCATAAAACCACAAAACAACGCCACCGCTGACAACGGCTTAACATTGCTTAAAATCAAAATGAAACCAACAATCACAATGGCAAACTTTCCCATTAAGCCTTTATACATGTTCGAAAGAACTTGTTTAGACGCGCGGGCTCCTGCTGCTCGAAACGATTGCCACGAAAAATAACAAGTCGCGAGCCAACATACGAGCGCACCTAATGCTGCACTCAAGGCTGCGGTTGAGTCTTTCACGACCCAGCCGATCAAGGCTGAAACAGGGATCATACAGGCTTGCAGGAGGACCAAAGCTTTCGCTAATCGTCGGTCAATCAAGCGACTAGTTCGGCTCATTATTTATTCACTCACAGCAATCATGCTTGACAAGTTTAACAGGTGATTATTTTTAATCGCAGGCATTATAGAGTTACACCCCTGAACATGCAATCTTTTCCCGACCTTAGTCGCGTTTTTTTAAATCGGGTCAATGCTGCTAAACTAATCAAAATCTGTGCATTTTTTAAATCATTAGCGCGCATTTATCACACATTTTTGAGTTTTTGCCGCCAATTGCTGCCACGCTTCTACGAAGTCCCCTGCACCGCTCATGCTTTCATCTACATCCTGGAACACCACCGGTTTGAGTTTTCGGTACTGATTTTCACTGGCATGACCTTCGGCCAGCAGACACATTTTACGTTGTGGACGATGATCCTGCAGAAACTTGATTTGTGCCACAGTTGGCGAGACATGCGGATCATCTGTTAATGCCCCCATGAATTTTAAATTCAGTGGACGCTCCAGATACTGATAGGCATCGTGATAGGACCAATAGGGCTGGGCTTTACTGCTTGAACCGTAACGCTGGGCCGTAGCAAACATGTTCTGTGCAAAGTCACGGGCATTTTTCCAGTAGCGTTCACGATGCTTCGGTAATTGCTGCGAACGCAATGCAGCAATAAAGAAACCAATCCGTACTGCATTGTTGGGATCAAGCCAGACATGCGTATCTACCGTATTTTTTAAGGCCTCGCCACGCGGATTACGCATCGGCAAGGTAGTCAAGATCCCAGAGTCTAAAAGTGCAATACCTTTATTACTTTCATTCAGCACTTTGGCCAATGGTGCTTCATGCGCCTTGCCGAGCCAGATGACCAGGCCCGCATCCTGAATGGTTTTACGATGTGCCGGGGTAAGACTCACATCATGTCCGCTCTGATTGGCCAGCAATAAGGTCGGCTGTTCCACGCCTTGGGTAACTTTCTTGGCGATCAGATAGATCGGCTGAGTAGACACCACCAGACTTTGTGACCAACTGAGTGTGCTGAACAAGGCCAGCAGACTGATTGCAAGGAGACGGAACATGGGCAGGAATCACTTAAAAAACGATAAAATCAGTGAGTGTTATAATATAACAAAAATACAAAAATACCTATGCCCAATCGAAACTCAGAACGCTTCATGCTAAGATTTGAAATCTATTAATTTTCAGTTTCGCACTTGAGGTGAACTATGGGTTCCTGTTCGCACGAACACCACAACGCATTGCACGGCGTGCACGACCATCCGAATGTCGCACAACGTCTTGTCGAAGCTGAAAGTCTTTGTGCAGCAAGCGGCGCACGTCTGACACCTTTACGTAAAGAAGTGCTGGAACTCATTCTGAATGCGCATGGCCCAATGGGTGCCTATGATCTGTTGGCACAAATGAAAAATGCCAGCGATCGTCCTGCAGCACCACCAACGGTGTATCGCACTCTGGATTTTTTATTAAGCAAAGGTCTGATTCATCGCCTGACCTCGATCAATGCCTATATTCCTTGTTGCCATCCGCGTGAAGGACATCAGGCTGCTTTTTTAATCTGTACCCGATGTAAAGCCGTCAAAGAAGCTTCAGCGCAGGGTCTACTGGATCAACTCGATGCACTGGCAAGCTCGGACGACTTCACTGCACATCATAGTATTATTGAAATTTCAGGAATTTGTCAGCAGTGCCGCAACAAAGCTTAAGTGCTCCTCCCCTGATTCAGCTTTCCAAGATCTGGGTCAAAATCGATGAGCGCGATATTCTAAAAGCCATTGATTTCTCGCTGCAAGAGAAAGAAATTGTCACACTGATTGGTCCAAACGGTGCGGGTAAGTCAACCTTAATTAAAGTCATGCTCGGCATTCTGAAACCGCAATCAGGTGAAATCACGACTGCGCGCAAGCTTAAATTCTCTTATGTGCCACAGAAATTCAATCCTTCACATAGCTTGCCGCTCCGGGTAAAGGATTTACTGGCACTAGAAAAGTGCCCCGCCAAAATTAAAACCGAGATTATTCGCGATACCGGCATTAATAACCTACAAGACTCCAAAGTTCAGCAGTTGTCTGGTGGCGAACGTCAACGGGTGCTACTGGCTCGCGCCTTGTTGCGCCAGCCGGATATTCTAGTTCTCGATGAACCGATGCAGGGTCTGGACATCCAGTCCGAAGCGGAACTCTATGAATATGTCCGCAGCCTGCCAGAAAAATATGGCTGTGCCATTCTCATGGTTTCACATGACCTGCAATGGGTGATGCAGGGTACACATCGTGTCGTTTGTCTGAACAAGCATATCTGTTGTAGTGGCCTGCCAGAAAGCGTGCAGCAACATCCGGAATACCAGGCTATTTTTGGTACCAACCGGGTGTTTTACCAACATCATCATGACCACTGTGCTCATGGAGACTCTGCGACCCCCTGTCAGCATGATTCACGCCCTCATATCCACCCAGAGCCGGAAGCTTAAACCATGATGGATTGGTTACAACTCCTTTTACCTGCATGGATCATGGGTACGCTATTGGTATTTCTGACTGCCCCACTGGGCTGTCTCATGCTGTGGCGTCGTATGTCCTTTTTTGCCGACACCATGGCACACGGCACTTTATTGGGTGTAGCGCTTGCTGGCGCTTTAAGTTTACCGCTTTGGGTAGGTGTGACCTTTTTGGCCCTACTTTTGGTCGGAATTCTCTGGATTTTGCACGATCCTCGCTTGCCCAATGATGCCCTACTTGCACTTTGCTCAGCGACCCTGCTCTGCTCAGGATTGTTATTCATCCAGCATTTACCCAGCTTAAGACCGGAACTGCTCAGCTATTTATTTGGTGATTTACTCACGATTTCCTGGACTGACTTACCGACTTTTGCCATTGTCATTGGTCTGGCCTTAGCCGTGCTATATAAAAGTTGGCAAGCGCAGATCCAAATCGCGATTGATCCAGACATGGCGGTCAGTGAAGGCGTCAATGCCAAATGGCAACGCCTGATTTTCATGTTGCTGTTAGCACTCTTTACCGTGCTTGCTCTAAAAGCAGTCGGTTCACTCTTGATGGGTGCATTATTGGTGATCCCTGCCCTGACTGCCCGATTACTGGCAAACTCCCCTCGTCAAATGGTGATCTGGGCATTCGTGATTGCACAAATTGGGGTGACCGTAGGCCTCTGGTCTAGTGCAGGCCTCAACACTTCAACAGGTCTAACCATTGTCCTGACCATGGCCACCCTATTTGCATTAATTTTTTGTATCCAGAAGTTTAAAAAGCTGAGTTAATCTTTCTTTCGCATCGTTATAACTTTTATATACTTTTTATTTTCTATTAACCCATTCAGCTCTCTCCAAAGGAGAGAGCAAACAATCTCTATTGATGCACCAAACTCAATAAAAATGCTGCGCCAGCAAATAAACCGGCAAAAGTCCGGTTCATGACTTTTTGTTGTTTCGGCGATCTAAGTAGCCTTAAAACTTTAGCCGCCAGTCCGGTATAACCGGCCATCACAATCAGATCAATTGTCACCATCGTTGCTGCCATAATCAGATATTGAATCCATTGCGGCTTGGACAAGTCCAGAAATTGTGGCAGGACTGCCAGTAAAAATACGATGGCTTTGGGATTACTCATATTGACCAAGAAACCATGTAATACCAGTTTCCCTGCCGATTTACGTGCCAATTCGTGTTTAATTTCGATAGATTGTGCGGGTGCTTTCCACTGTAAATATGCCAAATACAACAAATAAGCCACGCCAAACCATTTCACCGCCAAAAATGCCCATGGTGTGGTTGCAAACAAAACTCCCACACCTGCCGCAACCACTGCAATCTGCACCAATAACGCCAGTTGCAGACCCAGCGCATTCCAGTAACCATGCCGAAAACCATAGTTGAGCCCACTCGACATTGATGCAATTGCTCCTGCGCCCGGGGACACACTAATCACCCAGCAGGCCAGCATATAGGCAAACCATATTTGATAGGACATGAACATTTCACTCAGCAAAACCCACCCAATATTATATGAATCTTCCAATAAAATCAGGCTAAAAACCTGCTTAAATATAAAGCATCGGACTATTCACTCTGTGTGGCTTCAGGCACAATATAGAAATTAGAAAACAGGACTTATTCTTACAGGAGCCATGAATGACAGCCCAATCGGTAATCTTGCCACTTCCTTCAGATCATGCCCGCTTTATTGTTTTACGTATTAAAGATTTAAGTATTGAAAAATTAAAAGAACAACTTGAACATCTGTTTACTTCACGTGATCGGCTGATCACGCAACATCCTCAAGCACAAATTAAAACGGCGGTAGCCTTTGGGCCTGAGCTCTGGTCACGCCTGTACTCACAAAGTCCTGCAGGTTTTAAACAGCTTGAACCCATTCATGGTTCATTTGAAATGCCTGTGGTTCCGGCAGATATGATCATTCATATTGCCAGTGCCCGTGCTGATATCTGTTTTGCGCTCAGTCAGGCTTTTTTTGAAGGCATTCAGGATCAGGTTCAGGTGCTGGATGAGCGGGTTTGCTTCCGCTATTTTGATGGTCGTGACATAACTGGCTTTATTGATGGAACTGAAAATCCGCAATTCCCGGATGATCGTGCTGAAGTCGCATTATTAGGTGAAGATTCAGGTATTTTCCAAGATGGTTCATTTATTTTTGCCCAACGTTACGCGCATAACCTGGAAAAATGGAAAAAGCTAAAAGTTGATACTCAGGAACAGGTTATGGGTCGTACCAAGCTTGAATCGATTGAGCTGGATGATGAAGTCAAACCTGAAAATGCGCACGTGTCACGTACTGTAGTGGAAGATGAAGAAGGCGAAGAAATGGAAATCCTACGTCATTCTCTGCCTTATGGTGATGGACGTGGTGACCAGGGTCTATTCTTTATTGCCTACACCAAAGACCTTACGATTATCGATGCTATGTTAGAACGTATGTTTGGTACCTCTGGCGATGGAATTCATGATCGTCTGCTGCATTTCGTAACACCTCTAGATGGTGCCTATTACTTTGCACCGAGTGAGGAGTTGCTGGAAGAGGTTTTGGAAGGGTAAAAGAAAAAAGGATTGCTACATTAATAATGTAGCAATCAAATAAACTATTTTTTAAGTGATTTTTGAGAGTTTATACTTTCACACCCTAATGTAGATGACAAACATTTCAATTCAGAATTTAATATTAATTTATACTTCTCTAATTTACCACTAGACTCTCTAACATCTGCTTCATATAAATATTTTTTTTCTTTTAGAATATAAGAAAAATTATCACCCGCTAATATATTTACATAATCACTCTCTAAATTAGCAGATGAAGAGTCTACTACTGGAGCTTCAACAACTAAATTTGATAATTTGTTATATATAAATAAATTAGAGCTAAATTTTTTATAAGGTCTTTTTACATAATCTATTTCGCTGAATTCTCGTGTTCGAAAAGCTACTATTTTTTCATCTTGATAGAGTATTTTTAAATCAACACTAGACTTCAAAGGTACTGTACTTTTAAATAAATAATATTCTTTTTGATTATTTAAGACCTCAATACCATAAATTTTAAGGACGTAATTCCCACCAGAATATTTTTTATTTTTATTTCCATAATCAATTAAACCTAACTTTAAGTTATTATTTAATTGAGAGAATTCACCAAAATGATCTAAAAATAAAACTGGTTCATTAATCTGTATAGCACTCTGCTGATAATCGTTCCAATCTATATTTTTAGAATGACATGATAATGAAAAAAAACTACCAATTATTACCAGAAATTTAATTATTTTCATATTTCAAAAAGCCTAAATTAATTTTGTTAGAAAAAAAGGAATAGGATCAAATCTTCCTTGTAAACCTTTACCCAACAATGGCGAACTTCTCGTCTCAAAATGCAAATGTCCACCCTTTGATATAGTAGTCATTCCACTCGCATTTCCACTAGACCCTGTTTTACCTAAAACTGTCGTAACATCCACAGCATCTCCCTTTTCAACATTTATAATAGATAAATGAGCATAAAAAAAATAAATAAAATTGCTATTTATAATTTTTTTTAATGCATATTTTTTTTGTTGTATAGGCAGGTCATCAATATTTACTTCTAATACAACAATTTTACCATATGGCCCTCCACTATCCTTTGCGACAGCAATAATGCCACTACATACTGCAAAAATATTTGTACCTGAGTCAGCAGCTAGATCTATACCTTGATGATTTCTTGTACCTCCATTTCTAACCTTCCCAAAGGTGGCACTTTTGATATTTGCAAGACCAGCAGTTCTTAACTTATTTACTGATAAAGGATCTACCCATATTTCACTTCCTCCTACAGTTTTATTTTCTTGTACTTCTTTACTTGAGATTGGTGTTGGTGTTGGTGTTGGTGAAGAAGCTTGTCCTAATAAAATTTTTATTGTTTCCTCTAAAGATAAATTCGCCCCGGAAGTTTTTGATTTATCCAGTACATAATCATAAATATTAATATGTGCATCAATATAAGCTCTTAACCATGCTCCATAGGCAGCTTTTGCATCATCATTATATCTTTTCAAATAATCTGAAGCTCTTTGTTTACCTTTACTTCCAAATTGTGCAAATAATAAATTTTTCGCTCTTTCTTGAGAAAAACTATTCTGTATGAATGACCTAGTACCGCCTGCTCCTTCATGATGTAATAGATAAGCAAGTTTCGCGATTGAACTTGGTTCTGTTAATTTTTGATAAGGTAATTTTGACCATTTAAAGTTAACAACTGCATAAGCTGCTGCTGCATCAATAGAGAATTCAGGATTGAATCTCAGACTGAGAAGTTGCTTCTCAGTAAGTTTCTTAATTTTTGAAGCATATTGCCCTATTAAAGTATCTTGATTTTTACAAATTTCAAGCCACGTACCTTTTAAAAATTGTGTTAATCCAGCAGCATTTGTACTTGCATTAAAACTTTCCGGATCCCATTCACCATTACTTTTTTTTGCAGCCTCAGCATGGATTAAAGCTGCGAGGCTATGAGGTGTAAACCCATGACGCCTTGAAGCATCTATAACAAATTTTCTATATTTATTATTTACTGTATTTAGAATAAAGTTCTCTTCTGTAAATTGACTTGCAATTATATGAGTACTATTACCCAAATCAGTCCTTTTTTGATCGTTTCTTGGTTCGGGTAAAATTATAGATGATTGACTAGTATTTTGTTCATCTCCTCCCCTTATAATTGGCTCTGCTAAATTTTTTAATGATTTTTTAATTTCATCAACTTTCTGCTGGACTATACCTGATTTAGGATAGTGAGTACCTGAAACCTTCATTTGCCTTGAAGTCAACCTTAAAACTTTTTTCCCTATAGGTAAACTTTTATAATTAGCTATTAAATCAAAGGTACCTTTAATATTTTTATAATAAACTTTTAGTCCCTTTGAATGATCTAAAATTTCTAAATCATAGATCACACCATCTTTGAAAACTATGTCATTTGACTTACCATCATATTCTAATTTTACAATACCTTTTGGGATTAACTTAAAGGACAAATCTAATAATATAATTCTTAAAACTACTTCAGCATTAATCTTATCTGTTTTACTAATATATATTTTTTGACCTATTTTTATTTTATGAATAGCAGAACTATTTAACTCATTAAGTTCAGCTATTTTTTTTACAGTAATATTAAATTTTCTTGAGATACCCCATAATGTATCTCCTTTTTTTACAATATAATAATTCACAGAGAGTACCTTTATAATTATTTAATGTCTTCTAACTGAATTCCATGCTCTCCCACATCAAATTCATCTTCTATATCAGTTACTTTAGTTTCCAAATCTTCAAAGATACTTGACCATTGATTAAATCCAACTAATGCTTCATAAGCTAATG
The DNA here is from genome assembly GCF_048148385.1 of Acinetobacter sp. 197. NCBI lineage: Bacteria > Pseudomonadati > Pseudomonadota > Gammaproteobacteria > Moraxellales > Moraxellaceae > Acinetobacter > Acinetobacter sp. 197. The sequence continues at coordinate 28,525 of NZ_JAYWZK010000009.1, forward strand.
ATTCTTCAAAAATAGATAATTGAGTCTTACCATTCAAATCAGTTTTACTTTCCCACAAGATTTCCTTATTTTTGGGTGTGAACATAGTTACCTGTGCACCTTCAATGCCTTTACCACCTAAACTACTGAATAAAAAATCTACAGCGTAGGGGCCAGCTTTAGGTAACTCAGGAATTTCATAGAAAATTTTAGCCCCTCCTATAAAACTATGCTGCCCTGCCTTACACTCAAATTTCCCACCAGTTGTGACCATTACTCCACCACCATTGATCTTAATTTGAGACCCTCCAGCGGTCAGTACGATCTCCTTCGGACTGGTGATTTCGATCTTGTCTTCAGTCGAAATAAGCTTGATTACCTTGCGGGCAATCGCTTCAATCGCATCATCTTGGGCTTGTAGTTCAATTTTTCCTTGAGCAGCATAGAGACTCGCACCCTCTTGAGCAGCAAATAAACTGATCTTGTCCTGTGCATGAGCAACTAAAGATTTCTGTGTGGATAAATGAATATTATTCCCGGCACTCTGATTGATTTGCTGATCAGCGGATAAATGAATATTTTCATTTGTGCTCAGTGCAATCGTTTGGGGGGCAGTTAATAACATCACGGCCTGTTTAAATGCGGCAGCCTTGGCTTGATCTTCAGCTTCAATCTGACTCAGAAACTGTTTTAAACTATCAAAAAATTGCAGCGGATCAGTCTGCTGTTGTTCAGCAATATCACTCAAGGCTTTACTATGATCGAGATTCGATTCAATCTGCTCTTTGGCACGACTCGCATCCAGGTGATTGCCTGCTGCTGAATCTTGCCGATAAGTGGAGATTAATAAGCCTTTTCCTGCACGTATGGCACCCCACTGGTCTGTCCTTAGTTCAAAACCTTCTCCTCGACCTTCGCTGCTTTCACTTTCTTTAGGATGGCTTAGATTTCCCAGATTGAGCTGACTGGCTGCATGACTACTTTGCAGCTGCGCACTAATCTGTTCAGGGGTATCATCGAAACGCAACTGGTTAAAGCCATCCCCATCGACCTCCTGAGAACGGATGCCACTGAGTTTTTTGGTCGCAGGAAGTTCTCCTTTTGCATCAAACATGGTCGGATGCCGTTCTGCTTCATGAATCCGTCCCACCACAAAGGGCCGGTCGATATCACCTTCAAAGAAGTCAATCACTACAATTTCGCCAATTCGCGGATGCAACCTGATGCCATAACCCTCACCCGCCCAAGGGGTCAAAACATCCACCCAAGCAGAATCGCTATCATTGTCATTGCTACCTGCGCCGCCATCATGCTGATGATCCTCACTCCGGGTAAACAGAAAACGAACTTTCACCCGCCCCCATGCATCGACATGAATCGTTTCACCTTCAGGTCCGACCACTCGAGCCCGTTGCGGATATGCAGCAGGCCGATGAATGAAGGGGTGGTACTCAGGAACAACCTGGATTTCACGGCGCACCATCTGTAGTTCATTGGCCTGTCGTTCCTCCTGTGTCATCTGCCAGCCGCTCTTCTCAAGCAAACTGTCCAGCTGCGATAAGATATCTTTGGGTAAATTGTTCTGGTTATAAAACTGCTTAGCCAAAATCAGAAATTCACGTTGATGGGCAGGATGCTGATCAATTTCAGGATGCTGTTGCAGTTCAAACCAGTATCCAACCTGAGCATCTCGTACGCTGCTACTGGCTTTAAAATATTTGGACTGCAAAGCATGATAGTCACTGAGCTGCTGATTGAGTCGTTCCAGTTGAGTTATACCAGATACTGTCACCTGATCCTCATGATTTAAGTCGCCGGTCCAGGCCGGACTGATGTTCCAGGCATCTTCAAGCTGAAGAGTGGCATTTGCGTGAATATCACTTTGCTGATGATTACTGAATAAAGGCTGGCTTTGATCCTGGGCGAGTTGCTGGGCGTGCCAGCGCTGGGTCTGGGTACTATTCGGATTGAGCTGACGTACCGCAATCAGACTGTTCAGCGTGTCGAGCTGTTCGGTGGCATGACTGCGATGAAACCGGATGGAGCGGCGTTTTAAAGCTGAAAAATATTGGGAATGATCTACCAGTTTTAAAAGCTGAGCTTGAATCTCGCTGGCTGATACAGGCACAGTTAATTGCTTTTCATCAATCAGCCAGTTAATTCCTTCGCTACGCCATAAACGGGTCAGAAAATCATAATCCGATTCATTCGACTGCATCACAAAAGGCCGGACATCATAGTCTCGGCTGAGTCCTGTCAAATCCAGGCTGAGACTGGCAGCGAATAATGCACTTCTGTTTTGCCATTCACTGAACAGGATTTCACTGATCTCGCGCACCGTCTTGTTCATAAAAACCCGACTGTTACGGCGCTTCTGCCAGAGTGCAGTCGGGTCATTTAGCGTCAATTTATACAGGGTCAAAGCTCCATCATCTTGTCCTTGGCTGGCTGCAGTAATAATGCCCGTAGTCCGGAAAAGTTCACCCCGGTCTGTGACCTGATCAATGGCCACCCGACAGCCGATAAACTGTTTCAAGGCAATATGAGCATGAGTGGAAAGACAGATCAGTTCAGCCTGCAAGCCTTGATTGATCTGATGCTGACCCTCAATCCGCTGAATCAAAACCTGATGATTTAAAGGAGGATGTGAAAACTGTAAATGTAGCGCACGATGCTGTCGCTTAAGCCCGAGCTGCTCCAGCAGCATATGGATAGGTTTTGGCATTTTATAGTTATCATTTTAAGCTTTATTATTGTGCGGCAGATTTTAGGAAAAGTTATCTATTTCGTCCAGTTTACGATGCATTTCACATAATTAGGCCTTTAATTTATGGCCCTTCAATTAAAAATCTTAAATCGCATGTGGTGCATCTTAATTTAAACTATTGCCCAATATTCCCTATTTTTCTGATTATCCAATACGGAACTTGCTGCTACACTCATTCAGATCTCATTCTTCAAGGCCAAGGATATGCTGGAACTCCCTTCTAAATTACCTGATTTGGGCGTGACCATTTTTAGTACCATGTCGGCCTTGGCACAAAAACTCGGAGCCTTGAATCTTTCTCAAGGATTTCCGGACTTTGCAGCGCCTCCTGCCTTGATTGAAGCTTTAAAGCGGGCCAGCCAGAATGGATTTAACCAGTACGCTCCGGGAGATGGTCTGCCAGTCTTGCGAAGTCTGGTGGCAGATCTCTATCAGCAGCGTGATCAACTGATTATTGATCCTGTCGAGGAAATCACGATTACGCCTGGGGCCACGATTGCGATTTTTTGTGCCATTCAAGCCACGGTGCGTGCCGGGGAAGAAGTAATTATTTTCGATCCAAGCTACGACAGTTATGGACCTGCGGTTCAACTGGTTGGGGCAAAGCCAGTGCATATTGCTTTGCAGCATCCTGATTTTTCTGTGGACTGGAATCAGGTCAAAGATGCCATTAATGATCGTACCCGCATGATTGTGGTGAATACTCCGCATAATCCGAGTGGGAGTGTCTGGTCCAAGGCAGACTGGCAGCAACTGATCGAGCTGATTCGCGAGCGCAATATTGTGGTGCTGTCCGATGAAGTCTATGAACATCTGGTTTTTGACGGCGTTCAGCACCATTCGGCGTGGTCATTTCCAGAACTTCGCGAGCGTAGCTTCGTGATTGGCTCTTTTGGTAAAACCTTCCATGTCACGGGCTGGAAAACCGGATTTTGTATTGCTGCACCGGCACTCATGAAAATGTTCAGACAGATTTATCAGTTTGCCAGTTTCTGCGGTGTGACGCCCGTTCAAGTTGCCTTGGCGGAATATATGCAACTGCATCCTGAGCATATACCTGAACTATCCTCTTTCTATCAAAACAAACGGGATTTATTTAACTCATCCATTGAAATGTCACGCTTTAAGTGGACACCCTCTCAAGGAACTTATTTCCAGAACCTAGATTATTCAGAGATTCGACCTGAGCTCGATGATTTGTCCATGTGCCATTTTCTGGCAGAACAACATGGGATTGTCGCGATTCCAGTCTCCGCGTTCTACCAGCACCCTCCTGCCGATTTACGTCTACTCAGGTTCTGCTTTGCAAAAAAAGAACAAACTCTGATCCAGGCAGGTCAAATCCTTTCAAAGGTTTAACTCACCTTTTAACTAAAAACCTTATAAAATAAGTACCTTAGTTACCTAAAAGTTAAGGCTTTTTTCTATACTCTAGCCAATAATAGTTACAGCAATAAATAAGTAGATAATAATCCAATCACAGGATGTCGCATGGCACAGCAAGCATTGATTCACCAAGAGAATTTATGGAAAGCCTTTCTGGTTTTTCTGGTGCCATTGATTGTGACGAATATCCTGCAAAGTCTTTCTGGCACGGTCAATACAATATTTGTGGGACAAATGCTAGGCGTTAACGCCATTGCTGCTGTTGCAGTATTTTTTCCAATCCTGTTTTGCCTGATGGCTTTTGTGATTGGTTTATCCGCCGGCTCTACCGTATTGATTGGCCAAGCTTGGGGCGGGAAAAATATAGAAAAAGTCCGCTGTGTGGTTGGTTCAACTTTATTTATGACCTTGATTGGCGGCAGTTTGATTGCGCTTTTTGGGGTGATTTTTGCTGAAAATATTCTCTTGGCACTCGGCACAGATCCGGATGTGATGCATTTGTCCCTGCCGTATGTGCAGTGGATGCTGGTGGGTAGCCCCTTAATTTTTATCTATATTGTTTATACCTCCATTCTGCGTGGTGTCGGAGACAGTACCACACCCCTATTTGCTTCCGTCATTACCATTGGGGTGGGCCTGGTGGTGACACCGGTCCTGATTGGCGGTTATTTTGGCTTTCCTAAAATGGGCATTATTTCACCGGCACTTGCTACCATTCTGGGAAATCTCGCAGTTCTGGTATTTTTGATTTTGTATCTGAAGCGCAAGCAGCATCCGCTCAAGCTCGACTGGGCTTTATTAAAAAATATTCGTCATCAGCCACAGTTGAGCAAAACCATCCTTAAACTGGGAGTTCCAACTGGTGTACAAATGGTCACGACTTCAGTTGCCGGACTGGTAATTGTCGGACTGGTTAACCGTTATGGTGCAGAAGCAACAGCCGCTTATGGCGCAGTCAATCAGGTCTTAAATTATATTCAGTTCCCCGCCTTATCGATTGCGATAGCTGCATCTGTATTTGCTGCTCAAGCCATTGGTGCAGGCAAATCGGATCTGCTGAATAAAGTTACCCGCACTGCGCTCATTATGAATATCCTATTCACCGGTGGTCTGGTGATTCTGGCTTATCTGTTTTCCAAATATCTGATGGCGCTGTTTATTACCGACCCCCAGGTGGTGGTGCTCGGTCAAAAACTGCTGTTCATTGTTTTGTGGGCAATTCTGTTTTTTGGCGCCAGTGCCATTTTTGCTTCGATCATGCGTTCCAGTGGTACGGTAACTATGCCAATGCTGATTAATATTTTCGCCATTCTATGTATTGAAGTTCCCGCCGCTTATCTGTTTAGCCGGTGGTGGGGCCTGGAAGGTATCTGGTATGCCTATGCATTGGCCTTTGTCAGCATGTGTATTTTGCAGGGACTGTATTATCAGTTTGTCTGGAAGAAAAAGACCATTGAGACCTTGATATAGATAAAAATTTTATAATTTAAAAGCCTTACATTACCTCAGATACTGACCTGCTAAAGAGTCAGACTATGATTATTGCCATAAAAGAAAACCCGCTTTCGCGGGTCTGTTTTACAGTTTCTTAAGCAGACTTTTTCTTTCTTTTACCAAATTGGGTCGCCAGTGCAGTGACATGCTGATAACCGGTCGGCAAGATTCGCTGAATCAGGTCTATCGCTTTGGCATCATTGCCGATGAGCAGACGGCGCTTGTCTTTTTGTACCGCCTCCAGAATTTGACGGGCAGCTTCTGCAGGTGGACAACGCAATAATTTATTAAAATTACGGGCTGATTTTTCCGGATTCATACCTAAAGTCAGCAGGCTGTTATTCATTTTTGCTGCATTGGCAATGTTGGTACGGATCCCGCCCGGATGCACACAGAGCGCACTGACTCCGCAATTTTCCATGTCCAGTTCCTGACGCAGGGATTCAGTAAAACCACGTACTGCAAATTTGGTCGCATTATAAGCAGACTGGGTCGGCTGAGCCGTTAAACCAAACAGGCTGGAAATATTGATAATATGGCCATCACCAGTTTTCTTGATCAGTGGCAGAAATTCTTTGGTGCCATACACCACACCCCAGAAATTGATTCCGACGATCCATTCCAGTTCTTCATAAGATGCCCCTTCCACTGTTGAACCCAGTGCAACACCTGCATTGTTAAAGATCATATTGATACTGCCATGATCCTGTTCGACCTGCGCCGCCCAGTTACGCACCTGTTCCAGATCAGCCACGTTCACTTTCTGGATAGTCACACGGACATCACTCTCTTTGAGCAATTCGAGCGTTTGTGCCAGACCCTGTTCATTAATATCACTCAGGGCCAGATGACAACCCTGCTGGGCCAGTAGTACCGCCAGTTGCTGGCCAATACCTGAACCGGCCCCGGTAATCGCGGCAACTTTATTGTTAAAATTTTTCATTTAATTTCCTTATGTAAACTACTGCCATTCCATGACAGCAGGATCTTGTTCTGTTGTTTCAGGAGCTAGCACAGATCCTCAATATAGTTTTGACAATACAGATTGTCAATAATTATCCCATATCCTTAGAGGCCAACTTTCGGGACAGAATTTCTCATGTAGGTCTAAGCGTGATTTATTGCTAAGATATTCAAAATCTTTATACAGATGAGCACTCAGGCCTTATGACCGATTCAATCGACTCAGCAGTGAAACCACGAGCCGCCAAAACCAGACAACGTCAGTTTAAAGGCCTGTCGATGGCGGAGCGGCAGCAGGCACGTCGTGAAAAGTTGATCGAAGCTGGAATTGAAGCCTATGGCAGTTACGGCTTTTTTTCAGTCACGGTCAAAGATATCTGCAATGAAGCCAAACTGACTGAACGTTATTTTTATGAATCTTTCAAGAAAAGCGAAGATCTGTTTCAGACCATTTTTTTGAAACTGATTGATGAACTGCAACAGAATGTGATGCAGGCCATGATGCAGGCATCGAGTGATCCGAAAAAAATGATCGAAGCCGGTTTGACAGCCCTACTCACCACCTTGCGTGACAATCCACGTATGGCCAGGATCATTTATATTGATGCCATGCTGGTACAGGAACTGCATAATCAGGCCACCATTCATGAAACCATGTCGCGTTTTGACCGTATGATTCATGCTTTTGTCATGTTAATGATGCCGCAGTTAAATCGTAGCGAGCAGGAAATTTCCCTGGTTTCGACCGGTTTAAATGGTTATGTCACCCAAATTGCCATTCGTTGGGTGATGAGCGGTTTTAAGCATTCGCTTGAAGAAGTTTTATCATCTTGCAGTGTGGTTTTTTTAGCACTATTAGAGTCATTTTCCGAGAAAAAATAGCTGTTAAATCCTTTTGTTAAAAAGGTATTATGAGCTTTCCAGTGTAGTTGTGAATTTATGCTTTATCTTGGAAACAGGTAAAATTAATTTATGATTTTTTAACAATTTTATGCGCTATATTTGTCACAAATCTTTGTGAATTTCAGCAGTTTTTCCCTTTCTGCAATGATACTGTCATAATTAGTCTTTGTAATAAGCCTGTCATAAATATAAAACGGCTCACCGTTTACATGAAATAGGGTATTGCGTTGTGAAAGATGACTACATATTAATCGTCGATGACGAGCTCCCGATTCGGGAAATGATCCATACCTCTCTGGATATGGCCGGTTTTCAGTGCTTGCAGGCAGAAGATGCCAAGCAGGCGCATCAGATGATTGTGGATCAACGTCCGGCACTGATTTTGCTGGACTGGATGATGCCAGGTGGTGTCAGCGGTGTGGACTTATGTCGTCGTCTGAAACGTGATGAAAGCCTGTCTGAAATCCCGGTGATCATGCTGACAGCACGCGGTGAAGAAGACCACAAGGTACAAGGTCTGGATGCCGGTGCCGATGACTACATGACCAAACCGTTCTCGACCCGGGAACTGGTTTCCCGGATTAAGGCGGTACTGCGCCGTGCCAATGCCCTGAGCGGTGAAAAAACCATTGATGCCAATGGCCTGATTCTGGATCCGGTCAGCCAGCGGGTGAATTTTGGCAATAATATTCTGGAAATGGGACCCACCGAATACCGTTTGCTGGCATTCTTCATGACCCATCCGGAACGTGCCTATACCCGTGCGCAATTGCTGGATCAGGTGTGGGGCGGTAACGTCTATATTGAAGACCGGACCATTGATGTGCATATCCGTCGCCTGCGCAAGGTGCTGGAACCCTATGGCGTGGACCGTTATGTACAGACCGTACGTGGTACAGGTTATCGTTTCTCGACCCGTTCCGATGTCGCTTTAGGTTAAATATCATTTAAGGTAAATCTTGTTTTATGTATGAACCCTACCCTGTCCCCGAACTGGCACGCGAGCATAAAAGAATCCGTTACAGCAGTTTATGGGATTTTGCCAAACAGGATTTACGCCTGCTGGCTTTTTTTCTGATTATCGCCAGCTTTATCGGTTTTGGGATTGGGTATTTCTGGATTTGTATCGTAATCGCCTTCGTGGCGTTCTTTGCGACCCAGATGCGTTCTTTATACCTGGTCAATGAATGGATTTCCAACCGCCCCTATGATGTTCCGCCCAATATTGGCGGAATTTGGGGTGCACTGCTTTTCAATGTTTACCGCGCCCAGCGTCAGGAACGGATTGTTCAGGCAGAAATGGTTGAACTGATCGATCGTGCACAGTCTTCTCTGGTAGCCTTGCAAGAAGCTGTCGTTTTAATTGATGAAAACCAGCAGATTGAATGGTGGAATCCTGCTGCGGAACGTCTGCTCGGAATCTCGAGTGATGACCGTGGCCGTAATATCCTGACCTTGCTGCGCCAACCGAATTTTATTGAATACTATCATCATATTGATGAATCTCCGGACGGCCTGAAAATGCGCTCTTCACTGTTTGAAGACCACTATGTACAGGTCAAAATGACACGTTTTGGCGGAGAAAGCCGAGTACTGGTCGCTTATGATGTAACCCGGATGCATAATCTGGAACAGATGCGTAAAGATTTCGTCGATAATATTTCGCACGAGCTGCGAACCCCGTTGACCGTACTCAGTGGCTATATTGAAACCTTTACCGATCAGGAAGACATCAATCCACGCTGGAAACGTGCCTTTGATCAGATGCAGTCGCAGACCCGACGCATGAATGCACTGGTCAATGACCTGCTGTTACTATCGCGTCTGGAAAATGACAAGAATATTGCCAAAAATCAGATCATTGAAATGCCGAGTCTGATGAACCAGCTGTTCGATGATGCCCAGGCCTATAATATGGATTATGGTCATACCCTGAATCTGGACATTGACAGCCATTGCGATCTGATCGGTTCAGACATGGAACTGGCCAGCGCTTTTAGCAATCTGATCACCAATGCCATCAAATATACGCCTAAAGGCGGCACCATCACTATCGGCTGGCATGATGATGGTGAATCGGCCTATTTTGTGGTGCAAGATAACGGTATCGGCATTGATCCCAAGCATCTGCCACGTCTGACCGAGCGTTTTTACCGAATCGATTCAGACCGCAGTCGCCGTACTGGTGGTACCGGTTTGGGACTTGCCATCGTCAAACATGTATTGATGCAGCATCAGGCACATCTGGAAATCGAGTCCAAAGAAAACCAAGGTTCCACGTTTAAGGTGGTTTTCCCCAAAGAACGTCTCAGCTTCCCGGACTAATCTCACAAAATCAAAAAGGTGCCATCGGCACCTTTTCTTTTAAGCATTTAAGAGCTGATCTGTTTTTCCCTGCTCAGTGCACGCGCATAGGCTGCACGTTGCGAGACCCGTTTCAGATAGGCCTGAATGGCCGGATAACTTTGGCCTGTCCGGCTCTGCATCGCTTCCAACGGAAAACTCATCTGAATATCGGCAAAACTGAAATGTCCGGCAAAATAATCATGCTCGCTCAAATAGCTTTCCAGAAACTGGATATGATCTTTTAAGCGGCTCTGTACAAACTGTTTCTTCACTCCATCACAGATTTTCTTGGCTACAGGCCGAATCAGCAACGGGGTATGTTTTGGTACAGTGGTCATCACCAGTTGCATCACCAGCAGCGGCATTAACGAACCTTCCGCATAATGCATCCAGTAACGGTACTGGGCCTTGTCGGCAGGATCTTCGGGACGAAACTGCTGCTGTTCGTCATAGGTTTCCTGTAAATATTCCAGGATCGCTGCAGATTCCGCCAGTACCTGACCCTGATCGACCAGAATCGGAGCTTTGCCCAATGGATGGATCTGTTTTAAGGCCGGTGGCGCAGAAAGATTGGGCTGACGCTTATAGTATTTAACCTCGTAATCCAGTCCTAACTCTTCCATGGCCCACAGGATACGAAATGACCGTGATTGTTCGAGATGATGTAAAACACGCATATTAGACTCATGATTTTATTGTTCTTGCTCATTGAGCATAGCAAAAAGCAGCCGACTCCAGCTCATTTTTTGATGACTGTAATGATATGTATCCCATGTTGCAGATTCACTCTTTGAGTTCAATTCAGCCAGCGCTTTATATTCCCATCATTTTAGCATTTATCGTGAAGCACGCATCCGCTCTGGAAATGCAGGAGCTTCTAAACGTAGCCCATCATAGGCTGGAATAGAACCAAAACGTTCATGCCCTTCTATCCATTGTTCCCGTGCAATTTTAAGGTCCTCTACCGTACGCCCGACCAGATTCCACCATAATAAAATCGGGCTTTCAAATGGCTCTCCTCCAATCAATAACACCCGGCTTCTGGCATGAATTTCAGCATTGACCTGTTGCAACCCCGGCTCCAGGATCAGCATATTATCCTCTGTCAGTTCATGTCCATTTATACTGGCCGTACCTTCAAGTACCATAAAGCCATATTCAAATTTCGGATTCAGTGGCAAACGCATACTGCTACTTTCATCTGCATACAGATCCACGCCCAGCAATTCACTATGCACTTTAACCGGTGATCTGGTATTTAAATACTCTCCAACCAGCACGGTAAACTCGATACCCTGCTCATTGACCACCGGTAATTCAGGATAATGGTCAAACCCCGGTGCCATATTGATCTTGTCATCCGGCAAGGCAATCCACAACTGTGCTGCATGCATATGGGTCTCACTTTCCGGAGAGACTTCAGTATGTGAGATACCATAGCCCGAGGTCATCAGATTGACCTGCTTGGGACGAATCAATTGCTGATTTCCCAGACTGTCATTGTGCATCATGCTGCCTTCGATCATCCAGGTAAAAGTCTGCAGCCCGATATGCGGATGTGGTCCGATATCTAGGCCATCTCCTTGCGGGAAAATGGCAGGACCGGCGTGATCGAGAAAACACCAGGCACCTATCATGCGCTTGTGTCTGCTTGGCAAGGCACGTTTAATCACGGTACCCTGCCCGATTTCTGCGCGGCGTAAAGGAAATTCCTGAATAAACCGGTTTACATACTTTTCACAATCATCAGAATTGGACAGTTCAATATCACTATTGGTCGACATGGCTGAGTTTACCTCGGCATTTTCATTCTAGTTCCGGAGTGGGTGAGACATTCACATTAGACTGATCCAAAATGCCCCTTGCTCAGGACAATGTACAGGGTCTAGATTCAAAATCTATCTCTAGAAATATTTAGATACGTATTAAGTATTCTAATGGCTACCCTATTTAAAATCTGAACAGCTGATACGATTTGTATTGTAAATACAAATACTTGAGTTAGCTTAAAAATTTTTGATGCAGCTACCTGGCTTAAGGAGATGATATGGGGTGTATACAAAGAAGTATTGAGCAGCCATGTTTCACGTGAAACGAATGAATAGTATTTTAAAATTTTGGAAAATAAGATGATTTTTCATGTATTTCAACTACTTCCATAATTAAAAACACAAATTTTGTTACGTTTTAAATGCAAAATCCTTCCGGATACCCAATTTTTAGGAGGTTATTTTTTATTCAATCACGGCATAATAGGCACCTATAAAAATAATACTGGACCAGGACATGTCTGCTAAGAATGAGAATATATATTCAACGACGAATATATCTTTTCAAAATTCGACGACTGATAAATCACTAAAACTATCTGAATGTGATCTGAAAAACCGTCAGCTGATTGAACAGGCGCTGACAGATCCGCATGCCCGTATTCCTGCTCCGTTTCAGCAATATTTTTATGATTACGTCTATACCCATAGTCATCAAAATTTGCGTCAAATTAACTATCTGGCACAAATAGCATTTCTTCTGTATTTTTTTGCTGATATCCTGATTATTCCGGACATGTTTTTTATGTCCGGGCTGATACGTGTGGTTCTGGTTCTGGGCGCACTGTTTTGCTGTTATTACCTGTTTAAAAAATATAAAAACATTCAGGTTCTGGATAGAATCGTGCCTATAGGTACGACTGTGGCCGCAGCGGCCTGGATTGGCTTACTGGTACTTTCAAGTAGTCCTCATGTGGCCACCTATATTTATGCCTCTGCGATTTTTATTCTTGTCGCCAATCTCTGTATACAGACCCAGTTTAAAGTCGCGGTCTATTGTTCCATCTTGATTGCCCTGTTTATCATGCTGGGGGCCAACCAGTTAATGAGTACATCTCAAGCTTTTATTTTTGCAGTAGTTTTTAGTCCTCTCTGGTTTTTTAGTATCTATATTAACTGGAATAATATTCTAAATGTTCGGCGTTCGTTTCTGCGTTCCCTACTTGACGAATGGAACTATCAAACCTTAAAAAATCTCGCACATACCGATGATTTGACCCAGCTATATAACCGTCGCCATTTTGTCGATATGGCTGAACGTTCAATTCATCAATGGCCTAAACATGCCAGTAGCTGCCTGCTGATGTTTGATGTTGATCATTTTAAGAATATTAATGATAGTTATGGACATGATGTCGGTGATCGGGTACTGCAACTCATTGCTGAAGTGACCCGTAAAGAAATGCGGCATAGCGATGTACTGGCACGTTTTGGCGGGGAAGAATTTATCGCCCTTCTGGAGGATACTCAGCTACAAGACAGTCTGGTGATTGCAGAGCGAATTCGCTGTGCTATTCAAAAGCAGTACATTTATGTCAAACCTAATCATGCCATCCGGTTTACTATTTCAATCGGGATAGCAGAACTGGAATCACATACCCAAACTCTGGAAGACCTGATCAAACAAGCGGATATTGCTTTATATCAGGCCAAAAAAACTGGACGCAACCGGATTGAAGTCTATCATCCCGACATACTGGATCAGGCCAAGTCTGCAACAGACAATCCCTGGAATGTATTTAAATCGAACACTCAGCCAGTTCAATCAGCCACAAATTAAAGTTGAACCCAGGTTGGTTTGTTATACGCTACAAGCTAAGCTCATCCTGAGAAGTATTAATCAGATATTTTTACCTGATCAAATAAATTTGTTTCTTCACTTTTAAAATATTTAACAAAAGAATAGAATATTTTTTATACAACTATATAAATTTCATCTTATTCATTTTTATAAATTTTAAGTTGGGAAGGCTGCATGCCTCATGAGTATGAAAAAGAATCTCGTAGTTTGATTCAGGAGGCCCTTCAAGAGCCGCTTGTTCGTATTCCTGCATCCTTAAAACCGGCTTATTATGCTCATCAAAAACAACTTACTTTAAAATACCTGTTACAGGTTAATTTATTTGCACAGCTGGCCTATGCATCCTATACCCTTGCCGATATTGTGGTACTCAACGATATCCTTACTTTGCTCATTTTGACCAAAATCAGCTATACCCTTCTGATCGTCATGGTGACGATCTGGATGTATCATTCTTACCGCAACCTGCCTGTCTTTGACCTGCTCTTGCCCACTTCAATTATTGGCGCAAGTGCCATCTGGTTCTTTAACCTGAATCAGTCCGAAAGTGCCTCTGTCCTTATTTATCAATATGCATCCCTGGTCTTTATTGTGTTGGCCAATTTATGTATACAGATCCGTTTCTGGCCGTCTTTGATTACTTCAGGTCTGATTACCCTGGTCATTTATCTTGGCGTATATTTCAATACCCATGCTGACCCGTATCAGATATTTTTATTTTCCTTGATTTATCTGCCGGTATTAACCTTCAGTCTTTATATCAGCTGGAACTCGACCTTAAAATCACGCATTGTATTCCTGCAATATACCCTGAATGAATATAATCGTCAGGCCTTTGAAAATATGGCACATACTGACTCACTCACTGGCCTGAATAACCGTCGATGTTTTGAATATCTGGCCCAACAGCTGGTACAGCAGAATCTTGCGCGACCTGCACCCATGAGCTTACTGGTATTTGATGTTGATCATTTCAAGCAGATTAATGACCGTTATGGGCATGATATTGGAGATCAGGTCTTACAAACGATAGCACTAAGCACCCATAGTGAAATGCGGCAGCATGATATTCTGGCGCGCTATGGAGGCGAGGAATTTATTGCTTTTTTACCTGAAACTTCTCTCGATGATGCTTTAAAAATTGCTGAACGTTTAAGGCATAAAATTGAAAATATCGTGATCGACCTAGACAGTCAACATCGTTTCAGTTTTAGTATTTCTATTGGTGCTGCCATTCTGGAAAGCTGTGAAACCGATTTACTGACCCTGATTAAACAGGCTGATATCGCCTTATATCAGGCTAAAGCCAATGGTCGGAATCGGGTTGAGGCTTATGATCCAGATCAGAGTTTAGATGGAGAGCTGCAAAACTGGCAGGTTAAGCCGACTTAAGTCTCTTATCTATTTAAAAAAGTATAAAAAAGAGCGCCTAAGCACTCTTCTTTAATTTGGAAAGTTTAGATTCCTAAACTGCCGCGAGCATAGCGCTTGGCGTAATTTAGACGGACAGCAGTGCTGTCCGAAACCCCTAAATTACTCCCATTCAATCGTTGCAGGTGGTTTAGACGATACGTCATACACAACACGAGAAACTTCAGCAATTTCGTTCATGATACGGGTCGAGATTTTATCGACTAAATCATAAGGAAGATGCGCGAAACGAGCCGTCATAAAGTCCACGGTTTCTACCGCACGCAGTGCAATCACCCATGCATAACGACGGCCATCACCGACTACACCCACCGATTTCACTGGCTGGAATACTGCAAAGGCTTGAGCCGTTTTATCATACCAACCGCTGGCACGCAATTCCTGCATGAAAATGTCATCCGCAAGACGTAAAATGTCTGCATATTCTTTTTTCACTTCACCCAGGATACGCACACCAAGACCTGGGCCCGGGAATGGATGACGATAGATCATGCTGTGTGGCAAACCTAAAGTCGTACCCAATTTACGTACTTCATCTTTAAACAGGTCACGTAACGGTTCAACCAGTTCAAACGCCAGGTCTGCCGGTAAACCACCCACATTGTGATGCGATTTAATCACATGCGCCTTACCCTGCTTGCTTGCGGCAGATTCAATCACGTCCGGATAAATCGTACCTTGAGCCAGGAATTTTACGCCATCTAATTTACGTGCTTCTTCAGCGAAGACTGCAATAAATTCACGGCCAATAATCTTACGTTTTTTCTCTGGATCAACTTCGCCAGCCAGTGCAGTCAGGAAACGTTCCTCTGCATCAGCACGAATCACGCGGATACCCATGTTATCTGCAAACATTTGCATCACTTGATCGCCTTCGTTCAAACGAAGCAGACCATTATCTACAAACACACAAGTCAGCTGATCACCAATTGCTTTATGCAACAGTGCTGCCACTACAGATGAATCCACACCGCCAGAAAGACCAAGTAATACTTTTTCATCACCAATCTGTTGGCGAAGCTGTTCTACACGTAGATCAATAATGTGTTCTGGCGTCCACAGACCGCGACAACCACAAATTTGATGAACGAAGTTCGACAGTAATTCTGCGCCTTTAGAAGTATGTGTTACTTCAGGATGGAACTGAATGCCATAGAAACCGCGAGTTTCGTCAGAAACCATCGCAATTGGACAGCTTGGAGTTTGTGCAGTGATCTGGAAGCCTTCTGGAATACGGGCAACCTTGTCACCATGGCTCATCCAGACATGCAACTGGTTTTCACGGTCCTGTAAATTACCGATCAGCTTGTCACGTACGACAATATCTACTTCTGCATAGCCAAATTCGTGTACATGACCCGGCTCAACTTTACCGCCAAGCTGTTCGCACATGGTTTGCAGGCCATAACAAATACCCAATACCGGCACACCCAGTTCGAATACCACTTGCGGCGCACGTGGGCTGCCTTCAAGGTGAACACTCTCAGGTCCACCAGACAAGATGATCCCGTTTGGATTAAATGCACGAATGTCTTCTTCAGACATATCATAGGCATACATTTCAGAATATACACCAGCTTCACGAACACGACGTGCGATGAGCTGACTATATTGAGAACCGAAATCCAGAATCAGGATACGATCTTCAGTAATTTGAGTATTGGTAGTCATGACGAACAACTATGAAAGGCAAACGAAAGATAAGCGCCGTATTCTAGCATTTTTCTTGCATTTAAGCACACTATTCCAAAGCGTTTAAATATTAAACAGTTAAGAAATTATAGAAATTAGTGGCTTCATTTTTGGCTGGTTCACAGGAGAGCAGACTTCCGCTGCTTTCCTGTGAACCAGCCAAATGAATGGTTTATTTCAGGTGTTCAATCTGAATCACTTCAATATCGGTGGGTTTATTGCGGTGCGTATCGACCTCGCCCCAGACTTTCACCCGGTCGCCTGCTTTGAGTTTTAATCTTTTCCAGTGGTCATCATCCACATCAATCATGATGCTGCCGGTTTTATCTTTTAATTCAAATTCATCACTTTGCGCTGCACGCTGTTTGACGATCTGGCCTGTTAAGGTCACGCCGGTTTCATCTTTCATTTTGTGTGCCTGAGCAATACTGACTACATTCTTTTTGGCTTCTGCCAGAACAGCCTGATCGGATTTAGCCCAAAGTGCCGGACTGACAGCTGCCAGAACTAGTATCACAAGAATATATTTTTTCATATGTTTTGACCTGCTATTTTTATGATGATTCCATGATCTAAACAGAAAGCTGGAGCAGACGCTGCAGAAGTTATGTAACACCATGATGACCTTGTGTAGTCTGCTCAGAAAGCTCCAATAAAAATCTGTAAATACGCTGATACATCCATTTTTAAAATGACAGGATTAGCCTGAAAGCAGAAAAATAAGCCGCAAAATAGTCGACTTTTATTACTGACTTTAGAGGTGATCGCTGTTAGGATTTGAGCACACTTTTGCTTGTACTGGGCTCATGGAACTGATTGATTTTATCTTGCATGTTGATGATCACTTGCTTGAATTTATCACCAATTACGGGATCTGGATTTATGCCATTCTTTTCCTGATTATCTTTGTGGAAACAGGTTTGGTGGTAATGCCATTCCTGCCCGGTGACAGCTTGTTATTTGCAGCAGGTGCTTTGGCAGCGTCTACAGGTGCGATGGATCCCTGGGTGCTGATTCCGCTCCTATTTGTTGCGGCAGTGCTGGGTGATACCCTGAATTATCACATTGGTAAATATATTGGACCTCGGGTGTTCGAGATTGAATCACGCTTTATCAATCAAAAACATTTATTGGCGACTCAGCAATTCTTTGCCAGACATGGGGGTAAAACCATTATTTTTGCGCGTTTTATTCCTTTTGCCCGTACCTTTGCACCCTTTGTAGCCGGTGCTGGCAGCATGAATTACAAATATTTCCTGACCTATAATGTGGTCGGGGCATTTGCCTGGATTAGCTCATTTGTAATCTTGGGTTATATGTTTGGCAATATGCCGATTGTTAAAGACAATTTTACCTATCTGATTTTCGGCATCATTATTTTAAGTGTATTGCCAGGTGTGATTGGCTTTATTCAACAAAAGCTTAAAAAAAGCACAACAGCTTAATATTTTTTATAGCCTGCGCATTTAATCCCACAGCTTGATCAGGAGTGGGATCAGACAAAGCAGGACAAACAGAGCCGCGCCTTTATAAATGAGGCCGGCTTTTATTTTTTCAGAATGACTGCTCAAAATTGCCTGACCAAAAATCATCCAGAAAACCCCTACAGGAATGGTACTCAAGCTAAAGGCAGCAAAAACCAGCACGAAGTTGGTCGGACTTTGCCAGGTTTCCATGGGTAAAATTCCTGAGGCCAACAGGGCTGCTTTAGGATTTTTTAAGGTGGCCCTAAACATTTGCCAAGGACGAATCTGAGGATGGTTCTTATTATAGCGCTCTAACTGTTGGGCCTTATATAAATGCAAGGTCATCCAGCCCACACAGATGGTACTCAGTACATAGACCACACCTTTAAAATTTGGCCAGATCGGTGAAGCCAGATGAATCAACAAAGCCCAGACATTAATGGCATAAAAATAGCCCATCAGAATGGCAGGAAGATAAAGACTGGTTTTGGGCCGTCCCTGCTGATAAGCGGAACTGGCCACCAGGGCATTGGCCGGCCCTGGAACCATCAGCACAGCAATAAGTCCTAAAACAAATAACCAATTTTCAATCATCGCGATGAACTATTCCGGGCCTATGTTCTAGCTTAATCAATATGCGAATATCATGACAAGCTTAAAAATTTCAGACTTCTATACAGGCCGGTCAATTTCACGTGAGTTTTATCTTAATTTAAACCGCTCTATTCTTGGTGAAAGCAATAAAAAATGCCGACCCGAAGTCAGCATTCATCCTTTTAATATAGAATGATTTATTTAGGTATCGCCTGCCGCACGATCATCGGGCAGTTCTTATAACGTGCAGCCTGAACAATCGCTTCCTGCTCGCCTAAAAGTCGTGCCAGTTCGGTTCTTTTGGTATCAGATGACTGTCCCATATTGACTGAGATACTCGGACCAATACCCCAACCACCGTGACTGCCCCAACCACCGCCAAGACCCACACCTACACCCATGCCAGTACGTTTCGGTGGTTCGACACCATTGTCAATATACTGCTGAATACGGTTATATTCACCCTGTAGTTGCGAGCAACCCAAAGTCTGATACAGGGTAGGCGACACATAAGTCGGTTTTACCGTCGTTGCACAGGCACTGAGTAATGCCAGTGCAGCAATACTCAGGCCGATTTTCACAAGTTTCATAGTTAACTCGATCTTAATTCTGTTCTATCTCATTGAACAACGATTGATAGGCCTGAGTCAATTTATGATCAGTAGCCAAATGAATCAAAGGCAGATTTTTCTGATGAGATTCTTTCATCAAGATCGACGGTGGCAACATACTGTCAAGCACCGGTAAGCCTTCATCTTTGAGCTGCTGTACCACTTCGCGCGGTAATTTGGCCTGTGCCTGAAACTGGTTGACGACAATGCCTTCAATTTCCAAATTTTCATTATGGTCATCTTGGGTTTCAATCACATTTTCAATCAGGGTCTGCAGGGCGCGTTTAGAAAACACGTCACAGTCGAAGGGAATCAGCACGCGGTCTGCCGCAATGAGTGCGGAGAGGGTAAAGAAATTGAATGCAGGCGGTGTATCAATAAACACCCGGTCATAATGTCCCGACAGTTGTTGCAAGGCATCTCTTAACTTGTAAATCTTGTGCTTGGATTCCAGGGCATGAGCCAATGTTCCGAGTGTCGGGCTGGCCGGAATAACATCCAGATGCTTAAAAGAGGATTGATGCACATAGCTTTCCAGACCTTTGCTACGGCTTTTTAAAATCGAGCCAATGGCATTGCCGAGCAGCCCCTTACTTTGCTGATTGCCGAGTACATCTTCAAAATAGTTTTCGATATTCGGTTCGAGTGCAGGCTTGTCACTGGAATACGTCGCATCATCGCCTAGCACATACTGGCTGGAGTTAGCCTGCGGATCCAGGTCAATCAACAAGGTTCTTAAGCCCTGATGTGCGCTGATCGCTGCCAGATTGACGGTAATACTCGACTTGCCCACCCCACCTTTTTGATTAAATACCACACGTGTACGCATGTCCCCTCCTGTCAATTTTTAATTACTTTTACTACATTTGTACTTTTTAATTATTCAGATGTAATGGCTATGCTGATCGTCATAGCCAGTCTGCTTTTAGCCAAAATTCGGCTTGATCATCACCAGGGCCAGAATAGACATCAATGAAACCACAGCAATAAATAAGCCAGCCCGACGCTGTACCAGCAAAATCGAATCATCTTTTTTATAGGCTTTGCCTAGAGAGGACACCAGTACCAAAAATAAAATAACTTTGGCATAGAACCAGGGCTGCACATCAAAATCTTTAAGGAAAAGCGACACGATACCGGTCAGTACAATCACCGTGATGGCGAAATGCTGCAAAGCCACTAATGCGGTGCGTGCTACCGGATTAGGCATATTTCCCTGTGTGCCGACAAACAAGGTCAAGGCATGGGCAAGAATGGCGACAATCGCCAGTCCTGCTACCGACATATGGATAATCTTGACTAAAAGTTGGGTTTCCATCATTTCCTCTTAGTTTTTTGGTGCATGGGCACAAGCAGGACTGCTCGTATCCTGTCCTGTCCATTCTTCAGGTAAAAATGCATGAATCGCCAGTGCATGAATCTTGTCTTTCGACAGCAGATCACCCGCAGCAGCATAAACTTTCTGATGACGCTGGACGGGGCGCAAACCGGCAAAAGCCTGACTGACGATGACGGTTTTAAAATGCGATTCTTTTCCCGGAAAATAACCGCCATGGCCCGAGGACTCATTAACTACTTCCAGATGGGTTGGGGATAATTGTGCCAAACGGTCTTTCAGTTGTTGTTCTAGGCTCATGGCCGGACTCCAATTTTGAAAAATATGGTTTCAGTATACCTTGTTCTGCGAAGTATTTTGGCAGTCTATATGGGTGCAATCCGTTGATTGTGGCTAAGTTTTATAAACTACCAGATGAATATTGGCTATTTAATGTCTAATCCAAAGGATTTTGATTTTATTTTATGCAATTGATGCAAGATTTTTAACAAAGGTGTTGACCTCATTTTTGCATGCTGTATTATACACGGCATGCGGGAATAGCTCAGTTGGTAGAGCATAACCTTGCCAAGGTTGGGGTCGGGAGTTCGAGTCTCCTTTCCCGCTCAAAATTTTTTCATTTAGTTTTTTCATTTAAAAAACTTTATAGACTCCGCGGGAATAGCTCAGTTGGTAGAGCATAACCTTGCCAAGGTTGGGGTCGGGAGTTCGAGTCTCCTTTCCCGCTCCAGATTCTAAAAAAGCCCTGATTTTTCGATCAGGGCTTTTTTTTAAATTCTTTTCTGCTCTTCAATGAATTTCGGGCAAAAGTATTTTATTTAAGGATTTCTCTCAACAAGATTTCTAAAATTTCTAAATTTTACCAGTTAATTATATGAGCCATGAAGGCTCTCATCCCGATCAGATGGAAACAGGATTATTGACCGGCTGCATTTCTACATCTACCTCGATATGCGACAGATCATAGTGATCCATCCAAGGTGAAGCACCATAAAATGCCCCGTTTAATTGAGAATAATTAATCAGCTCTTCACGGAAGTAATTAAAATACACCTGATCCACCTTACCTGGATTCCTCCAGAATTTAGCCAGTGGCCGTTGGTTGGTCAGCTTAGGCAAGTTATAGAGTGCATAGCCCAATACCTTGACAGGAATATGGTGATACAAAGCCTGAATGCCTGTCGTACTATTTACCGTGACAAAACCCAGGCTATTTTTTAAAAGCGTAGGTAAATGGATATCACAAAAATAGTGAATCCGTCCCTCCACATCCTGCGATTTAGCCAACTTACGGATATAAGAGGCATAATTACGATAGCCACGATCCATTGGATGATGCTTAAGTACTAAATGATGATGCGGATCTGCGTGTCGTGCAAAATCCCGAATCACCATTTCAATATACTTTTTCATACATTTCAAATCAGAATGGGTACGAATTTGAAAATCGTTATGTACTTGTAGAGCAAAAACAAAATAGCGTTTTTTATAGCCCTGTATAAATGTATTAAACCGACCATCTTCTACAAAATAGTTTTTAATGCGCCGCACACCTGACCAGATCCAGTAATAAACTTCAGCCCAGATAGTCATCTGCCGGTGGTGTTTATAATGGGGGTATTTCCATGAAAAAATCAGCATAAACAGATAATAGATCATTACACTGACTACCATTGAGCGGTAGCTATTATTGACTTCGGAAATTTCCTCAATCTGGCTATGTTTATGTTTTTTGGCTTTTAACTTCAAATGCGATAAAAAGTTGGAAAAGAAATTAACCCCGTCCTGCTCAAAGGTAATGTAGTTTGGCCGGATATACCCTTCTTCAAAAGCAAAAAAGTTAATCTGATGCTTCAATGCCACTTTTTTTGCAATCTGATGGTATTGACGGCAGTCCCCAAAACATACGACAGTATCAATATCCTGGGTTAACAGCAGATCCTCAATCCAGGCTGAAAATTCAGAAGAAGCACCGGTAAAATTAAAATTGTATTCAAAAGAACGTGAAAAAAACTGATCACCACCATTCAAGTTTACTTTAAAGCAATGAATATCATGATCTTTTAGCCATGCAGAAAAACGATTAAAAAAGTTCCCCATCGGGCCCTGTAACAAGAGGACCCGCTCAGAAAGTAATAAACGATTTATATGAACTGACATAAAGCAATTAACCTATTTTTTTTAGTATATTATATAGAGCTAATAATACACGTTTATACCTTTCGTTATAACTTACCGGTTGATCTAACTGTTTTTTTATATAAGCAATTACATCTTCAGGTCTGACCAAGGGGATACCCGACACCTCGGTATGCGCTAAATTATAGGTCGGATATTCTACAAGGGTTACATACAATAAATCCTCCAATGTAAGATGTCTATTGCGTCTTTGTGACAAGTATCTATCCTGTGTCAAGCCCCAGCCTGCATAGAAAGGTAATCCATAACAATAGACCTTTAGCCCCCGAATTAAAGCTTCGAAACCACTTAAGGACGTTATGGTATGTACCTCATCACAAATTTCAAAACACTCTAAAATGGAAGTATCAAGTTCAACCTGATCGGCATAATGCAGCATGTCCGGTTCAGGAATTTTCCCTGTGCGTAGTCCGCTCTGGACATCTGGATGTGGCTTGTAAATAATATAGCTGTCCGGATGGTTTTCCCTGACCTGCTTGAGCAGCCCCAGATTGGTTTTAACCCCCACTCCCCCGAGCTGAATCGACATATCATCTTCCACCTGTCCAACGACCAACAGAACACGTGAATGTGGAGGACGTGTTAATGATTTTTTTGTGCCGACATTGTATTTTGAAATATTTAAATCAATAAGTAATTTTCTTAATCGCTGTGCGCGGTCAATCTGCTCTGTACTTAAATTCACATTTAAAAGCAGCTGTTCTATTCGTGAAGGCTGTGTAGCATCATAGTAAATGCCGACATTGTCAAAAACCAGTGAACAGGGCCGGATCAGCTTCGCTCCTAGGCCAACAGAACGAATAAATCCATCTTCAACAGTAGTGACTTGTTCATAAGCTGATTCTTTTAACAGCTTGGCTCTTTTCCCCCAAGCTAAAATATAATGATGTTTATGCGGTTTAAAATAACGCTGGAATTTCAGCTTGAGCTGAGGAAATGCGAAATAAGCTGCAATAAACTTTTTTTTCCAGGGACTAAACCCATAGGCTATATACGATTGGGCCAGTTGTTGTTGGAACTGTATATTTGGAATAAATAAATCGAGGATTTCCTCTAACTCGCAGCGCTGTCCGGTTACTGGATTAAGATAATGTGCATACTGCAAATACGCACAGGCAAATAAATGCTGCAAGGAGCGATTTTGTCTGCGTCGCCCATTTAAAATATGCAGAGGCGCGCGATGATCCTGGGTAAGTCCCCAGCCTGCATACCATGGCACACCAAAACAATGTACCATCTTGCCACACAGCAAGGCTTCAAAACCAAGCTGTGAGCTGACTACATAGACCTCGCTCATATAGTCCAACAGCTCAATCGGATTATAGGCCTCAGTTAAAACCCGAATATTTTCAGAATCCAAGTCCTGCGGTTGAAAATGAGATTTTGCCTTTCCCGCCATTACATCAGGGTGAGTTTTGACCCAAATAATCGCATGCGGATGATCGTGACAGGCTTGTGCCAACATGGTCTTAAAAGTTGCTGGGGTAGCACCTGCATATTTAATGGATTGATCACCAAAAGTTTGATCAACAACCAAAACATGTCTAGTTGTCTGTTCAAATTTAGCAGGATCGATGCTTTGGAATTTTTGATTATATTTGGTGACTTTATGGCTTAAAATTGTCTGAATGATGGATGAAGCTCGCAGGTTTGATTTTTCATTTTCAGGTTGAACAATCAGTTGTTCCAAGTCAGAAGGCTGTAAGGCATTAAAGTAAATGCCTGTAGTGTCAGCAACCAGAGAAAGAGCTGCGAAGCCCTGTTTACCCAACCCCAAAGAACGGATAAAACCATCCTCCAGGCAGAGTACTTTTAAGCCCTTTTCCTCTGCCAAAGCTTGGGCTTTGAAAAAACTTTTTTTGCGTCCCCAGCCTGCTGTATGATTTTTATAAGGTTCTAACAGGGGCTTCCAAGCCTGCATTGAATTTTTTTCTAAGTATTTAAATAACAACATGAATTAATATAATTCCAAATTTTCCCGATAATTTTTGATCTTGTTCTCGTATGCAAACCCACACAACCATTGTATACGTTGTCTAAATGACATTAATCTCAAATTTTCCTCAAAATAACCAATCAGATAATCATCATGTTTTTGTATTTCATCTTTTTGCTGTGAAAAACTGAAGGCTTCTACCTTAAAGTTTTGCAAAGATCGTGTGGTTTCATACAAATATTGCACCCGGCGCGGAATAATAAGCCTATTCAAATAATCCTGATCAAAAAGTACTAAAGTCGGTATCTTATTATTAATCAGCTGCATTTCCATCGCCGAAATATCAGTCACCGCAGCTGCAACTTTAAGCTTAGGCTTATAGGATTGTGAAATAAGCGTATAACCCCGATAAGACCAGTGATCTGCTAATTTGATTTGTGCTTTCACCACTACAATTTCAAGCGATGATTGCTTCAACTCATTTAACATCTTTTTGAAATGAGCCAAGTATTCTTTATCCCGGTGTCCCAGGTTAGGATGGGGCTGTATATACAGCTTTTTTATCCCATATTGCTGGATAATATGTTTTAAAATTTTAGTGGCTTGCAGTCCAATCGAGGAATAATTCTCCTCAGGTACGCCGCCCTCCCAAGTAGGAGCATAAAGCAAGCTTTGGCTATCGGATGCGAATACATAAGCATTTTGACCAATAAAGGTATCACCCATTGTTAAGACGCGATGTTCATGCTGAATATTGTATGAATTAAAAATACTTGCCTTTAAAAACCGCTCAATACCTACCTGTCCTGAGGTAATAACAAAATCGTAAATTCTTATAATCGGTTTAATAGAAGCCAGTTTATGGCTTTCACCATGGGTAACAAAAATATGGGTTAAATCACGGCGTGCAGTAATTTTACAATTTGACTGGGCATTGAACAGATAAAATACAACCTTATGTGAAATAAAATTCAAATCACTGTTTTTACGTATAAATTTATATTTTATCCGCTGTGAACCTAGCCTGTTTTTTATATATTTTTCAATATCTTTATAATATTTAAAATAAATACAGATACAGTCATCAGCATTAAAAATATCTGCCTGAAAATAGCTTATAAGTTGATCTATGGTACCTTCAATTTTTGAGTCTATATAAATGTAATACAAATTATTTCCAGGCATGGGCAGCTTCTTATCGACCGTCTTTTCTAACGTCAACAATTATACCGGTATTCTGAGTACCCAGCACTTTTAAACTGGCCAAGGCAACCTCCTGAGCAGACAATAATAATCCGGCAGGCTCTATACCGAAGTTCGCTGTTCGCATTGGGGTGGCGGTACGTTCCGGATTAATACAGGTCACCCGAATACCTTCATTACTCCACTCTTCAGCTAAAGCTTGAGTAAAGTTGACAATCGCCGCATTTGTTGATGAATATACTGCATAGAAAGCACGGCCTCGAGTATAAGAACTAGAAGTAAAATTCATTAACATGCCAGAAGTTTCTAGCACATAGGGTTTTGCTGCAATGGCCACATTTACCGCGCCGGTATAATTCACACCAATTAAAGAAGTGAGTTCTTCCATACTTAACCGATCAATAGGTTTCTTGATCAGAAGTCCGGCTGTATTCACCACATAGTCGATGTGACCCATTTTTTTCTTTATAGCAGACAGATAAGCTTTAACACTTTCCAGATTACAAATATCGACCTGATTATATGAACGACTGGCAATTTCTACATTCGCCCCATGTACCAAGGCTATATTTTTCATTTCCAGGCCAATACCACTGCTGCCACCAAAAATGACAATATTTTTATCTTTTAAAAAATTTAAGCTGTCGCCATTTTTAAACGGAATATCATGAGCAGACTGTAGAAACTTTTCTGCAATAAATAAATCAACCGGATGGGTAACTTTAATATTGCGTTCATTTCCCTCAACCGTCGCCACACGTACCTGAGGCAACATGGCACGCACTACCCCGCAATCACAGGTAAAGGTCTTTCGATTCATTTCTAATGCTTTACTATAAGCAAGTTGAATAGTACCCAAGGTGAAAGCCTGGGGCGTCTGTCCACGGCGCATAAATGAGCGATTGGGAATATTTGAAATACATCCATCATCATAAACTTCCACGAGAGTGTCCGCAGATGAAATTACGACATCAACAGCATCAAAATCCTGCAGCGCTGTAAGGCAATTAGAAATAATCTGGTGATTCACCAAAGGCCGTACTGCATCATGGAATAAAACTTTACACGTCGCATCATTGCCTCTTAGGGCTGTCAGTGCTGAATAGGTTGAATCAAAGCGTTCTGCACCACCTGTCACGACTTTAGTAATTTTTGACCAATTATTCTTTTTAATGATTTCCCAGGTACGGTGAACATTCTGGGTCTGGGAAACAATAATAATTTCGTCAATATCTTCGGAACTCTGAAATACATCGATGGTATATTCAATAATTGCTTTACCGGCAAGTTTAGTAAATTGTTTGGGCAAGGCTCCACCAAAGCGTGAACCAGAACCACCAGATAAAATTACAGCAATGTTTTTCATTATCTTCTCAAAATTTTTTGTTCTTTAGTCCAGCGTTATACCGAATAAGGTATAAAGGTATAAATATAGTTTTGAAAGATAGCATGAATTAGAGCAACAGCACTAGAGTGGCTGTCACGGCTACAAGACTCTGTACAAATCACTTAATTGTCAAATGATCTATTGCTTTTAGAACATATGCTCTACAAAATAGCTTATCAATTGGCTCAAAAAAAGTATCATGGATAATCAAGAATTAATATTAATTTACAATAACTTATTGAAATCAAAGCAGAAATCTCCGTCTCCTGTTACACAAAATGAGGATTTCAAAACCGCATTAACAGCAGAATCTAAGAAAAATTATGACGAAGCACTGAAATTGTATGAACAGTGTAAAAAAGATTTTGCTAATGATGCATTGCTAGATTTAAAAATTGCAGGGATTTATGAAAAGAAAAATGATAAAGAAAAATCTCGACTCATTATCAACCATGCAATAAAAAACACCCTTCATGCCAATTATGATGTGGAAGCAGCGTTTAAGATCCACCCATCGCTATTATTAGAACGTCATCTCATGGCGGAATTTATTATTCAAAATAAATCCGAGATTAAGGAAAAAATCAGAGAAAACTTAAGTATAAAAAAAATCAATCAAAATAAAGCTTTTGTTTTCTGGGATAATCCAGCAACCGCTCCTGCTGTAGTTAAGGTGGCATTAGAAAGTCAAAAAAAATATATTGGTGAGGATTTTGATTTAATCATTTTGACTAAAAATAATTTATCTGACTATGTCAGAATTCCTCCACATATCGAAAAACTGATTAATTCTAGTCCTACTCACTTTTCAGACTGGCTGAGAACAGAATTACTCACCAAATATGGGGGTGTCTGGCTAGATTCAACCTGCCTGCTGACCCAAGATTTAAGCCAGTCATTACAGGAAATCAAAAAACAAAACTGTTTCTTTTTTACTTATAGCGGTTCCCGAGTGGGCAACTGGTTTATTTATAGTTCCCCGAATTCCTATGTCCTGAATGCAATCCATACTGTCTTGAACTTATGGTGGAAAAACCAAGAAAGTTTAACCAATTATTTTATGTATCATGACATCGTTGAAATGCTGTATTGGACGGATGAAGAATACAAAAATGAATGGGATAACATGCTTAAAATCCATCCCAGAAAAGCGCTACAACTCAACCAAAGTCTCGCAAAAGAATTTAATCTTGAGCGCTTTAATGAAATTATAAATGACTTTTTCATCCATAAATTGACTTATAAGTTTGATAAAAAACTATACAATACAAACAGTTTTATTAATTATATTTCCGATTTACCTAAAATAAATTTGAGTCCGGATATTCTGGAAAATAAATTATCAGAGCAGAAAAAGCAAAAATATAGCTGGATCTTCTCTTCTTATAACTGGCAGGGTAATCCTAAAGCTCTATTTTTATATATGAGTCATAAATACCAAAACTCCCATGAGTGCTGGTGGATTTCAGAAAATAATGAAGAATTTGAAACCCTAAAAAAACTTGGCCTTAATAATATTCTTTCTGCTAAAGATAAACGATGCAAAGCTTTATTTGCCGAGTGTGATGTCTACATCACTGAAAATTTTAGAGAGAAATATCCTGACAACCTTCCCACAACGACAAAAGTCATTAACACTTGGCATGGGGTGGGTCTTAAGCATATTGAATTGGCACTTGGCCCAGAATCCATTTTAGCAGATAGTATTGTTCGCAAACATATCCGGAATTTTAAGCTTTACCGTAATCAGTCTTATTTCCTTGCCACCTCTCCTGCAATGGAAGATCACTTTATTCAAGATACCATTATAGAGCGGTCTCAAATTATCCGAGGGCCTTATCCTCGTAATATCGTTTATGGTCAGGTACAAAGTTATGATATTAATCAGCTGATCAATAAGTCCCATTACCGGAATGTTATTCTGTTCGCCCCCACCTATCGCATCAAAAAAATTAACGGGGTGTTGAGCGAACTGATACCGAGCTTTGACTTATTATCTGCTGCAATAGCAGAAAATAATGATCTACTGATCATTAAAGTCCACCCGTTTATGAGAAATGATCCCTATTTTCTTGAAATCCAGCAGCAGTATTCTGACTCAGAACATATTATTTTCTGGAACGAAAATTATGATATCTATGAAATCTTTCATCTGATTGATATTGCAATTATCGACTATTCAAGCA
Organism: Acinetobacter sp. 197; assembly: GCF_048148385.1. Classification (NCBI taxonomy): domain Bacteria; kingdom Pseudomonadati; phylum Pseudomonadota; class Gammaproteobacteria; order Moraxellales; family Moraxellaceae; genus Acinetobacter; species Acinetobacter sp. 197. The sequence goes on from NZ_JAYWZK010000009.1 coordinate 58,034, forward strand.
TTTTTTATGATCTGCTTGAAGCCAATGTTAATAAGTTCATTCGATATATTCCCGACTATCAGGAATATTCAGATACTTTAGGATTTATCGGTGATTATTTCAAATTCACCAGTGGTGTGGTTTCAGACAGCTTTGAGCACCTGCTGCAAACACTTTCTCAAGAAATACCGCTAATTGAAAATAAAGATGAGCTACTAGAATATTTCTTTTCCTATTCTAAACAAAAGACTCTGGATCAGCTCATTGCAGAAATTGACCAGCTAAAGACATTCGCAGTCCAATATAAAGAATTACACAGCTTTGATGTATTCGACACACTGATTCACCGCAAAACACTTGCTCCATTTAGTATCTTTGCGCGTATGCAACAGCAGCTTACGCATTCAGAGCTAAATTTCCCGCAGATATTCAAAGACGACTGGGTGCAAATCAGGCATAAAGTCGAAATGGATGCGCGCGATATGTTTAGAAAAACAACGTTTGAGCGCAAAACCGATCAAATTGAAATTTCACTCGATTTGATTTATGAGCGCCTTCAAAATAATTATTTACTCACGGCTGAACAAACTGATTATTTAAAAATACTCGAAATTGAGAATGAAATTTCACATGCCGAGCCCATGCAGCACCGTATTGAATTTCTGTTAAATCTGCAGGCGCAGGGACAGGATGTCATCTTGATTAGCGATATGTATCTTCCGGAAAGCGTGATTCGTACCATGTTGCATCAGGCGGATTCCCGTCTGGATAATATTCCGCTGTATCTGTCCAGCAGTACCGGTTATCAAAAATCAACAGGGAAAATCTACAAACATATTTTCTTTGAAAAAAAATATCAGTACGAAAAATGGGTGCATTATGGCGACAATGCACATGCAGATGGTGCAGTTCCAAGAAAATTTGCAATAGAAACCCGTGTGCATCATATCGACAGCTTTATTCCATTTGAAAGCAGGCTCATTCATTCTGCTCCAAATTCCTGTAAATACGAAGCATATCAGCTGGCTACGCTCATGCATCGTTATCGGCAGAATAAGTTAAGCTCTGATAGCAGTATCAGCAATTCTGAATTTGAAAAAAGCTATTATGCCTATGCCTATGCAGGTTCGCTTCTGGTGCCTTATATACACTGGACTATCCTTGATGCCCTAGAACGTGGTTATGAAACACTTTACTTTATTTCCCGTGATGGCCATTACCTGAAACTGATTGCTGATGCCCTGATTGAGAAGAATAGCTATCCAATAAAAACAAAATATATTTATGGCTCTCGCAAGGTGTGGCGCCTTCCCTCTTTCATCCATACAGTTGATGATGAAATGTTTGGCCCTTTTGGCAACTTTGTCGGTATGGACAGTTTTCAGGATCTGGTGCGAGCAAGCTATCTGTCCGAAGATGAACTTCTGGCACTTTTTCCTGAATTTGAAAGCTTGAAACAAGCCAGACATTTACGGGGCGAAACTGCTGAGAATATCCGCAAAACATTGTCCAACTCGGAAATTTACCGCCAAAAAATTCTGGCACTGGCAGCAGAAAAACGGGTTATCGTAAATCAATATTTACGTGAAAATATTGATTTTTCCGAAAAATTTGCTTTTGTAGAATTCTGGGGAAGAGGATATACCCAGGATACCTTTACTCGCCTGTTAACGGATGCAGCTGGGCACGAGCTTACCAATCCATTCTACTATATCCGTAGTTTCAGTCCTGAGACTGGCTCTAATCTTCGCCATAATTTCGTCCTGGCGCCTGTAAACTTCTCGTATTTTGAGCCTCTGTTTGCCAGTACCCCTTATGAAAGTATATCGGAATATCAAAGGGTCAATGAATCGGTGGAAGCAGTGATCGTACCAAGACTCAATGACTATCATGAGTTTTTCCAACAAGGCCTGATTGAATTCGCAGAAGATTATCTCAAGATCGAAACAGGAGAACCGGCCAGCTTTGCACGCATCTTGAATGAACATAGCTATACGTATCAGATGAAAGAGTCTAGTGACCAGTTCATTTGTAATGTCTTTGCCAAGTTAGAAGACAACATTTCAAGTTTTGGTGAAATGAAAGAATATGCGCCAGTTCTTTCCATCCAGCAGCTTGAATCAGTCAGAGATAAAAAAGATCTGGATCAGCTCACCAGTTCTGCTGCGATTTCACTTTCCCGAAGTCATCAGGATGTTCGGGCTTATTATCAAAAAATCTTTCAAAAGATGAAATTACCCGCAGTGAATTCAACCGGGATTAAATATGTTTATCCGACGAATAATCTTGAAAACTATATTCGTGCTGTCGAATTCCCGATTCGGGTAGTTGCCATCCAACGGAACTCCATATACTTAGATATCGGATTTCGTAAAGACTCCAAACGCCAGGATCAATATTTGGCACAAGGAGAAATCTTTGAGGTTATTGCGATTGAATGGCTCACCAATGGCATTCCACGTTTAGTGACCCAACAGGGTTATGTCACGGCACACAGAGATTGGGTACTGCCCTTAAAAGAAGCAGAAGGGATTTATGTTCGTAAGAATGCATTGGGCGAATATGAAGCCATAGCGCAACCTATCACCACCAAAGAGAAATTAAATACCATGAAAAACAAACATATTGAGCAACTGATGAGTCTTCTGGAAAAACCTTATAAAATCCTTAATAAAAATGGAGATTTTGAACATATACAGCGTAAGTGGGGCAAATTCACCCGTAATCCGCATCAATTCTTCGCTGATGCAAAGAATGAAAAACTGATTTTGCTCAAGCACTGTTTTGATGAAAATACCAAAGTAGGTAAAACCCTGACGGGATGGATCCGTCGCAATCTATAAACTTTATCCAAGTATTTTCTATATTTTAAACATCTCATATCAAGTTGATGAGGTGTTTAAAATTATCACTTTATTTAAAAGTAAAAACTGATGAAAGAGATTAAATAAAATTTATATCAATATGGAATTCCTTCCGGTGTAACTTTATTTAAAAATACAGTATCAAAACTATTATTTAAATGACCAATATCTAAAGCTCTTCTCCCCTGACGATGTAATCTTGCAGACAGTACGGTTCCAGTCGGGCCAAGTGCTATCAAAAATATATCAATATGTTTTTTTCCAAGACATTTTGCGAGTAGTTGATCTATATCCTGATAGGCATTCTTATTTTTTGAAAGAATATATTCTGCATTTTCAATATTAGAAAAAATTGGGTGATTCGCAGTAAATCTGGAATTTTCACCCGATATAAAACAGATTTTTTTCTCATTCCAGATTGATTTCCACAAGGCAACCATTTCTTGACCATAAAAATAAAAAGCCTCAGGTCTGGTAATCATGGCATCACCAATACGATTCTGCTGCAGATAAAACTTGCACTTTGGCCAGTATATCGGCCAAAAATTTTGCCAGAATTTATCTTCAATAAGCAAACTAGGATAACAGACCAGTAAGCCAGTATTCTCACGACTGATTTCTCTGAGTTCCTGCATCAATTTCCAGTCATGTTTTTGAAAACCGCATCCATTGGTGGTCACCATGCAACGAATTTCACCATCACCAAATCTGGCAATACTCAGCTCCTGTTCTTTGACCATGACTAAGGTATCACGTAATGTTAAATATTTATCCTTTAAGCTATTTGCCATATCTAGATAAATATCATTCAAATACTTATTTGAAGTAACTTGATTAATATTTATTAACTTACTATTTATACTTTTAAGCAAATAAACTTCATTACTGCTATGTTCTAATAACTGATTAATAATTTGTCTGATTATTTCTACAATATTATCTTTATCACTTAAAGCTAAAAAATCAACCAGCAACTGATTATTAGAAAAAATTTTTGTTTTATGATTTATTTTGCAGTTAAAATGCTGGCAGATATTTTCCCAGCTATTATCATTTCTGAATACGAGAAAAATTTCTTTATTTTCATTAATATCCAGAGCAAAGTAAATATCATCTTTTTTAATATTAACATAAACTACTTCATTCCTATATATTTCTACTTTTTCTATAAATTGTTCTTTTAGTAAATTTAGCTGCAAAATTCTATGCATTTCATTTAATTTCATTACATTTTCCTGTATGAAAGTTAAATCAGAGAAAATATTATATTACTTAAAAAACCAAAATTAGATTTAATATATAAATTCTCTGATTTAATAATTTTTATTTTTTTAGATACATTTATTTTTATTATATTCTTTTTAAATAACTTTAAATTAACCTTATATTAAAGATCTCCCATGCTTTAACCTCTTTTGCACCCAACTTGAACTCACCCTTCGGGGTCGCAGTAAAATACTGACCATTCTCATAGGCTATACTTATTTGATAATTAATGATGTCATGCAATTCCAGTTTAAAAAACATTGCCTTCTTAAAAGGATAAGCGACTAAGCGTCCTCTCTTGTCGGTATATAAATATATAACGTTATTAAATTTTTCTACAAACAAATAGCAGACTTTCTGATCAAAATCATAAGCCACCTGCACAAAACTGAGATGAGGCTCTAACTCTTCAGAAAGTGCAGCAAGTTCACATTGTTCTGTTAAATCATTATAGACAAGCGCTGTATGATGGGTCGTGATCAATATTCTTTTATCAAAATTTCCCACTGTATGCATATCGATCCTATCGATTAGATACAAATCACAGCCTTTTTTTAAATTCTCACTATCAATCACATGCATTAATTTATATGCATCTGACAGGCCCTTTTCTCCATCTTTATTATAGCGGTCTTTGAGATTTTCCAGTCTTCTGACTGACGGTCCATCCAGATATTTGACATTAAAATTCTTATTTATACGATTCAAGGTCTTTTGTATAAAAAAATGAATGGTCAATGCCTCAAAATGTAATAGCTTAAAATCCTCGACAATATAATTTGTTTTCAATGTAATATCGATGGGATTAAAATTATGTAAGCCAGGCCATTTGAGTGGCTCATCTGCCCGGAAAAAGCATTTACCTGATACGTGACCAAACAATCCTGCCTTATGTATCAGACCCTCAGGATAAACTTCATTCCAGAAAAATACATCACTACGTTTGGTATGATGCTTAAAATATGGGGTTGCGAATACGTCTTGATAGGTTAGAGGTGCATGATTGAGATAGATCGCTTCAAAAGGCTTAATCCGCAGTGAAAAAATATTATCAGGTATGCTATCCAGAATTCTGCTGATCTTTCTTTCAGAATAGATAAACTCATCAATATCTACACATGCTAACCATTTCACCTTGGTTTTGGTCAGGGCATGTATTACATTATGACTTTGTCTGTCTTCTACCCCATCCGGCCTACCCACGAAGTCCAGATTTTTAAATTTATAATCAATATTCCAGAAAGCCTCATCACATACCTGTATATCTATTTGACTATTATCAGAATAGAGATCCTGGATATACCGATCAGCAGGATCATCCAGATAGATAAACATTTCAGATGCACCCAGCTTAAGATAATGCTGAATAAACACATCTATTAATTCTGGATCTGCTTTTACTGTTACGACTACTGACCAGTTTGACATTTTTATACACTTTAAAATTATTATGTTTAATATTTGAATTGCTCAGCCTGTCTCCAGTTTTAGAGGCAGGCTAATCATTAAAGATCCAACGCGACTTTGGCAGCCACTGCAATCTGATAGATCACCTGGGTGATCCCACGCGTCATCTCGATACCTTTGGTCTGGGCTTTCGGCAGCACTAGAATCTCGTCGCCCTGCTGGATTTTTGCAGTTTTACTGACCAGCTCTGCTCTACCATTCTGCCGGATCACAATCACTTTGGATTTATTCGATTTCTGGCTAAAACCGCCCACCTGCTCGATATAATCCCTGGCATTCAGTCCGTTACTGTATTCAATCCCGTTCGGGAAAGCAACTTCGCCATGTACCATGATGACCGAGGTTTTTTCCGGAATATAGAGGATATCGCCCTGTTCCAGGATCACATTCTGAAAAGAATCCGGATTGAGAACCACCTGTCCTTTAGGCTGCACCTGACGTGCTTTGACGATGAACTGCTTGACCAGTTCTGCATCACGCAAGCGTAAGGTGGCTTCTTCCTGGGTACTGGAGCGGGCATTGAAGGTGGTTTCCTCCAGCTTGTCCAGGGCAACATTCAGCATCTCTTTTTGTCGTGTGGCCACAGAGGCACGGTAAAGCTGTAAGGACTCGACTTCAGCCAAAGCATTAGGCTGCAGTTGTACCAGCACATCTCCGAGTCTGGCACCATAGGGCAATACAATGGCATGGGCACCATTATGTGCACCGTCAATCCGTACCTGAATAGTGCCTGCATAGCGGTCAGCTGTTACTGTAACCACATCACCATCTTCAACCGTGATATTCGGTGCCTGACTCAGCGAATAATATTCACTGCGGTATTCTGTACCCTGCCGACGCTGAATGCTGACATTGGTCGCGCCCGGTTTGAGTTTGGCAAAAGTCAGGGCCTGAGCCAGTGTGATGGCTGGAGAATTAAACTCAAAATCATTCTGGTTATAGACTTCACCCGAAACATTGAAGGTATGGGTCCGCTGTCCTACCACAATCACATCACCATCGCGAAAGGAAAAAGGCTGAATCTGGCCTTGTAACAGGAAATCATACAAGTCGACCTGCTGCACGGTCCGGCCATTGCGCAGCACCTTGATATTGATATAACTGCCACGTTCCGGATCTACTCCGCCAGCACGGTCCAGGTAAGCAATCACGCTATCATTGGACACACCACCATAATTCCCGGGCTGATTGACAAAGCCGGTAACCATGACTTTGACTGGCTGGGCTTGTTCCAGCGCTGCATATACGCCTACATTCGAGACATAAATACGCCGTACCTGTGCTTCAACTACCGATTGCAGATTACCGTTTCGAACACCGGCAACCCTGACCGGGCCTACATTGGGAATAAAAATATTGCCTTGGGGATCGACGGTTTGTGTGCCATTAAACTGATAGGCGCCCCATAGACGCAAATTGATATTGTCGCCTGGATTAATCTGATAACTGCTATTAAACGTCGAGCCTGCCGTAGAGGCAAAAGCCCCCTTAAAGAGCTGCGAACCAAACATCCGGTTTACTGTCGGGTATTTCATCGAGCTACCGGGAGAAAGCTCAACGATCGATTGACTATTCAGCAGCGTATTATTATTGGTACTGGCTGGCGCCAGATTTAGACTATTCAAATCCTGAGAGATTTCAGTAGGCAGCAGGCTGGAATCCAATGCATAGGTTTGTGCCGCACATGCCAATGATAAAACTGATAATAAAGCAATTTTTTTCATAATTTATTCCCTGTGCTCACGGATAATGGAATGGATCAGCAAGCCAATACCAAAAATGATATTCAATAACAGAAATGAGGTCAGGCTGATATACACTTTGCGTGGATATAAAGCTTCCTGCGCCAAACGCGGGGTGGAAATCACGATCAGCTTCTTCAGTTTACGTGAGGCTTCCAAACGCGCTTTTTCCAAAGAAACTAGGGAAATTTTATAAAGATCCGCTGCAAATTCGACTTGTGCTTTGAGTGCCTCAAAATCGGCAACATTTTTATTCAGCTTTAAATTATTCGGTGAAGTCAGTTTGGCATTTTCGGTATTGATCTGCTGTTGCAAGGCGGCAATCTGGCTACGTACAGCGATCACCTGGGCGGCTTCCGGGGTCAGGTAACTCAGCAAGGTGCGCTCTTCGGTTTTCAGTTGCGCCAGGCTACTTTGCAGACCTGCAATCAGTGTCGCTACCGCTTTGGCCTGTAATTCAGGATCGAAAATTTCATTCTCATTTTGATATTGAAGGACGGCCTGACGTGCCTGATCTAGTTGTGTAGCGGCATCGCTATACTGTTGCTGGGCAAAGACCTGCTGTTCTTCCGCGATGGCTTGCGAGATTTCATTAATGAAAGCATCACTCTGCTTTAGTAGTGCCTGATTCAGTTTCAGTGAAAATTCTGGTGAAAAACCCTGATCATGCACATGCAGCATCATGGTTTTTTCATCCAGTTCAACCTTGATCATCTTATTAAAGTATTTCACCAGATCTTCAATCGGTGCATCCTTGGGCAAGGCAAAGATCGGGTCATGGACGGATGAAAATTCTTCACGCAAATTCAGGGTCTGATCCAGCTTCTCAATCATGTCGCGCGAAGTAATGTACTCTTTGAGAATCTGTGAATCTTCACGGCTGGTATTGGGCATGCCCAGCAAAGCACCGATTCCTGAGGCATCTGCCACCGGGGTATCAGCGACCTGCTTTACCAGGACGATGGAAGAAGACTGGTAACGGTCTTTGGCAAAGGCGAACAGATAAATGACAATGATCACCACCGGGATCAGGACACAGCAGGTATAGGCAACCCAGAGTCGCTTATTTATTTTAGCTTGCATACGCTTTATAGACCTCTACTGCATCTTGCACATTATCAAAATATTCCGCCTGGCCATCTCGCACCAGAAAGGCGACATCACAATTACGGGTTAAATCTTTCAAGTCATGAGAGACCATAATAATATTTGAGTTTTCTTTGAGTTCATCCAGCAAAGCCTGACTTTTCTTGCGAAAAGAAGCATCCCCGACCGCACCGGCTTCATCCAGCAGATAATAATCAAAATTAAACGCCATGCTTAAACCGAAACCGATCCGGCCGCGCATGCCGCTTGAATAGCTTTTCATCGGCATATCGAAGTATTTACCAATTTCGGCAAACTCTTCAACGAATTTGACTACATGTTCAACTTCATCATGATTACTCACATAAAGTCTGGCCACAAAGCGTACATTTTGCCGGGCAGTCAGGCTGCCCTGAAACCCCCCGGACAATGCCACCGGCCAGGAAATGGTTTTATTGGTGATTACCTTGCCCGAATCTGCGTAGTCAATTCCGCCAATCACACGCAGCAAGGTACTCTTGCCCGCACCGTTTTTCCCCAACAGGGCCACGCTTTTATTTTCCGGTAAAACTGCATTTAAATCTTTAAACACATAATGCCGTCCTTTGGGTGTGGCGTATGATTTTGTTAGATTTTTTAATTCAATCATTTTGATTTCACCATATGGCGTTCAAAGCGTTTATATAGTAATAATCCGATGAATAAGGAGACAATGATCCATATGACAAAGTAACTCAAACTGATTCCGGGCACTAAACTATAAGTCGGCGCAACCGCATGGCGCATTAATTCGAAGATATGAATCAACGGGTTATAGAGTAAATATTCACGATATTCGACTGGAACAATATGGATGGAATATAAAATCCCGGACAGGAAATAAAGAATTAAAAAGAACACCGAAAGAAACTTGTTCAGTTCCCTGGAAAAATCACCAATCACGATAAAAATCAGGCTACATGCCGTCATGAATAGAAATAACAGCACCCAGTAGCCTAAAAGCTCAGGAATATGTTCAAAACTGATACTGTAACCAAACCACACAAACGCCGTGGTAAATGCAACATAAGCAGTAAATTTAAGCAGAAATTCAAGAACATTTCGTGCCAGTAAGGCATCGATCGGTTTGACCGGACGGTAGCTGAATAATCCCCGGTTGGATTCGGTGGCACTGATCGCCAGGGTAACCCCTGTCCTGAACATAAAGAATGGAATAATGCCGTTAATCAAAAAAACCGGATAATCCATACCCGGCAAGGTCCTCTGCATGAGCGTACCAAACAGCACCACCATAATCCCGATGGTCAGCAGAGGCTCGAGAAAGACCCATAAATATCCCAAACGGTATTGACCAAAGCGGGTTTGTAACTCCCGAAGCAATAATGCACGTATAGATGCATACATCACTTGTAAACCACCTCGAGCTTTAAGCCGCGGGAGTTTTTTTAAGGGCATCTGTGACTGTGATTCCATTATTATTACTTGTAAATTTTTTATGTAAAATTTTCACTATCATACAGCGATCAATAGGCAGAAGAAAGTTAAACTCCTGAAAATATCTCTCACCATACTTAAGTTGTAGAAGGCCAGATTGAATAACAGATCGGCTTTATTTCCAGAGCAATCAGGAGTGCTTAGTACCCTCCCCTATGCATGCTCTAACTGACACTCAACCCTACTTATTTACTGGTGAGAACGGCAGGATCAGTGGCACGCTTATTACCCACTTTCTTCCAGGGATTATTGCGCTGGAATTTCTTTTCCATAAAGTCCAGACCTGCCCAATATAAAGGCACTAAATTTGACTTCAGAAAGGGCAAGGAAAGTGGATCACCCCCCAACCAGGGCATAAATGGATTTCGACGTGCATAGGCCCATAGCTCAATCCTGACTGAAGGTTTGAGACTCTTTGCTCTGGCATGAAAACCATAGGTATCTGCAATCACCAGGGTATTTGCTTTTACAGCAAAAGCTTGCGGTTTTACATAGCCTAATTCCAGTATTTCACTTTCAGAGACTCGAAAAGAGCCTCGGCGGGTCATCACGTCAGTTTTTGCTGTGATTGCTTCAGATTTCTGCTGCTCCCAGTTCAATCGTGTAGGATTTAACAGATGCGAGCCGGGTACATACACAAACGGACCTTCATCTGCAGCGACATCTTCTAGAAATAACCAGGCTTTTGCACTAGGGTGAAAAGTATCACTGTGTAAATTCGTTTGCGGATCCGCTTTGGCTTTTCTGACATGCGAAAAGATGACTTGCAGATAAGAGATGGGCTGAACTTTAAAGCTGGCCACATAATTCAGCAGGTTTCTCCATTTCGCTGAATGCAGGAATTGTCGGGTTACCGGCATGTGCTTCAAGGTTTTGCCATCCAATGCCATACGGCGTGTTACCGTGTCCCCCTGTAAGGTTTCCCGTGTGTCCAGAGGCGTGGTCAATAATTCCTGTTTTAATTGCGAAAACTCTTCTGCAGCTAAAAAGTTTTCTCTGAATATAAACCCGTTTTTTTGAAAATTTTCAACGTCTGCGGGATGAATGAACTTCGCTAACTTTGATCTGCGTTGGGCTGCCATTTGTGCAGCAAACTGCACCCGAAAACGGTGTAAGCCGAGTTGGTTTAATCTGGAGTTTCCCAAGACAGAATTGGCTTCAAAGGATTTGGACTGCGTGAACAAAGCCATACTATCTAAGATAAATTTGCTTGGGGAGTGAATAAACATCTTGTGTAATTCCTGAGCCACAGCTATTTTTTTTTGTTTTTTCTGGTCCAGTTTTTTAATATTTTCAAAAATATTTTTTTTAAATAAATTCAATGGAAGTAGCCTTATTCTATACTTGATTCATATTTGGAAAAATTATAACTAAAAACAAAGTTGTCCGTTAATACTTCTCTTCTCTCATTTACACCCGAACCCTTAAGCCTCTAATAAAATTGTCTTTATCTTTTTAAGTGGAAGTCTGAGGTTGCAGTCTACTTTGCCTGCTTCAGCTGTAAGGCCCTGATCTTTTTTATGAGGGTTATTTTTATATTCGAACTCTTTCATCCACATTTTTCAAACATTAAAAAATTTTCAAGGAAGCCCCTTCTTGCGGAAACAAGAAGAGGCTTTAAATGCTATTTAAAATAGTAATGCACGATTATTTCCTGATTAATCAAACAATCCTATTCTTGCTTGGGCATCAAATAAACTCAGGCTAGCACAGCAAAATTTATTTGACCTCATTAAAAGGTGCTTCGCTTATAATCACGGTATTTTGGCGTCCAGAAATTACGCTCAATTGCCTGCTGTAAGCTTTCCACACTGACTTTCGGTGCTACCCCGTCTTCAATCGCAGCAAGCGCTACTTTTAATGCAATCTGCTTTGAAATAGTCTGCAAACTATCCAGACTTGGCAGTAAATCTGCCTGAGGATCTTGCAGTTTTGGTGAACAATCGGCCAAAGCATTACTGGAAGCTATCAACATATTATCTGTCACACGCTTGGCACCCGAAGCAATCACTCCCAAACCTATACCCGGAAAAATATAAGAATTATTACACTGGGAAATATGATGGATCTGACCCTGATAATTCACGGGAGCAAATGGGCTGCCCGTCGCAATCAGTGCCCTGCCCTGGGTCCATTGCAAAATATCTGCCGGCACGGCTTCTACTTGGGAGGTCGGATTCGACAGGGGGAAAATAATCGGTTGCATACTGTTTTCAGCCATGGCTTCAATCACTTCCTGAGTGAATAAACCGGGCTGTCCTGACACTCCAATCAGTACCGTCGGTTTGGCGCGCTTGACTACATCCAGCAGAGAAATCATGCGTTCGGCATCTGCCCAGTTTTCTACATTTTCAAGCGGCTGTGCCAGTTTACGCTGGAAGTTCAGTAAATTCGGCTGATTTTCAGTGATCAGACCAAAGCGGTCGACCATAAATATGCGTGCACGCGCTTCAGCATCACTCAAGCCTTCAGCCACCATTTGCTTAATGATCTGTTCTGCAATCCCGCAACCGGCCGAACCTGCTCCTAGGAATGCAACGACCTGATCTTTAAGCTGCTTGCCTGCTGCACGCGAAGCAGCAATCAGACTACCGACAGACACCGCAGCGGTGCCTTGGATATCATCATTAAAACAGCAGATCCGATCACGGTATTTTTCCAGCAAAGGCATGGCATTTTTCTGGGCAAAGTCTTCAAACTGGATCAAGGCATCAGGCCAACGCTGTTGAATCGCCTGAATCACGGTCTCGACAAAAGCATAATATTCATCGCCGCTGATCCGCGGTTGGCGCCAGCCCATATAAATCGGGTCACTCAACAGTAGCTGATTATTGGTGCCGACATCGAGGGTAATAGGCAAGGTATAAGCCGGACTGATCCCGCCACATGCGGTGTAGAGCGCCAGTTTGCCAATGGGAATCCCCATGCCGCCAATGCCCTGATCTCCAAGACCCAGAATGCGCTCACCGTCCGTAATGACAATAACTTTCACATTTCTTTTACTGATATTGTGAATAATCTGGTCGATCTGGTCGCGGTCCGGATAGGAAATAAAAATCCCGCGGTGACGGCGATAAATATCAGAAAAGTGCTGACATGCCTCACCTACTGTTGGAGTATAAATAATCGGCATCATCTCGCTAAGATGATGTTCAATCAGATGGTAAAACAGGGTCTCATTGGTATCCTGGATATTTCGCAGATAAATATGCTTGTTAATATCACTGTTAAACGCACTATATTGCTGATAAGAACGCTGACTTTGTTCCTCAATCGTTTCGGTAACATGAGGAATCAAGCCATGTAAATTAAAACTTCTGCGCTCTTCTTCAGAAAATGCAGAGCCTTTATTGAGTAAAGGGAGTTCTAACAGAGTATTTCCAGCATAAGGAATATATAAGGGGCGCTTACTGTTCAAATTTTCTCTGGGCATTCTTTAACTCATCTAATCAATTTTCGGCAATCCTGCCAAAACAATCACATCACTTTGCTTATTTTATATAGCTTAGCCTGATTCTGAGCGGTTAGGTCATTTAGTAAATTGATAATACTTTTAGCAGGATTTTATAATCTGATAACACTCATTTTCCCGCATAGGTTCGGGGCTGATTTTAAAATGAACCGGTATTGGTATTATTAATTCAAGTGAGCAGCAAGTTCCGTTTGACAAAAAACTGCAGCTCATCAAGGATAAAGTATAATTTCAAGAAAACGATGAGTATAACAATGAGTGAACTACAGCCCCTTTATCAGCCCGATATCCTAGGGACAGGTTATGAGCAAGCGACCTTGAACTTTCCCGACGATTATGAAGGCAAGGTAGTCGCCACGCTGATCCGTAAAAAAGCGGCACAACCTACATCCAAAGCAGTTTTATATATTCACGGATTTATTGACTATTTTTTTCAGACTGAAATGGCAGAGCGTTTTAATCAGCAAGGCTTTGATTTTTATGCGCTGGATTTGAGAAAATACGGCCGTTCGATTCTGCCCCATCAAAAATATTATAACGTGCATGATCTGTCTGAATATGATGCAGAAATTACCCAGGCGCTCGACATTATGGCAGCAGAGGGCCACGATGCTGCCCTGCTCTGTGGTCATTCTACCGGTGGTCTGATTACGACCTTATATGCAGCGCACCATCCGCAGCACCCCTTAATCAAAGCGCTTTGGGTCAATAGTCCATTTTATGACTTCAACATGAACCCGATCAAACGCGCGCTGGGTCTTCCTCAGCTAAGCAGGCTGGCTAAAATCTTCCCGAATCTTAAATTTCCAAGTGAGTTAAACAAGTGGTATACCGCCAGTCTGCACAAGGACTTAAAAGGAGAATGGGACTTCAATCTGGACTGGAAAAAGACCCGCTACCCTAGAGTAAGGATCAGTTTTGTTCGTGCCGTTCATGAGGCACAAAAGGAAATTCATCGCGGTGTTCAGATTGATATTCCGGTACTGGTCATGCATTCGCACCAAACGCTCAATCCTAAAAAATGGGGCAAAGCGGCACAGAGCAGTGATGTGATTTTAGGCATTAAAGACATTCAGAAATATGCCAAAAAAATCAAAGGTGATGTCACGGTTCTGAGTATTCAGAACGGTTTACATGATCTGGTACTTTCAGAGAAATCAGTACGTGAGCAGGTTTATCAGCAGCTGTTTCAGTGGCTGCATGACCAAGGCCTTTAAACACTTTAAATAAAGCAGCGAGGAGAAATGAAAATTTCATTCGTTTCTCCATTTTGGCTGTCTGGTAAAACCCGCACTATGGTGTGAATGTAAGCAGACACATTGAAAATATGCCAATCTTTCGACATTTTTAAACTTCCATAACTCATTGTTTTTAAATTTAAGAATTGAGAATTTATAGCTTTTATTTCTCTAACGCTTGTCTCCAAATATTGTCTTTTGTAGCAAGCCTGTAAACAAACAACCGTCCGTCTTGTTCCCTCTTTATAGTAGAGCTGAATGCAGAAGCGCCTATATTTTTTGATCAGCAAAATGCGCTCAGCCTGCACCACTAACAATCATATAAAGGAATAGATTATGCGTTATGCAGATCCCAATACTGACGGTTCAAAAATTCAATTTAAAGCACAATACGATAATTTCATTGGCGGCGAATGGGTCGCTCCGGTCAAAGGCGAATACTTTGACAACATCTCTCCGGTAGATGGCAAGGTCTTTACCAAAGTGCCGCGTTCCTCTGTAGAAGACATTGAGTTGGCGCTTGATGCAGCGCATAAAGCCAAAGAGCAATGGAACCGGTCATCGCCGACCACCCGCTCCAATATCCTGCTGAAAATTGCAGATCGTCTGGAACAAAATCTGGAAATGCTGGCTGTGGCAGAAACCTGGGACAATGGTAAGCCCATTCGTGAAACACTGGCTGCCGATATTCCACTGGCCATTGACCATTTCCGTTATTTTGCCGGCTGTATTCGTGCCCAGGAAGGTGGCATTTCCGAAATCGACGAAGATACTATTGCTTATCATTTTCATGAGCCGTTGGGTGTGGTGGGCCAGATTATCCCGTGGAATTTCCCGATTCTGATGGCTGCATGGAAACTGGCACCTGCCCTGGCTGCGGGTAACTGCATTGTGCTGAAACCTGCGGAACAGACTCCGGTCAGTATTCTGGTGCTGGCTGAACTGATTCAGGACATTTTGCCACCGGGCGTGTTGAATATCGTCAATGGCTATGGGGTTGAGGTGGGTCGTCCACTGGCGACCAATCCCCGTATTGCCAAGATTGCCTTTACCGGCTCGACCGCAGTGGGTCAGCTGATCATGCAATATGCCACCGAAAACATTATTCCGGTGACCCTCGAGCTTGGTGGTAAGTCACCGAATCTGTTCTTTGCCGACATCATGGATCAGGAAGATGACTATCTGGATAAAGCGCTGGAAGGCTTTGCCATGTTCGCCCTGAATCAGGGTGAAATCTGTACCTGCCCTTCCCGTGCCCTGGTGCAGGAAAGCATTGCCGATGAATTTCTGGCGCGTGCAGTAGAACGGGTGCAACGCATTAAAACCGGTCATCCACTAGATACTAACACCATGATTGGCGCGCAAGCCTCACAAGAACAGCAGGACAAGATTCTGGGCTGTATTGCCACTGGCCGTGAAGAAGGCGCACAAATCCTCACCGGTGGTGAAGCACGTCAGGAAGTGGGTCAAGGTTTCTATATTGAACCGACCATCTTTAAAGGCACCAATGACATGAAGACCTTCCAGGAAGAAATCTTCGGGCCTGTCCTGGCTGTGACCACCTTTAAAGACTTCGATGATGCGATCAAGATCGCCAATGATACGATTTACGGACTCGGTGCCGGGGTCTGGTCGCGTTCTGCGCATACCTCTTACCGTGCCGGTCGTGCCATTCAGGCCGGTCGGGTCTGGACCAACTGTTATCACATCTACCCTGCACATGCGGCATTTGGTGGCTATAAAAAATCCGGTATTGGCCGTGAGAACCACAAAATGATGCTGGACCACTATCAGCAAACCAAAAACCTGCTGGTGAGCTATTCGACCAAGCCTGCCGGTTTCTTCTAAGAAATAAAGTCAGTTTAAAGCGAGCTTCGGTTCGCTTTTGATTCCCTGATATTCATTTTTTAATATCGGATAAAAATTTTCTGCTATTTCCCTGCCTGCTCCTGTCAGTCCAGCTTCAAAATTCTATTGGCTGAACCAGTGAGGATAAAACCTAGGTAAAACATCTGCCGAATGTCTGCACTTATATTAACTTCACCTAAGTTTTTCATTTTTTATGCTTTTTGTTTGTTCAAAAATTCCGCATAAAGTTCAGGCTTTCATTTAAAGTTGGCTTTTCATGTTTATTAAGACTGTGTATAACAATGGACCACTAGAGGGAAAACAATAAGCATAGGCAAAATTGCGCAAAAAGCGTTAGACTATGTACCCAATAATGTCATGATTCGGTCTGATCAAGATCAAAAAAGAAGGTGAAGGTTGATGCCGCTCAATACTGTTGAAGAGCTTGTAGCAGATATCCGTGCAGGAAAAATGGTCATCCTGATGGATGATGAAGATCGTGAAAATGAAGGTGACCTGGTCATTGCTGCCACGCACGTACGTCCTGAAGACATCAACTTCATGATCACCCATGCACGCGGTCTGGTCTGCCTGACTTTAAGTAAAGAGCGCTGCCAGCAGTTAAATCTGCCGTTGATGGTAGATGCAAACGGTGCGCAGCATGGAACCAATTTCACCCTGTCGATTGAAGCAGCCAAAGGTATTTCTACCGGTATTTCACCGGCTGAACGTGCGCACACGATTCAAACTGCAGTGGCTGCCCATGCCAAACCGGCAGACATTGTACAGCCAGGACACATCTTCCCGTTGATGGCGCAACCAGGCGGTGTCTTGCACCGTGCCGGGCACACCGAGGCAGGTTGTGACCTTTCCCGTTTAGCAGGACTGGAACCAGCATCAGTTATTTGTGAAATCATCAATGAAGATGGCACCATGGCACGTCGTCCGGATCTTGAAGTCTTTGCTGAAAAGCATGGCTTGAAAATTGGTACCATTGCTGACCTGATTCATTACCGTATGACCAATGAACAAACCGTTGAACGTTTGGATCAGCAAAGTATTGATACAGAATACGGTACATTTGATTTGTATCGTTACCGTGAACTGGGTAATCCGGATATTCATGTGGCACTGGTCAAAGGTGAGCCGAAAGAGGGTGTGACCACTGTACGTGTGCATGGCTTTAACCCGACCCGTGATCTATTAAAACTGAATAAACAAGACGGTGAGCCGGCTTGGAATTTAGACAAGGCCCTGAAAGAGATTGCGCAAAGTGAGCGTGGGGTGCTGGTCTGGATTGGTCAACGCCATTTACAGGATTTGGGTCCTGCATTAGATACCCTGAAAGCACCAAAAAATGTAAAATCTAATTCTGCACTGTCTCAGCAGTATCAGACCATTGGTGTGGGTGCACAAATTCTGCGTGATTTAGGCGTTGAAAAAATGAAGTTGCTCAGCTCTCCATTACGCTTCAATGCCCTGTCAGGCTTTAACTTAGAAGTGGTGGAATACATCACCGCACAACAAACATCTTAAGAAATAATCGAGGTTGCTATGGCAGTTCGCCGTATTGAAGGTATGTTACATCTCGCGAACGAAGACCGTTATGCGATTTTAGTTGGTCGTTTTAACAGCTTTGTGGTTGAACATCTGTTAGAAGGTGCCGTTGATACATTGAAACGTCATGGTGTATCAGAGGATAATATCACTGTTGTTCATGCACCTGGTGCCTGGGAACTTCCTGTGGTTGCAAAAAAACTGGCAGCTTCAGATCGTTTCGATGCCATCATCGCGCTTGGCGCCGTGATTCGTGGCAGCACGCCTCACTTCGATTTCGTTGCAGGCGAATGTGCCAAAGGTTTGGGCGTAGTTGGCCTGGACACTGGTTTACCTGTAATCAACGGTGTACTCACTACGGATAGTATTGAACAAGCGATTGAACGCTCTGGAACAAAAGCAGGCAATAAAGGTAGCGAAGCTGCCCTGACTGCGATTGAAATGGTTAACTTGTTAAAGGCTATTTAACGCTATGTCGCAAACACTTCAAGCAACTTATGCAGCAAAACGTAAAGCACGTCGCTTTGCTGTACAAGGAATTTATGAATGGCAAATGAGCCACAATCCGGTGCATGAGATTGAAGCACGTACTCGTGTAGAAAATGCCATGCACAAAGTGGATCTGAGCTATTATCATGAATTGTTGACTCAAGTGGTTGCCAATCATGAAGCATTGGATGCGCTCTTAATCCCGGTACTCGATCGTGAACTTTCAGCACTGGATGGTGTTGAGCTTGCAACTCTTCGCCTAGGCGCTTATGAACTCAAAGAACATCTTGAGATTCCATATCGCGTGGTTCTAGATGAAGCGATCGAACTGGCTAAACATTTTGGCGGTGCCGACAGCCATAAATACATCAATGGTGTATTGGATCGTTTAGCGACAACATTGCGTGCAGCAGAAAAACAGCAGTCTAACTAACAGTGTAGATATGTTGTATGGCTGAATTTTCGATTATCGACACCTATTTCAATCGCAAGAATACCCATTCTGTCGATTTAGGCGTCGGTGACGATTCAGCCTTGCTCACCCCTCCTCCACAGCAACAACTGGTTATCTGTGCCGATACTCTGGTTGCTGGACGTCATTTCCCCTTAGCTACTGATCCACATGCGATTGGCTGGAAAGCTGTAGCCGTCAATTTATCTGATATTGCGGCCATGGGTGCAACCCCACATAGTATTTTACTGGCATTGAGCCTACCCCAAATTGATCATGACTGGCTAAACGCATTTAGTCAGGGTCTGTATGATTGCTGCGATCAATTTGGGGTGAGTTTAATCGGTGGTGATACCACGCAAAGTCCACATTTAACCCTTTCCGTTACTGCTCTGGGTTGGGTAGAGATTGGCAAAGCCGTTCCACGTTCAGGTGCGCAAGTCGGTGATTATATTTGTGTCAGCGGTACAGTCGGTGATGCAGCCTTTGCCCTACAACATCTGGGACACCCTTTACAGAAAAGACTTGATTACCCGACGCCACGCTGTCAGCTTGGTGCTGCTCTAAAGGGACTGGCCCATAGCATGATTGATGTCTCGGATGGTTTGGCTCAAGATCTTGGACATATTCTCAAAGCTTCTCAAGTCGGTGCCAGGCTGCAACTTGAAAACCTGCCAATCAGTCCTGCCTTGCAGGCATTAGACGATGCACAAAAATGGCAGTATGCACTGGCAGGTGGTGACGATTATGAATTATGTTTTACAATAAGCCCGCAAAATTACGAAAAATTATTGCAAAAACAACTTGATGTTTCGATTAATATGATCGGCACAATTCAGCAGCAAGACGGCTTAACTTTTGAAAAAGATGGCATAGACCATTTATTTCAATTTAATGGGTATCAACATTTTGCATAAACCTGCGATCAATTTTAAAGCCATGTCATGGACCGACCGACTGATTGTATTTAGTGGGGTAGGATTTGGTTCTGGCCTCATTCCCAAAGCACCGGGTACTTTCGGTTCGGCCTTTGCACTTTTATTTACCCCTATCTGGCTGCATCTTGGTTTTCTAAACAGTGTTTTTGCCATTGCCATCATGTCCCTGATTGGCATATATATCTGCGGACATACTGCCAAGGTCATGGGAGTTCATGATGATGGCCGCATCGTCTGGGATGAATTTGCCGGACAATCTATTACCTTCTTACCACTGATTTATTTAGGTCAGATGAACTGGTTATGGTTGCTGGTCGGTTTTGCCCTGTTCAGATTATTTGATATCTGGAAACCCTGGCCGATCCGGGTGGTTGACCGACAGGTCGAGGGAGGCTTTGGCATTATGCTGGATGATATTATTGCCGGTCTTTGGGCTGCTCTTTGTATTTTGCTTTATTTTTACTTCATCGTGGCATAAGCCATATTTAGGATTAGAACATGTCAACGACTGTTATTATTCTTGCTGCAGGTAAAGGAACGCGCATGCGCTCTAGCTTACCGAAAGTATTACAACCCCTTGCAGGACGTCCTTTACTGGGTCATGTCATTGAAACGGCAAAAAAATTAAACGCAGATAATATTATTACCATTTATGGTCACGGCGGTGATCGGGTTCAGTCAGCATTTGCACAACACGCTATTAAATGGGTAGAACAGGCTGAACAACTCGGTACCGGTCATGCAGTGCAAATGACCCTGCCTGTCCTGCCTCAAGATGGCGTATCACTGATCCTCTCCGGTGATGTACCCTGTATTAATCCTGTGACCTTGCAAAAATTACTCGATGCCACTACAGCAACCGGCATTGGTCTGGTAACCCTTACCCTGCCAGATGCCAGTGGTTATGGTCGTATTGTCCGTGAAAATGGTGAAATCCAGGCCATTGTGGAGCACAAGGATGCTTCCGAAGAACAGCGTCAGATCAAGGAAATCAATACCGGTATTTATGCCGTCAGCAATGCTAAATTACATGAATGGCTGCCAAATTTAAGTAATGACAATGCGCAGGGTGAATATTACCTGACTGATATTGTCGCGATGGCTTTGGCAGATGGTATGCAAGTTGCATCGGTAGAACCTGAGCAGGCTTTTGAAGTTGAAGGGGTAAATGACCGTGTACAGCTCGCTGCTTTAGAGCGTCAGTTCCAGTCTTATCAAGCCAAACAGCTAATGCAGCAAGGTGTACATCTGATTGATCCTAGCCGCTTTGACCTGCGTGGCAATTTAACTGTCGGCCAGGATGTCCGCATTGATATCAACGTGATTATCGAAGGTGATTGCGAGCTGGGCGACAACGTTGAAATTGGCGCCGGCTGTATTATCAAGAATACCAAGATTGCAGCTGGTACCAAGGTTCAGCCATATAGCATTTTCGATAGCGCCATCGTTGGGGAAGATACCCAAATTGGACCTTTTGCACGACTACGTCCGGGCGCACAACTGGCCAATGAAGTGCATATCGGTAACTTTGTTGAAGTTAAAAATACCACGATTGGTCTAGGCTCTAAAGCCAACCACTTTACCTACCTGGGTGATGCAGAAGTTGGCAGTGGTTCAAACATCGGTGCAGGGACTATTACCTGTAATTATGATGGTGCAAACAAATTTAAAACGATTATTGGTGATCAGGCCTTTATTGGTTCGAACAGTTCATTGGTTGCACCTGTGAGAATTGGCAACGGCGCCACAGTGGGTGCAGGCTCGACGATTACCCGTGATGTGGAAGATAACAGTTTGGCAGTAGAGCGCTCTAAGCAATTTGTCAAAGAAAACTATCCACGTCCGCAAAAAATCAAGAAATAAGGGGAACAAATATGTGTGGTATTGTCGGTGGCATTGCGGAACGTAGTATTACCAATATTTTGGTTGAAGGCTTAAAACGTCTGGAATACCGGGGTTATGATTCAGCAGGTTTGGCCCTTATCAACAATCATCAGGTCTTACGTGAACGCCGTGTCGGTAAGGTTTCCAACCTTGAACAGGCGGTGAATGAATCAAAAATTAGCGGTTCACTCGGCATTGCGCATACACGCTGGGCAACCCATGGTAAACCGACTGAAGAAAATGCCCATCCGCATATTTCTGAAAATGTAGCAGTGGTGCATAACGGAATTATCGAAAACTATCAGGAACTCAAAGATGATCTTGAAGCTTTGGGCTATGTGTTTACCTCACAGACTGATACTGAAGTGGTTGCCCATCTGATCAATGATGCGCTGAAATCTACCCCGAGCCTGTTAGAAGCTGTACGCCAAGTGGTTCCGCAACTGAAAGGTGCTTATGCTCTGGGCATCGTGCATACGGATCATCCAGATGAACTGATTACCGTGCGTGAAGGTTCGCCACTGGTGATTGGTGTCGGTATTGGTGAAAACTTCATTAGTTCCGATCAGTTGGCATTGCTTCCAATTACCAATCGTTTTATTTATCTTGAAGAAGGTGATATTGCCCGTTTGACCCGTACCACGATTGAAGTCTTTGTCGATGGTCAACTGGTCGATCGTCCGGTCAAGGAACTGGATGCTGCCGTCAGCAATGCTTCTAAAGGTGAATACAAGCACTATATGCTCAAGGAAATTTATGAGCAGCCGGAAGCAATCCAGCAGACCATTTCACAAGCATTAAATGGTCATGAACTGCGTGAAGACTTCCTGACCAATGCAGAACATGACTTCTCAAAAATCCAGCAAATCCAGATTATTGCCTGCGGTACCAGCTATCATGCCGGTATGATCGCCAAATACTGGTTTGAACAGCTGATTGATCTGCCTTGCCAGGTCGAGATTGCCAGCGAGTTCCGTTATCGCACTCCGGTGATTGTGAATAATACGCTATATATATGTATTTCCCAGTCCGGTGAAACTGCCGATACCTTGGCTGCCTTGCGTGATACACAGAAACGTGCAACTGCCAAAGGCCTGGACATTAGCACGATGACGATCTGTAACGTGGCAACCTCTTCGATGGTACGTGAAACAGATTTCAGCCTGCTGACTTTAGCTGGTCCTGAAATTGGCGTGGCTTCCACCAAAGCCTTTACCACCCAGCTTGCCGCCTTGATGCTGTTGGTACTGAAAATCGGTTCTGTAAAAAATACTATTTCTACAGAAAAAATGACGGAAATTACCACAGGACTTTGGCATATGCCTAAAGTCATGCTGGATACCTTGCGTCATGATGATGAAATTTTACGCCTTTCTGAACTTTTTGTTGAGAAGCAGCACTGCCTGTTCCTGGGTCGTGGTACGCACTTCCCGATCGCGCTGGAAGGTGCACTCAAGCTGAAAGAAATTTCATATATTCATGCGGAAGGTTATGCTGCAGGTGAGCTGAAACATGGGCCATTGGCACTGGTCGACAATGACATGCCGGTGGTGATTCTGGCACCACAGGATGACATGCTGGACAAGCTCAAATCCAATATGGAAGAAGTTCAGGCACGTGGTGGTGAACTGTTTGTTTTTGCTGATGAGCACAGTGGCATTAAAGCTAAAGAGCGCAAGCATGTGGTCCATATTCCGTCAGTCAATGCAGTACTGGCACCGATTGTGTATAGCATCCCGGTGCAGTTACTCTCTTATCATGTGGCAGTGCTACGTGGTACGGATGTGGATCAGCCCCGTAACCTGGCAAAATCGGTTACTGTAGAATAATTAAAATTGAATCGAGGCTGGGAAACCGGCCTTTTTTCTTCTAAATGGAGAGCCTCTAAATGACAAAACTGACTTGCTTCAAAGCCTATGACATTCGCGGCAAACTCGGCACAGAACTCAACGAAGAAATTGCCTACAAAATTGGCCGGGCTTATGGACAGATTTATCAACCTAAAACAGTAGCCATTGGTTGTGATATACGACTCAGCAGTGAAGAGCTAAAACAGGCCACCATTCGCGGCTTGAATGATGCCGGGGTCAATGTGCTGGATCTTGGCATGACCGGGACCGAAGAAGTTTATTTCGCGGCTTTTAACCTGGATGTCCAGGGTGGTATTGAAGTTACTGCCAGCCATAACCCGATGGACTATAATGGCATGAAGCTGGTGCGTGAAAATGCCCGCCCGATCAGTGCAGATACCGGTCTGAAAGAAATCCAGGCCTTGGCCGAATCAGGGCAATTCCTTGAAGTTAGCCAAAAAGGTCATACGGAAAAATATAATATCCTGCCAGAATTTATCGACCACCTGATGACCTATATCGATCCGGCAAAAATCCGCCCGATGAAACTGGTGATGAATGCCGGTAATGGTGCCGCAGGTCATGTGGTGGATGCACTTGAACAGAAGTTTCAACAACTACAGATCCCGGTTGAATTTGTCAAAATTCACAATGAGGCCGATGGTAACTTCCCGAATGGCATCCCGAATCCAATTCTGGTTGAAAACCGTGATAGCACCCGTGATGCGGTCATTCAGCATGGTGCGGATATGGGCATTGCCTGGGATGGCGATTTTGACCGCTGCTTCCTGTTCGAGGAAAAAGGTCAGTTCATTGAAGGTTATTATATTGTTGGCCTTCTGGCGCAGGCATTCTTGCTGAAGCAGTCTGGTGAAAAAATTGTCCATGACCCGCGTCTGGTCTGGAATACACTGGATGTGGTGGAGCAGTATCAGGGGATTACCGTCCAATCAAAATCAGGGCATGCCTTCATTAAAGATGTCATGCGTGAACATAATGCGGCTTATGGCGGGGAAATGAGTGCTCATCACTATTTCCGTGATTTTGCTTACTGTGACAGCGGCATGATTCCATGGTTACTGGCTATGGCGGTACTGTCTGAAACAGGAAAATCCTTATCTTCTCTTGTGGAAGAAATGATCGCCAAGTTCCCATGCTCAGGTGAAATTAATTTTAAAGTGGCCGATACCCAGGCAACCATCCAAAAACTTTTCGATCATTATGCCGATCAAAAACCAGAAATTGACCAGACCGACGGGGTCAGCCTGAATTTTGGCACATGGCGTTTTAATGTGCGCGCCTCCAATACTGAACCATTATTGCGTTTGAATATTGAAAGCCGCCGTGATCATAATCCACGCCCAATGCAGGACTATGTTGATGAGCTGACCCAGCTGATCCAGGGCGAAGCTTAAGTCCTCAAAAAAACCTGAAAACAGTATCCTTTAAACCAGAGAAAAGACTCCAGTTTTTAGGGTACTTTTCCGGCCTGAAGCTTTTATGGAAAATGTTTTTCGAGTATATCCACTGTGATATTTGTGTTCATTTTTCGCGCAAACAGCATGCCTGACTGCTTCATTTTATCAAAATCAGACACATCTAAAGTTCTTGGATAGTCCGGCCCGGAATCCCAGTCAATATATCTTAGCCCTGTTTCACAATCCTCTATCCTATGCTGGGCATGATAGATGCGTTGCTGAAAATGGGAATTATAAATAATGGTATGGAAAAAGATTTCATCTGCACAGAGTGAAGATTTAAAGGTTTTTGCATAATCCGGATTCGCTTCCAGATAATCCAGAATAAATGTCACCGCCTGATCGGTGAGAGTAATCCAGTTTGAACCTTTATATAGTTTAGGTAAATGAGAAATATCCTGTTTACGGAAGTGCCGGCAATACCATAATGCCCATCTGTTCAGGAACTGAAATAATGGTGATTTAGCTTTCTGATACATAATCGGTAAATACAGGACATTAACCCGTTGTTCCACATCATCTGCTAAATCATCATGACCCACAAACTCGGTCTGTTTTTGGTATTCTTTTTCTAGAAATAATTCTCTTGCTGTATTGGAACATAAAGGAATGTCATCTCCAGACAGGAAGAAAAAATAGCCGTAATCATATTTTTGCGCTTCCTGCAGGAGTTTTAACATAACCTCGATTTGGCTATAGCTGCCCCATCGTACATCTGTCCGGTCTGCTAAAAAATATACCTGATCATGCTGTCCGAATTGAGTATGAAATGAGGCAAGGTCGGCTTGCTGATCGACATGAATAAGAATCATACTATGAGGACTTTTCAGCAGCTCATTCACCAGGAAAACCAGTGAATGGGTAAGTTGATGACAAATAACCCCATAAATAAAATTCATATCTATGATCCATATCCTTTGGGATTCTGCTTCTGCCATTTCCAGCTATCGGCGAGCATATCCTCCAAGCCATATTCGGGTGTCCAGCCCAACTCTTTTACTGCACGCGCATTGTCTGCATAGAAACTTGCCAGATCACCGGCACGTCGTTCAGCAAACTCAAATGGAATCTGGATCTGATTCACTTTCTCAAAAGTATCTTTCAGGGTTAATACCGATATCGGTTGGCCCATACCAATATTCCAGGCCCGGCAGCCTTGATGATTTAAACGATTCTGAAGGGCTAAAACATGTGCTTTCGCCAAATCCACCACATGAATAAAGTCACGTTCACAGGTACCATCAGCCGTGTCGTAATCATTCCCGAAAATACACAGCTTTTCACGCAGACCTACCGCCACTTGCGTCACAAAAGGCATCAGGTTATTGGGAATACCCAATGGATCTTCACCAATCTGTCCGCTTTTATGCGCACCGACCGGATTAAAATAACGCAATAATGCAATCGACCAGCGTTCATCAGCGATAGATAACTTTTCCATTAACTGCTCAACAACCAACTTGGTGTAACCATAATTATTATTCGGCATATTTAAGGGCATGTCTTCCTGATAGGGAGACGGATTATTTTCCCCATATACCGTGGCTGAAGAGCTGAAAACCAGTTTAAATACCTGTGCGCGCTGCATCGCCTGAACCAGACTGATGGAACCAGCAATATTGTTGTCAAAATAGTCCAAAGGAATCTGCTGACTCTCACCAACGGCTTTCAGTCCGGCAAAATGAATCACTGCATCAATCGAATTTTGCTGAAAGACCTGATCGAGTAACTGGCTATTCCGAATATCACCTTCCACAAAGGTCAGACTTTTCTGGGTTAGCTTTTCTACACGGTTTAAGGATTCAGCTGAGCTATTACACAGATTATCCAGTACAACGACCTCATGTCCGGCATTCAGCAATTCCACACAGGTATGTGAACCAATATAGCCTGCCCCGCCTGTGACCAGAATTTTTGCCATTTTACTTTCCTAATAGAACCTTAATGAGGCCTTGGGTAGACCCATCCAGACCACTCAAGTCAGCCTGCTCACCATTCAGGATGGGCAGTAACTGGTTGGCAATTTCCTTGCCCTTTTCCACGCCCCACTGGTCAAACGGATTGATATTCCACAGCACCGACTGGACAAATACCTTATGTTCATAGAGTGCAATAAGCATGCCTAAACTGTAGGGATTGAGCTCCTGCAATAACAGGGTACTGCTCGGTTGATTACCTTCATACTGTTTATAGGCTGGCAAGCTCGCCAGTTCAGCCTGATCTAGGGCTTCATTACCAAAAGCCAGTAAGCGCGATTGCGCCAGACAGTTGGATAAGGCCAAATGATGTTGTTCTACCAATGCTTCGGCACTGTCTACATAGGTATATTGCTGGCTGTTATAACGCTCTACCGGCGCAATAAAATCACAGCTGACTGACTGAGTGCCCTGATGCAATAACTGATAGAAGGCATGCTGGGCATTCGGCCCCACCTCACCCCAGATGATCGGACAGGTATCGAACTGGACTTTCTCCCCATTGCGCTGGATTGACTTACCGTTGGATTCCATTTCCAGCTGTTGCAGATAGGAGGCAAAATATTTCAGTCGGCCATCATAAGGTAGAATTGCATGGGTCTGGATATCCAGAAAATTGGTATTCCAAGCTCCTAATAATCCCATCAATACCGGAATATTGCGCTCAAAAGGCTGGTACTGGAAATGCTGATCCACGGCATAGGCACCCGCCAGCAGCTGCTTGAAGCCTTCAATCCCGATACTCAAGGCAATTGGCAGTCCGATACAGGACCAGAGTGAATAACGCCCGCCAACCCAGTCCCAAAGCAATAACTGGTTTTCCGGTGCGATACCCCACGCCGTCATTTTTTCCGGTTTGGTCGATACCCCAATAAAATGATGCTTAAGAATATAGGGATGCTGGCCTAAAGTCTTTTCCAGCCATAAGCGTACCGTCTGGGCATTGGTCAGAGTATCAATGGTGCCGAAGGATTTGGAGGAAATAATAAACAGTGTCGTTTCCGGACGCAGCTGATGCAACAGCTCGGACAGCTGACTGCCATCCATGGTCGAAACAAAATGTACGTTGAGTGGCTGGGCAGACTGGTATTTAAAATCAGATAAAGCGTGCGTGACCATCAAGGGACCCAGATCTGATCCGCCAACACCAATATTGACCACATCTTGAATCACTTCACCGGTAGCACCGCGGCGCTGTCCGGCATGAATCTGTTCCACCAGGGCATACATCCGTTCCAGCTGGGCATGTACATCAGCTGCCAGATCAGCATGCTGTTGATCCTGTTTGGGCAGGCGCAGTGCCCAGTGCATGGCAGCACGCTGCTCGGTATAGTTGATTTTTTGATTGGAAAATAGGGAGCCAATCCAGGATCTGAGGTTCTGTGCATCGGCCCATTCGATCAGGCCCTGCAGCACATTTTGATTGATTCTGTGTTTGCTATAGTCAAACAGCAGTTGTTCAAACTGGATAGAATATCGATTAAAGCGCTCCGGGTCAGCAGCAAACAGCTCCCGCAAATGCTCAGACTGAAGCTGTTCTTTATTCGAGGCGAGTTTCTGACACACAGTTTCAGTGTCGAGATTTGGATTAAAATGGCTCAACATTAACGTCCTACCCCAATATAATTAAAACCACGTGTCTTGACATACGTCGGATCATACAGATTACGCCCATCCAGAATCAGGGGATGCTGCATTAGTTTGATTAGATACGGATAATCCGGACTGCCATACTGTTTCCATGCCGTAATCAGACACAAGGCATGCGCCCCTTCCACGGCCTGATACTGGTCTTTACACAGGATCAGGTCTTCCCGTGGCCCATAGACCTTTTCAATATTTGCGATGGCCTGAGGGTCATGTAGCTTGACCGTCACGCCTTGTGCCCACAAAGCGGTCAGCATGGCATGTACCGGAGACTGCTGGATACTGGGGGTATTTTCCTTAAAGGCTGCACCCCAGATCGCAATGACTTTACCCTTCAAGTCTCCACGGAAATAGTTCCAGAGTTTACGGAACAATAATTCTTTTTGCTGTTCGTTAATGTCCCAGACCTGTTCCAGCAGCTGGTTTTTTACCCCTGAATCTGCCACGGCGTGAGTAAGCGTCCGGATATCATGGGAGAAATTCTCTCCACCAAACCCAACGCCGGGGAACAGATAGGCAGAACCAATCCGGTTGTCTGCAGCCATGCCTTGCCGCACCTGTTCAATATCAATGCCAAGCTTTTCTGCCACACTGGCCAGATCATTCATATAACTGATCCGGGTGGCCAACATGCCGGAAATACTCAGCTTGGTAAATTCGGCATCCAGAACCGGCATAAATAGATACTGCTGCGCGCGTGGAAATAATGGGCGTAAGAGTTCTTTGATTTTAGGCTGTATATCTGCATGATCACAGCCCACAATCAGCTGGGTGGCCTGAGTAAAGCTACGTAGTGCATTTCCTTCCTGAATAATATCTGGCAGATAAATCCAGTCATCATTCGGCAGCAACTGCTGAAAGCGCTGCGTGCCATGCAAGCCAAAGGTCGAAGCATTAATCATCAGTTTGGGATGGGCAAAACAGGCATGCCGGATGGTGTCCAGCATCTGAAATGCCTGCTGTTCTTCAGTCGCATTAAAACTAAAGAAAAAAACATCCTGATTAAAATCCAGATGCTGAAAATCGCAACAGTTTAAAAAGCCAGATTTTTCCTGTTTTTGCAGTAATTGTTGTAGAGACTCATCCTGGAAATAGGGCCGGGCCGACTCATCTGCATTGAAGCTGTTACACCAGACCACCGGGTGACCACACTCAGATAAAAGAGCCGACATGACTCCAGAAAATAAGGTTTTTCCCAATACTGCGACTTTCATAATATTCCTTTCTTATAAAGCAAGTTCCTGAATCAATGCTTTAAACTCGCTACCAAGTTTAGGATGATCGATACCATAATGTAAAACAGCCTTTAAATAACCTAACTTGCTGCCACAGTCGAAGGTCTGACCTTTCATACGATAGGCTTCTACGGCTTCGGTTTGCTGCAGCATGGCAATCGCATCAGTGAGCTGGATTTCATTACCTGCCCCGCGTGGGGTCTGTTCCAAAAGCTGCATGATTTTTGCCGGCAGAATATAACGTCCGACCACAGATAGATTTGAAGGTGCAGTACCGACCGCCGGTTTCTCGACGATTCCCTGCATGACGATACTTTCCCCTTCCTCAGGCGAGGCGGCAACATCCACAATGCCATACTGGTCGACCAGATGTTCAGGTACCGCTTCCACCATGATTTGTGAAGCCTGAGACTGAGCATAACGCTGAATCATGCGTGCCAGATCATTTTCCGGATCCTGATCCTTGACCAGCACATCCGGCAACAACACCGCGAAATCATCATCGCCAATCACTGCTTTGGCACACAGTACTGCATGGCCCAGACCCAGAGGCTGTGGCTGGCGTACACTAATCACACTCACGCCTGCAGGCAGAATCTCCGTAATTTCTTTCAGCAGGTCGGTTTTGTTTTTTTGCTCAAGGGTGGTTTCAAGCTCAAAGTTACGGTCAAAATAGTTTTCAATCGAAGCCTTGGAAGAATGGGTCACCAGAATAATCTGCTCAATTCCAGCAGCAACCGCTTCACGGACCACATATTCAATCGCAGGGCGGTCCACGACAGTCACCATCTCTTTCGGAATGGATTTGCTGGCAGGTAAGAAACGCGTACCTAGACCCGCCACAGGGAGAATTGCTTTTTTGATCATATCTATAAAAACCTAGTTCACTTTAATTTCGTTACCGCGTACATAACCGTCGACATAATGTTCCAGTTGTGCCAGTGCCCATTCAATATCGGCCTGAGTCGCGGTAAGTTCATGTATACGGTTAAATACTGCCAGAATTTCTGCCAATGGATAATGTTTTTCGACAGAACGCAGAATACGCGTATGCGCGGTAATTTCCGTATTTTCTTCGTCAATCAGCAGCTCTTCATAAAGCTTCTCGCCCGGACGTAATCCGCTATATTGAATTTCAATATCACCATCTGGATTTTTTTCTTCTCGAACCTTGAGTCCGCTCAGCGCAATCATTTGTCGTGCCAGATCCTGAATCCGTACCGGTTCGCCCATATCCAGCAGGAATACGTCTCCACCGGTACCCAAAGCACCGGCCTGAATCACCAGTTGTGAAGCCTCCGGAATGGTCATAAAGAACCGGGTCACTTCCGGATGAGTCACGGTAATCGGTCCACCCTTGGCAATCTGCTGTTTAAACAGCGGTACCACCGAACCCGAAGAACCGAGCACATTACCAAAGCGCACAATACTGATCTGGGTCTGGTTCTGGGCTTCCGCCATGGCCTGACAATACAGCTCGGCCATACGCTTGGTCGCCCCCATCACATTGGTGGGACGTACCGCCTTATCGGTTGAAATTAACACAAAGGTTTCGACGCCTTTCTTCACCGCAGCATTCACACTAAAGGCGGTTCCGACGGCGTTGTTTTTCAGCCCTGCTAAAGGATTACACTCCACTAGCGGGACATGTTTATAGGCGGCAGCATGATAAACAGTCTGTACGCCATATTGTTCAATCACCCGCTCCAGCTTGGATTCATCCAGTACAGAGCCCAGAATCGGAATAATTTCACAGCTAGCGCTAAGGCGTAACTCTTTTTCAATACTATACAGTGCGAATTCAGTCAGTTCATAAATAACCAGTTTGGCCGGCTGGTTTTTAATGATCTGGCGGCAGAGTTCTGAACCAATCGAACCACCCGCACCGGTGACCATCACCACTTTATCTTTAATGTTTCTGGCCAGCAGCTCCGGCACTGGCGGCACCGGATCACGCCCCAGCAAATCGATAATATCCACTTCCTGAATATCAGAAATTCGGATTTCACCATCCACCAGTTTGGTCAGCCCCGGAATCTCGGTAATTTTTAAATGTGCCGGTTCTAAAAACTTGATGATTTCACTTTTACGGACCCGCCCTACTGAAGGCAAGGCAATCAGGATTTCATCAATTTTTTGTTTGCGCATGAGTTTTAAAGCAGTCTGGGCATCATAGACTTTGAGTCGACCTAGCTGCTGTCCGGTCAAGGAGCGTTTGTCATCAATAAACATAACGGGTAAATGCTCATTGGAACGATACAGTGCAGCAGCGACTTGTTGGCCTGCATGACCCGCACCATAAATCGCAATGCGTTTTTTCTGTACGTCGGCCTGCAAATAGGAACGGATAATAAAACGGATGATGCCCCGGCTAAACCAGATCCAGGCAAACATCATAAAGCCAAACATGAGTGGAATAGAGGTCGGAATAAAGGCCGGGGTAAAATAAGCCAGGGCATAAAGACCAGCGACAGTCAATGCTGTCGCCAGTCCCATCTTGATCATAAACACTTCATTATAAGTACGGACAATAAAGCGATAGACCCCACACACGAATAGGGACACGACTGCAATTACACTGACCCAAACTGCACCAAAAGCCAGATCCGGTACCACTTCTGCACCTAAATCAAAACGGCGAATGGCATAACACAGCCAGATCAAGACAGGAAAAGCACAAAAATCTAGAATAATTAAAAATGCAAGTTTGGCGGCTCGTGGTGATTCTACGAAAGGCGTAATGATCGATTTCACTGGATGCGTTGTCTCAATTCTAATAAATTTTTAATAAGTCACAATGCGATGAGTAACTTAAAAACATATTCTATATAAGTTAAATGCACCGAACACGGTGCACTTATCTTCTTAAAGTTTAAGCAACTATTCTATTAATAACTTGTTGAATTGCGGTGACTGTTTTGTTAATACTTTCATCACTTAAAGTAGGATGAACTAAAAACATCAGACTGGTTTCACCCAATTGTTGCGCATTTTTCAAACGCTGTGCTGGACGCCATGGCGTGCCATCAAATGCATGTTCCAGATAGACCTCTGAACAGGAGCCACTGAAACAAGGCACATTCTGCGCACTGATTTCCTGCATAATCCGGTCACGTGACCAGCCTTCAGGCAAAGCATCGATATTGACCTGCACATAACATTTATAGGCAGCATGCACATAATCATCGGATGGACGATGTACGCTAAAATATGGACTATCTGCAAATGCCGCATAAATTTTTTCCATATTGGCAAGGCGTTTTGCAGTCCATTCCGGCATTTTTTTCAGCTGAATACGGCCGATCACACCCTGCATTTCCATCATGCGCCAGTTGGTGCCAAAGGAGTCATGCAGCCAGCGGAAACCCGGTGGATGCTGCTTGTTATAAATACTGTCAAAGTTCTTTCCATGATCTTTATAGGACCACATCTTTTTCCACAGGGTTTCGTCATTGGTGGTGACCATGCCGCCTTCACCGCCTGTCGTCATAATCTTGTCCTGACAGAAGGACCAGGCCGCAACATGACCGATTGAACCGGCAGATTTACCTTTATATTTCGCGCCATGCGCCTGTGCACAGTCTTCGATTACATACAGGCCTTTATCGGTAGCCAGCTGCATGATCGGGTCCATGTCGCACATCCAGCCTGCCAGATGCACACAGATAATGGCCTTGGTATTGGGTGTGATCACCGCTTCAATGGTACGGCGGGAGATATTTTGGGAGTCCAGTTCGACATCGGCAAAGACCGGGTTTGCCCCAGCTGTCACAATGGAGCTGGCCGAGGCCAGAAAGGTACGTGAGGTGACAATCACATCATCCCCTGTGCCAATACCTAATGCCTTGAGTGCGACATCAAGTGCTACAGTTCCATTGGCCAATGCCACTGCATACTGGGTTTCTGCGAACCGGGCAAATTCTTTTTCAAACTCGCGGCATTCCTGTCCGGTCCAGTAGTTGACTTTATTCGACAACAAAACCCGGGAAACCGCATCCGCTTCTTCCTGAGTAAAACTTGGCCATGGTTCAAATGCAGTATTTAACATGATGTTTCCTGAATTTTTAAAATTTAAAAACTTATTTTTTCTCTAAAATCCGTGCCGGATTACCGATGACCGTCACGCCCGCTGGCACACTTTTGGTGACCACAGCACCCATACCCACTACCGCACCCTTACCAATCACTAAAGGCTGGTCTGGCGTGCCCTGTTTAATCACGGCACCTGTACCAATATAGGCATGATCTTCGATATGGATATTGCCATTGCATTTCACCCCGGGAGCAAAGGTGACGTAATCGCCAATGATGCAATCATGCTCAACATAACTATATAAATTGGCATGAAAACATTTACCAATCTTGATGTTGGAAGTCAGGGTCACAAACGGGCTTAAAGCAGCACCGGGGGCAATTTCTATTGCATCCATGCGCACGACATTATCTGCCTGAACCGCCCATAGCTCAATTGCATCTTGTTCAAGTTTTCTAGCTATTTTTTCACGGATCTGACTATTGGCAATCGCAATGAGAACTGACTTTCTATCAGCCTTTAGATTTTTAAATGCTGCATAATTTAACGCGCTATGTCCATTAACCGTCATTTCTTCGATCAGACTGTCATCTATAAAATAGATTTCGGCATTTATATTCTGACGCTGTAATTGCTGGCGAGCCACAGGCATCAAGCTTCGGCCACAACCTGAAGCGCCATAGACGGCATAGATTTCAATCATGGAAATTGTCCGTTTTTGTACCGGTAAATTTGGTCATGGTCGCTTCACCCTCGGCACTGATATCATCTTTTGCTAAAACTTTATGTACCGTTTTAAACATGATTTTAAAGTCGAGCCAGATGGACTGATTTTCCACATACCAGGTATCCAGCTTGAATTTTTCTTCCCAGCCAATGGCATTGCGGCCATTGACCTGCGCATGACCCGTCATACCCGGTCGTACATCATGGCGTTTGGCCTGTTCAGGGCTGTAAAGCGGCAGGTATTCCATCAACAGTGGGCGTGGGCCGACAATACTCATATCGCCTTTAATCACGTTCCACAGTTCCGGCATTTCATCCAGACTGGTAGAACGCAGCATTTGACCAAAAGGCGTTAAACGCTCACTGTCCGGCAATGGGTTACCCTGCTCGTCCACAGCATCTTTCATAGTGCGGAACTTGATCATTTCAAAGGGCTTGCCGTGTAAACCGGGACGCACCTGGCGAAACAAGACCGGAGAGCCCAGATTTTTTTTCACTTTATAAGCTACAAAGGCATAAAGTGGTGAAAGCAGGATCAGGGCGATGGAAGCGATGATAATATCGAGAAGGCGTTTTAGCATTTAGATCAAACCCATTTCTTGCATCATATGTGTGTTTACCTGATGTACATCGTATTTATAAAGTGCGATTTCTCGGGAGCGACTTCCCATTTTAGCGATCAGCCCTGGCTGAAGAATGAGTTTCTCCATTGCTTTTACTAAACTTTCCACGGATTTTACTTCAACCAGAAAGCCGTTATCGCCATCGGTAACAGTTTCACGACAACCTGGTGCATCCGTGGTTATAATTGCCCGGCCCATTGCCATGGCCTCTAAAACTGTACGGGGTGTGCCTTCACGATACGATGGCAACACATACACCGAGCTTTCTGCAATTGCCGGACGAACATCGGATAGTTTCCCCCAGTAGTTTAATGTGTTACTGGCCACCCATTGATCCAATTCTTGCTGGCGAATGGCCGAAGGATTTTCATCAATCCAGCCCACCAGATTAAATTCCACATGCGGATATTTATGTTTGATAATTTTTGCTGCTTCGGCATATTCACGGACACCTTTATCTCCCAGTAAACGTGCAATCAGCAAGAAGGATATTTTAATTTTTTGATCAGCAGTTAGAGGCAAAGGCAATACATTGAAGTCGGCAACATTAACCCCAGAACCGTTCACTACCACTGTAGGCGTTTGAACGGTTAAAAGCTTTAAATCCTGAAAAAGTTTCAGGTCATCTGGATTTTGGAAAAATGCCTTATGACTGCGCGATAATGCTTGCTGGTATAAACCATGAACCAGTTTCTGAAAAATACTACGCTTACCTTGAGTTTCTACATTTTGAAATGCATAGCCTAAACCTGTAATTAAGGCATAGCGATGCGGTACTTTTGCGAGCCACGCGGCGAGTGTTCCATAGATCACCGGCTTGATCGTATAAGATAGAACATAATCAGGTTTGATTTTTTTTATGAGCGTATACATGCTTCCTAAGGTTTTTAAGTCTGCTACCGGATTAGTGCCTGTGCGTTGCATGGAAACTTCATGTATGAAATAACCTAAATCTAGGAGTTTTTCATGTTCGCTAGGGAAAGAAGGCAAATCAGGTGCAATAATATGGATTTCATAGCCTTTCTGATGAATCGCTTCGAGTAACTTTCCACGAAAGTTAAGTACTGAAGGGAGAAAACTACTGATCATTAAAAATTTCATTTATATATTCTCAATGACTTTGTTC
Source organism: Acinetobacter sp. 197 (assembly GCF_048148385.1). NCBI lineage: Bacteria > Pseudomonadati > Pseudomonadota > Gammaproteobacteria > Moraxellales > Moraxellaceae > Acinetobacter > Acinetobacter sp. 197. The sequence continues at coordinate 94,503 of NZ_JAYWZK010000009.1, forward strand.
CAAAAAGAATTAATAGATCTAAATTCCTGAATATACTTTTTGTATAAAAAAGAATTATCTTCTTTTTTATTTGCGGACTCAATTAAAGCTTCTGACATATCTTTCTCAGTACACCCATTAGAAATCAAAATATTAGGTAAATTATAAATCGCTGGAGTGCAAGGTGTAGATACAATCTTTTTTGTACCTGCAATCATCATTTCTAAAATAACATTAGGAAAACCTTCAATAGTTGAAGATATAATTCCGATATCCGCTATAGAAAAATATGCTGACGGATTTTTAACGTTACCAGTAAATATTATATTATCAGCTATACCTAATTTTTCAGATAATGCTACTAGTTCATTTTTCATTGGACCATCTCCTACCAAAATAAATCTAGTAGGCTTTTTATAACTTGAGATAAAGTCAGAATATGCTTTAATTAATAAATCAAATTGTTTTAATTCAATAAATCTACCACAAGCGACAATTGTTAGAACATCCTCGTTATATGAGAAATTTGAATTTATTATTTGCTTTTTTATATTATCTATATCTACACAATTAGGTATAACCATACAATTCTTTACTGGTAAATAACCTAAATTTTCAAATAAAGATTTTTTCATGAAATCCGTTTGAAAAATCAAAAGGCTCTGTTTTCCGTAAAAAAATTTATATAATAATTTTATAACAAAGATTTTGTATCCAGAAAATCGTTTGAAAGGGACAGTAGATTCACGAGAAATTAATTTTGAATTTAGTTTTGATGTTTTCAAAAATAAACTCACTAATGCATTAGTAATAATATGAGATGTAAATATAAAATCAAAATTATTTATTTTAATTATCTTAAAAAGCTGCAGATAAGAAAATAAATTCTTATCATTACATGAGTCACAGTAAATAACCCTCATATTAGATTCTTTAGAATAAACATCTAATACAGGATTTCTACCATTTGAGAGAATAAACAAAACCACTTCATAATTAATAGCATCAAGATATTTTGCTAAGTTAAACATAATTCTTTCAGCACCACCTAATTGTGATGTTGGAAATATAAAAATTATACTTTTAGACAATTCAAGTTACCTCTTTATATATTCTCTTTTGAAATGATTTTTTATTTAAGATACACATCATCATCCCCATAAAAAAGAAAACATAATTTACAGCATGGAATCTTAAAAATTGACCTTCAAAAGTTTGAATTATTATCCATGAAAAATTCACAGCAATAATAGTTGATGCTATGTTCTTATAATATTCACTATAAAAATAAACATTAAAAGATTTTAACAAAAAAATAACCCAAATACACAAAAATAGTAAAAAACCAATTAAACCAATCTCAGAAGTAATAATCAGATAACTATTATGACCACTACCGACATCTTCTAAATTTCCAAATAATTTTTCTGATGATACTCCAAACCCTATACCAGTAAATAAATTATTTTCAATAGAAAAGATCATTTCCTTCCATGCTAAATCCCGATCGCTTAACCCAACTTCATTCCTAAAATTATTATAATAATCAACTATTTTACCTACTATTAAATATAAAAAAGAAATACTAATTACTATAAAAAGAGATTTTTTAAAAAACTTTAAAAAATTTCTATCGAGGGTATATAAAACAATCAAAGACAATATTACGGCAGCCATCCCCGCACGGGATAAAGTTAAAAAAACACCTACAACTAAAAAAGAAAATATAAGAATAAAATATTTAAATTTAACAGTATTGTTTCTATACAAATATACCAATAATGGAATACCTATAGTATTTATCCCTGCAAAAGTATTCGGATTAGGTGTTAAGGAGCTAACTCTAGGGGCTAAAGAACTACCCATAATTACTTGAGAAATAGAAAAAGGCCCAAAAGCTAAAAATTGAATACTATTTTTCCCATTACTACCAACATCCCCCCAAAAAAATAATATAATTGCAACTACTGATAAAAATAAAGAATAAATAACAAATAAGTAAGAAAATAAATTAAAAACTTGAGCCAAATCCTTATATTGATTTAAGGCTAAATAAAGGAGTATCAAAGGAAAAAATACTAAAAAACTTCTTACAATTGATGAAGAAATATATTGATCTGCAAAAAAAGAAGTTACAGTTGCCCAAAAAAATAAGCACAATAACATAATAAAGAATATTTCAACTTTTACAACAACAGTATTTTTTCTTATTAAAATAAATATAGAAAAGAAAATAGAGGAAAAAATAGAAAAATAGACAGAATATGAATAAGAACTGTTATTAAATACAAACATCAATATAATTGCTATTGGAAGCAAACCATACCAAGAGTATTTTTTTAATAATTGCATCATGATTAAATATCTTTCTTAAAAAACAGTTCTACATATTGACTTGAAATAAATGAAGGATCGTACTTAGATAATGATAAATTAGGTCTCGATTTTCTACTATTTATTTCATTTTTAATCGCAAATGCCATTTCTTCAGTATTATTAACAGGTACAAGTACACCTAACTTTCCATTTTCTAGAATTTCTTCTGGACCACTCGGGCAATTTGTACTTATAACAGATGTACCACATGCCATCGCTTCAACCAATACATTACCAAATCCCTCCCATGATGAGGATAAAACAAATAATTCAGCTTTTTTCATCCAAGAATAAGGATTTTCTACAAATCCTAATAGATGAATTTTTTCTTCTAAACCTAAATGATAAACAAGTTCTTTTAACTCTGATTCAAGCTCACCGGTCCCAAGTATTACTAAATGCGCATTGATATCCTTTTCTATTTTTGCAAATGCATTAATTAATAAATGAAAATTTTTAGCTTTAGTCAAACGCCCCACCCCAAGAATAAAAGGTATATTATTTTTAATCCATGGATGATTTATTGATTCATTTCTTTTTACTAGAAGCTCTTTTGTTACAACTGGGTTATAAATAACATTAACTTTTTTATCTTTGAGTTTCAATACCTTAACTAAATCATCTGCAACCCCTTTTGAAACTGCAATAATTGCATCAGCATAAGGATACATATTATGCATTAATTTCTTTAGTACTTGATTGGTAAAAGATGAATTAGATAAACTATAAGATAATGTACTATGTTCACTAATCACTAATTTAAATTTAACCCGACTTATTTTTTTTGCAATTAATAAAATTATATTTACATAATGCATTGCTGACATTACTACTTTAGGTTTTTCTTTTTTTAAATAATTTACCAAAGGAATAATTGAAAATAATGTTCTTGAAGAATTAAGATCTACTATTCTCACATTTTTTGATACATCTTTTAGAAATGCTCCTTTAGCTTTTACTAAAACTAGATCAACAGCATAACCTTTTTCAACCAAAGTATTTGCTAATATTAGCATTACACGTTCTGCACCTCCACCATTGAGTGAAGGAATAAATAATGCTATATCAACCACTTTTTTTCTCCCAAGAATTAGTTTTGCATCTTAATTTATAAATAATTACTAAAGAAGTAACTATAAATTGAGTAAAATATGCAATAACCATGGAATATATTGCGCCATCTATACCCAATCTAGGTATTAGAATATAAGAAGATAACAATGTTGTTAATACGATAAAACTAAAAATATATACTTGCTTCCCTATATAACCTATTGAAGTCAGGGTAAAGCCATTTACTGTAGATAAATACAGGAAAATTCCTGAGAACATTATTAAATTCAGTTCTTTTCCATATTCTATAAATTTTTCACCATATACAAGGTTTAAAATTATATTCCCAAAAAAATAACAAAAAAATAAAACAAAAAATCCAAACAATAGTGAAATTACTTGCATAAATATATAATTTTTTATGAAACCCTTAATATCATTTATCCAAAATTTAACAATTTTAGGACTTAAATATTGACATATTGAGTTTATAAATATACTCCCAATAACTACAAAATAACTTAAAACAGAAAGAATACCAACTAATTCTGTACTTTCATAATTGTTCAAAAAAATTCTAGGAATACTACTTTGTAAAGTAACTAATCCTAAAGTCACCCCCATAGGTATTGCTTGATTTAATATTTTAAAATTAAGTTTTTTTTGTGATATTTCTTTAGTTTTTAAAATAAATTTATTATCTAAAAAATACCAAATAAGAAAATAATTTAATAGAATAAAAAAAATAGCCCAATTAAAATTAAAATAAGTCAATCCCAAGAAACACGCGAGCACTCCACCCATACCTTTTAAAAGCAATGATTTACTTATAAGATATGTTTTATCTTTAGAATTATAAAATGCATATATTATATCTGATAGAGATTCTAAAAACTTTATTCCTGCTACAATAAGTAGTATTAATAAAATTTCATTATAATAAAATCCAAAAATTATACAAATTAAAATACCAATAAAAGAGCTTAAGAGCCTTAAATAGTAAAAATTACTATAATTATATTTTCTTTTTCCATTATCATCTAAAATGAACAATGGGCGCAATTGTAGATTGGTAAGAGCATATATAGGTAAAACTATTGCTAAAGCTAAAGCATATTGTCCTAAATTCTCTTTACTTGCTAATCTCGCAATCATAATCATAATTAGCCATTGCGACAAAGAGAATATAAGATTCCCCCCTAATAGCCACTTAGCTCTGTTTAAAATATTTAATATACTTTTCATTAATAAGCTACTTAATTAGGTTAGTCGCAATAATTCTTAAACAATTTAAAAAAATTATTTCAAGGTATTCACATACCAACCCATAGCCAATTCAATGCCTTGATTGATTTTTTTGGTAGGCTCGTAGCCTAAAAGACTTTGAATTTTGTTTATACTGGCTTGTGAGTGCCGAACATCCCCTGCACGAAAATCACGATATACAGGCTCTTTCGTATAAGTCACACCATTTTCATTTAACGCAGCTTTAATGGCATTAAACAAATCATTCAGCGTAGTACGATCCCCTACTGCTACATTATAGACCTGATTTTTGGCTTCATCATTTTGCGTAGTGGCTGCCAAAATATTGGCCTGAACCGTGTTTTCAATAAAACAGAAATCACGACTGGTTTCGCCATCACCATTAATGAACACATCATCACCGGCAATCATGGCTGCTGTCCATTTTGGAATGACTGCAGCATAAGCACCATTCGGGTCTTGGCGCTTGCCGAAGACATTGAAGTAACGCAAACCAATCGTTTTAAAGCCGTAAGTTCGGGCAAAGACTTCAGCATACAGCTCATTTACATATTTGGTGACCGCATAAGGCGAAAGTGGCTTGCCGATATTTTCTTCAACTTTAGGCAGTGCCGGATGGTCACCATAAGTTGAACTGCTGGCGGCATAGGTAAAACTTTTGACTTCTGCATCTCGTGCAGCCGTCAGCATATTTAAAAAGCCGGTAATATTGGCTGCATTGGTGGTAATCGGGTCGGCAATCGAACGGGGTACAGAACCTAAAGCGGCCTGGTGCAACACATAGTCCACTCCTGCACATGCTTGCTGGCAGTCTGCAAAATTACGGATATCACCTTCATAAAACTTGAAGTTTGCCCACTGTTCAGGCTTGACCAGACTTTGCACTTCATCCAGATTATGCTGATGACCTGTAGCAAAATTATCCAGACCCACCACATTTTGGTTCAGCTTTAACAGGGTTTCCAGTAAATTCGAGCCAATAAAACCTGCCACACCGGTAATTAACCAGGTTTTTGGTGCTTGTTGTAATTGCTCGCATACAGTTTGATATTGGCTCATGTTTATGGTCCCTATAAATTACAGACGAAGGTCAGATTCAGATTGATCCAGTACATATTTCAGGTCATATAAAATATGTGCTGACTTGCCCAGGGCACGTAATGCTTCGGCACCCATGGCTTTAAACTGATCATGGGCAACGGCTAGAATCACCGCGTCATACTGACCCTGCTCCAGATTGGCGACCGGCGTAATCCCGTATTCATGTTGGGCTTCGCTTGCATCCACCCATGGGTCGTACACATCGGCAGCAATATTGTATTCTGTCAGTTCATTGACAATATCAATAATTTTGGTGTTACGAATATCCGGGCAGTTTTCTTTAAAACTTAAACCTAAAACCAGAACCTTGCCGCCTTCGACCTGAATTTTTTTCTTAATCATGGCCTTAACCAGCTGGGTAACCACATAAGCCCCCATGCCATCATTTAAACGACGACCTGCCAAAATAATTTCTGGGTGATAGCCGATAGACTGTGCCTTATGAGTCAAATAGTATGGATCGACACCAATACAGTGTCCACCGACCAGACCTGGACGGAATGGCAAGAAATTCCATTTGGTACCGGCTGCCTGCAATACGGCTTCAGTATCAATTCCCATTTTATTAAAGATCACGGCCAGCTCATTAATCAGGGCAATGTTGACATCACGCTGAGTATTTTCAATTACTTTTGCCGCTTCAGCCACTTTAATGCTAGTCGCTTTATGCGTACCTGCCTCAATCACCAGGTTATACACCTGATCAACAAATTCAGCGACTTCAGGGGTAGAACCTGAGGTGATTTTCAGAATATTGGTCACGCGGTGCAATTTATCGCCCGGGTTAATTCGCTCCGGACTATAACCGGCAAAAAAGTCCTGATTGAATTTCAGGCCTGATACCTGTTCCAGAACCGGAATACAGGTCTCTTCAGTTGCACCCGGATAGACAGTAGACTCATAAACCACCACATCGCCTTTTTTAAGCACCTGACCAATGCTGGTCGAAGCCTTAACAAGTGGCGTTAAATCTGGCTGTTTAAATTCATCAATAGGGGTAGGCACAGTTACAATAAAAAAGTTACAGCTTTTTAAATCTTCTAAATTTGCTGAATAACTGAGCTGATTTGCCTGTTTGAGTTCTTCTGGGGAAACTTCGAGGGTATGGTCTTGGCCACTTTTAAGTTCATCAATTCGTTTTTGGTAGATATCAAAACCGACCACAGGTACTTTTTTCCCAAATTCAACTGCAAGTGGCAAGCCCACATAACCTAGACCAATCACCGCAATTTTTAAATCTGCAATAGATAGCATTTCAACGCCTTATTAATGTACTGTACTTATGAAGATTCAATCTTTCGGCGCGCATACTAGCAGAAAAACATGAAAATTCTGTTGTGATTTAACACCAAAAAACAAAAAAAATAAGAAAATATTTAACTAAGCTTATGCAGGAATGCTCTAGAGAAAGATTTGGATGGGCAGGCAGGTCTTATTCTCTTCGTTCACTGTTCAATTAAAATCAGATACATTTTGTTATAATAAAATCAAAGTTCTCAGGTAGAATATCGCAGATTTAACGAATTAAATATTAAAAACGGGATTTCATGTGCGACAAATTCAACTGGCTTTTTTACTGACTTGCGGTCTCACTTTGACCGGCTGTGCAGTGACCTCTGGTCTGCAAACTTATGACCTACCAGCAGAAGGTGTTTATCAAACCGAACTCGGCACTTCAGTCAATGTGATCAAACTCACCCAGGACTCTATGCTGGCCGTTCAGCCTGCTGTACAAAATATTCAACAAGACTACGCCCATTTGTTTAGCACCCCACATCGTAGCTACAGTCTGAGTCCGGGCGACATCCTGTCCATCTATTTATGGGCCTATCCGGAAATGACCCCGCCAAGCAGCACCATTAGCAGTGACCAGTCTGCCCAGGCTAACGGTTATCAGATTGACTCACAGGGTTATATCCAGTTTCCAATTATTGGCCGCTACAAGGCTGCGGGCAAATCCCTGACCCAAGTCAACCGCGAGTTGCGCAGTCAGTTGGCCCGTTATCTAAAAACTCCAGATGTCATTGTACGGGTTCTGTCCTATCAGGGTCAGCGCTACTCCGTTCAGGGCAATGTCATCAAAGGCGGTCAGTTTTATTTAAGCGATCAGCCGGTAAGTGTCTATACGGCCTTGGGCATGGCTGGTGGTGTAAATGCCCAACAGGGCAATAATGCTTCCATTACCTTGGTCCGTCAGGGACAGACCTATACCCTGAATACTGTAGAACTGGAAAAAGCAGGTTTTTCACTGCATAACTTGCTGATCCAGCCAAATGACACTTTATATGTGAACAATCGCGAAAATCAAAAAATCTATGTCATGGGTGAATCTGGCAAAAACCAGTCCTTGCCACTGCGCGATCAGGGGATGAGTTTAAGTGATGTATTAGGTGAAAGTTTGGGCCTAAATCCACTCTCTGCCAGCCGCAGCAAAATTTATATCGTGCGCAGTCAGCCAAATGCTGTGCACACTGAAGTTTATCAGATGGATCTGAGCAGTATTGCCGACTTCGGTCTGGCCAACCAGTTCAAGATGCGCAGCAATGACATTGTCTATGTCGATGCTTCAGGTCTGGCACGCTGGCAACGTGTCGTGAACCAGATCATTCCATTCTCGAATGCACTTTATAACCTGGATCGTTTGGGGCAGTAATGCAGATTAAACATATTTTGGTGGTCTGTATTGGCAATATCTGCCGTAGTCCTATGGCTGAATACTTTTTAAAACAACAGTATCCGCATTTAAAGATTGAATCTGCGGGTATTGCGGGCATGGTAGGACATGCAGCAGATGAAAAAGCCAGTCTGTGCATGCAAAGTTTGGGCATTGATATGAGCCCGCATGTCGCTCGAAAGCTGAATGCCGAGATGATTAAACAGGCTGATCTGGTTCTGGTGATGAGTCAAAACCAACAAAAACATATTGAACAGACCTGGCCTTTTGCCAAAGGTAAAACCTTCCGTTTGGGGCACTGGCAAGCCAGGAATATCGCTGACCCTTATCAGCATGACCAAGCTGTATTTGATGATACCTGCCAGTTAATACAGAGCTGTATTGCTGACTGGAAAAAATATATTTAAATTTGAAATCAAGATTATGAGCCAAAATAGCAATACTGAAGATACGATAGACTTAAAAGAATTATTTTTTTCACTCATTGCCCAGTGGAAGCTGATTGCGCTGTGTGTCATCTTAAGCGTGATCTGCGCATTGCTGTATTTAAGAGTCACCCCGGACACCTATTCAGTCGATGCACTGGTACAGGTCGAAGAGAATAAAGGAGCTTCTGCTGCCTTATTGGGTGATCTATCCAACATGATAGAGCAAAAGCAGCCGGCTCAGGCAGAAATAGAACTGCTGAAATCGCGTCTGGTGCTGGGTTCGGCCATTAAAGCCTTAAACCTCGATCTACGCATCGCTGGCACTGAAAACAGCTTTACCGACCGTTTACTATCGCCGCATGACTATCAGACCGAATACAGCAAAACATCTGTTTTGTTTAAGGACAATGGTAAATCCTTTGATATCCGTCAGTTTGAAGTACCGGCTTATTTTCATGACAAAAATTTACGTCTAGACTTTCAGCCGGGTAAATACACTTTAACTGATCCGGCCACAGAACAGGTGGTATTCTCTGCGCCATTAAACCAGCGCAGTCAATTACAGTCCGAACGTGGTGAATGGAAAGTTGCCATTTATAGCCAGGACCAGTTCAAGGCACCTTATCTTGTACGCAAGCAATCTCTGCCCGCTGCCGTAAAATCAATTCTCGCCAATTACTCGGTTGCAGAAAAAGGCAAAATGACTGGTGTATTAGGTCTGAATTATCAGGGCACGGATAAACAGCATATTACTGAGGTTCTCAATGCCATTCTGGCTGCCTATAGCCAGCAAAATATTGAACGTCGTTCTGCAGAAACGGCTCAAACACTTAAGTTTCTGGATGAACAGTTACCTGAATTGCGCCAGCAACTGGATGTAGCTGAGCGAGAATTCAATACTTTCCGTCAGCAATTCAACACGGTCGATGTCACCAAAGAGTCAGAACTGTATCTGACCCAAAGTATTAGCCTGGAAACCCAGAAAGCACAGCTCGAACAGCAAGTCGCTGAAGCTTCTGCCAAATACACCAATGAACATCCGGTGATGCAGCAGATGAATGCACAACTGGCTGCCATCAACAAAAGAATTAACCAGCTGGAAGGTACTTTAAAGCAGTTACCCGATCTGCAACGCCGATACTTGCAACTCTTCCGTGAAGTTGAAGTGAAACAGCAGCTCTATACTGCCCTGTTAAACTCTTATCAACAGCTACGAATTGCCAAAGCTGGTGAAATTGGTAATGTACGTGTAGTCGATACTGCTGTTGAACCATTAGAACCAATCAAACCGAAAAAACTGCAAATCCTGATTTTATCCATCTTCTTGGGCGGTTTCCTGGGAACCTTGCTGGCACTGCTACGCAATATGCTACGTTCTGGCATTAAAGATTCCAGTCAAATTGAAAATGAACTAGATTTGCCGGTATATGCGACGGTACCTCGCTCGCCTGCACAAAATGGCTATATCAAGCTGGCCAAGAAGAAAAAATATATTCCTATCCTGGCGGTTAAAAACAGTGATGATATTGCGATTGAGAGTTTGCGTAGTATGCGTACTGCCATTCACTTTGCCTTGAGCAATGCACGGAACAATATTGTGATGATTTCTGGGCCTGCACCAGAAGTGGGTAAATCTTTTATCTCGACTAACCTGGCTGCAATTTTGGCACAAAGCCAGAAACGTGTGCTTTTGATTGATGCAGACTTACGTCGCGGTTATATCCATAAATACTTTAATCAAAATCATCAGCCTGGTTTAGCCGAGTATTTAAATAAACAGGCCACTTTAAATGAAGTGATCAAAGCCACAGATATTCCAGGATTAGATCTATTGACTCGGGGTAAAAGCCCGGTGAATCCATCCGAGTTACTCAGTACTCCATTATTTGGGGAAATGCTGACTCAGTTATCCAGTCAATATGATCATATCCTGATTGATACTTCACCTATTCTTGCAGTGACTGACGGGATAATCATCTCGCAATATGCAGGTGTAAATTTATTGATTGCACGTTATGCACAGACTCAGATGAAAGAGCTGGAATTAACAGTCAATCGCTTTGAACAGGCTGGAGTTAAGGTGAATGGCGTGATCTTGAACGATATCCAGCGCTCCAGTGCAGGTTATGGCTATGGTTATAATTATGCTTATTCCTATAAGGCTTCAAAAAATGAAGACTAGGTCTTTGACCTAGATATCATGCTTCAAACAGATTCAGAATCATTCAATTTAAATCTGTTTGAAGCTTTTTACATTTATATGAATAACAAATATTATTATAACCGAGCCGATATTCAGTAATTAGAACGCTACTGAACAAGATAGTTTAAGCAAATCAAGCTGAATAGATTATCTAACTCTGCACTGTAAATCTAAATTACTGACTCAATATGCAGACATTCTCAAAATAAAATATCAGTCATGACCTTTTTTAAAAATTTTTATTGTTTGTCCAGCAGCCACAAATTAAAAGTTTCCAAGCTGGATAAAACAAGCTCTTTTTAAAAAAATACAGGATTAAAAACAAATAGTGAAATTCATTCTCTCTAGTACGTAATCATTTCTGACTAGAAAATAGCTTCCTAAACCCGCAATAACTGAAGCAATTTCTTAATCATATTATTTTACCTCTTTGGTATATAAAGGAGTTTCAGGTATATTTTTCCCTGAAAATCTTGCAGCACCAACTTCCTGATCAGGAGCATTAATTCCCTCCTGACTCAACATCACTTTGGCTGTTTTAAACATGATTTTAAAATCAAGCCACACGTTACACTGTTCAACATATTTTACATCGAATGCAAATTTTTCTTCCCAAGACAAATTATTGCGGCCACTTACCTGAGCAAGTCCTGTCATACCTGGCTTTACTTCGTGACGTCTCATTTGTTCATCAGTATAATATTCAAGAAACTCTTTCATTTGAGGTCGGGGTCCGACAATACTCATATCTCCTTTAAGAACATTAATGAGCTGCGGCATTTCATCTAAACTGCTAGAACGTAACCTTTGTCCAAATGGAGTAATACGGAATTTATCTGGTAAAGGATTACCCTCTTTATCTACAGCATTCCGCATAGACCGAAATTTAATCATTTTAAATAATTGACCATTTTTACCTGGTCTTTCCTGATAAAAGAAAACAGGCGACCCTAAATTTTTCCGCACCTTATAAGCTATTATAATAAAAACAGGAAATAATATGAGCAAAGCCAGGCAGGCAATCACTATATCAATCAATCTTTTCAAGATATCCTGCTTATATTTAAGCATATCAGCAACAGAATAAACATATAGCTGAGGCATTAAAGAATTTTTTAAAATTAAATTATTTTTATGCATAAAATTCCTGAATGGCTTTTTATCCACTTTATTAAGTTGATCTTTATTTAAAGAAAACTGTATTATTTTATTTTTATAATTCCCCTCATTCATCGAATGTTCTTTTAAAAAAATATTATTTTTTTCATTAAATAAAGGCTTATATATTAAAATAGTACTTTCTTCATTTCTTTTAATATTATTTTTTTCTTTTTCTATTATCATTAATAAACACCTCGATATGTCTATTTTTCAGAATCATAGCAAGGATATTTAATTTTAAAAATAAATTATGTTTTAACTAGATAACAAGCAATCAAATGAAATCAAAATAACCTGATATTAATATTTTTTTTATTATTACTTTAAATCCAAGTAGTATTAGTGAAATTTTATTTGATAATGAAATTAAATTTTTATAGAATTTGCAATTAAATTAGCCACTTATAAAATTATACCCAGCTAGTGCAATCTTCCATATATTTATAACAGAGAAAGAAAATTATTGTTAATTAACAAAAATATCAATTACAAAATACAACACAGCTCACACTAAAAAAAATGTGACAAAATGTGATCTAATTTTCCATTTTGTGACAAAATACACAGATTTACTTATAAGCGGATCAAATCCTTAACTTCTGGAAGCTCATTCAAAAAACATAAAATAGACACAAGCTTTTGAAATTATTATAAATAAATGAATTATATATTTTTAAAGCTGGAGCTATTGATAAACAGGTCATTTTCAGCATGGACGGACATATTAAACTTAATTTTTTATCCCGCCGGCACAGCATTTAGCCTGTGTATAACTTACCCTAAAATACTGTCGTTACAGTAATATTGATACATTATCTGTATCGCTTTATTGTCGTTAAAATACTGGATATCCTTGTACCATTCAGGCAAGGACAGATGGCCTGTGACCAGGTTGTATACAATGAAAGTAAATATTACATTAAGATAGTAGCCCATGATTACACAGATTAAATTTGCAATCTAATCTCTGCCCTATTTGTCATTCACTCTTGGTTCGTCGAAGCAAGTGGTGGTACAAGTAAATAGGACATAGGCTGGCTTAGCCAAGCGCCGAGTTTTATAAATCTATACTATAATAATCATGCACAATTGCACGTGCACCAAATCGTTCTTTTTGATTGATTAAGCCCTTATTCAAAAATTTTCCTTCATTCTCGTTAGAAGTACCAAAATCAAATATTTTAGCAAATTTTTTACTATTATTTATCAAGAAATCAATAAGATAGTCTAGAACCTTTTCTTCCCGACCTTTATCATTACTGGCCAAATACTGGGTATGTACCACTCTATCAGTTTCAAAAGTGACTGCTGCTGCCACAATATGACCATCAATACAGCACTTATAAGCTTTTATATTATTAGGGAATCTACTTTTTAATAAATCTATTTCAATTTCATTATGTACAGGTTGCTGATTATGATGCTGAAGTAACACCTCACGCAGAACCCCCCAAACTATACTGGGCTGATCTACTTCTTCACAACTAACCCCGTTTTTTTTAAGTTTCTCAATTGATCTTCTTTTGCTTGCTGAATATGAATATTCTTCCTCTAAATAAATAGAAGTACTAATATCTCTACGATAAAGATGTGCATGATTTATGAATAAAGCATATAAGTCTTCTTGTGCCGGATAATTATGATAAATTACCGGGATACATTTATATATAATTTTTTTAATATTTCTTTCTTTTAAAAAAATCTTTAATTGATTGAATAACTCAATCATATCAATGGCATGCAAGCCTCTATTAATTAAAAACCCACCAAAAGTTAGACCTTGATGGCTATAAAAAATATTATCTTTAATATTGCCAGGCAACAATGCCATGATTTTACCTCTATCATTTTTAAATATTAAAGAGAAATCTTCAAAACGATCAGAATGATATTCCATAAAATCCCGATTAAATATAAAATGATAATTTTTACATGTTAATAAAAATTCATTCCACCCGTGCTTATCAGAATCTTCATATTTTTTTATTTGAAAGCTTATATCTTCGATCACTATAATCTCCTATATCATATAAATCTTTATTATTTTTAAAATTAGGTATAGCTAAAATTTAATTTTTATAATTAAAAAATATTTTTAAGAGCTAAATCATTTCTAATATTTGTAACAACCGATGATTAATATGAACAGCATTAAAATTCTTTTTGGCATACAAAAATCCTTGATATCCCATTTTATTTACCTGTTCCGGATGCTCTATAAAATAAATCATTTTGTTTACTAATGCCCTTACATCCCATTTTGGAATCAGAAAACCCGTAACTTCATTTACTACAGTCTGATTGCAGCCGGGTACATCAGTAGTAATTACCGGCCTTCCTATTGCCATTGCTTCTTGAGTACTGCGAGGTACGCCTTCTCTATAATAAGAAGGTAATACAAAAACTGCACTCTGACGTATTTGTTGATCTACATCCTGTACAAAGCCAGCGTATTCTATAATTCCTGTTTCTATCAATTGATCTAATTGTGCCTGTTTCAGACCCGTGGGGTTTTCAGGATCCAGCCCCCCTATAATTTTAAATGTTATATCGGGATATTTTTGCTTCACTATTTTAGCAGCTTCTAAATATTCAAATATACCCTTCTCAGCAATGAGCCTGGCAATAAAGATAAAAGATAATTTTTTTTGATCATCCCATTTCGTATAAGCATAATCATGCAAATTAAGACCAATTGGTCCCAGGACTTGAATTGCATTTCTTTTATGGGGGAGGTTATAACGATGGACTAGATCTTTGGGGTCTTCGCGATTAAGAAAAATAATTTTGTCTAGATATGGAAATGCCAGCCGATATAGAGAAATTTGTACAAAGCGTATGAATTGGGCTTTCAGACTGAGCCCATGTTTATGAATAGTAAAAGGCGAACCCAATCCTTCAATCATGCCATAGATATAAGGAACCTTGGTTCTGTAAGCAGCCAAAGTTGCATAAATAACCGGTTTAGTTGAATATGAAAATACAATATCAGGTTGAATTTCTTTTATTTTTTTAATCAGCTGATAGGTTGAACCTAGATCAGCCAATGGGTTTAATCCACCACGACTAAGTTTATAGGTAACCAGCGTAACTCCTAAACTTTTTATTTTTTCCAACCATTCACTGGTGTATTCAGACACAAAAGCATAAACATGATAATTCTGTGCTAAACAGGACAAAATGAAATCTTTGCGGAAGCCATAAAGATTAGAAGCTGTTGTTCCAATGATAATAATTTTTTTAGAGACCATTATTTTATACGCTCTATGAGTTCTAATTGTGATATATAAAAGTTTTTATCCTCATCAGAAACAGCGGTTATCCTACGACTATGTAAAATCTTCATTAACTTCAAAAAATCTAATGTTTTTACAATAATTTTTTTTATCTCAAATTTTAAAAGAATCCTATTTTTCTCGCGATCAGCGATTATATTATTATAATATTTTTTGATTACTTCAATCTGGGTATTATAACCACGGATCATTTTCTCTTTTTTTACATTTTCTACTTCTCGATAAAAATACAAGGGTTCTTTCATCACCACATAATTAAAATCATTTTTTATAGCTGCTGAGAGCCATAATTCATAATCTTCAGCTAGGCAGTTATTTTCCTGATAAGGATTTCTTTGACACCAAGCCTTACGTGCAAGAAGTGAAGGATGTAATAAATTTGTCAACCCTTGCAAAATTTCTTTTGGCTGCATCTGGTGGGTAGAAAAAATTCTTTTTCCTAGAATTTCATTTTTATTTCCAATGGAATACAAGCTGGTAACAACCAAATCAATTTCTGGATTTTCATTTAGGACTTTAATCTGTTTTTCAAGCCGGTCTACAGCCATTAAATCATCAGCATCCATACGCGCAATAATGTCATATTTTGCTTCACTAATAATCTGATTTAAGCGATAGGGTAATCTTCTATTATAGCCATCAGAAATGATACGGATTCGATGATCGATAAATGATCGGGCTATTTCTAAAGATCGGTCTGTTGAACCATCATCTACCAGTATGAGTTCCCAGTCTTGAAAAGTTTGGGCAAGGACAGATTTAATCGCATCTTCCAAGAATTTTTCAGCATTAAAAAATGGAATTCCGATAGAAATATACATATTTATTCATCCTTATTATTATTTGAAAATAATAAAAAAGCCGCCAATAAAAACCAAAAAATAATTGTTCTTGCGCTATAAGTGGTGAATCCATATAACATTGGCCCTAATAATATCATCTTATTGGAAAGCGATAGTTTCTTGAATATTTGATATAAAAATATTAAAAATAAGGATATTCCTATAATCCCATAATAAAATAAGATACCTAACCAAGTTGAGTGAATTTCATTTCCTGTAGGGTTATATAACCAGTGGGCGCCTTGCCCAGCACCAAAAATCAAATATTGAGGATAATCTAAAAAACTAAAAAGACCACGTCCTTCTACCTGACTGTCTCGTTGATCTAACCCTTCCATAAAGCGTAGTGCAATACTATCAAAGACCCCCAAATTATATAAAAAGTAGCTTAAGCTTCCAAAAAGTACTAATGTTCCAATGAATACAAATATTCTTTTATTCAGGTCCCCTTTTTGACTAAATATAAGTCCCAGAGTTAACATTAAAAAACCAATTGAAGCAGATCGTGACATGGTCAATAAAATCAAGAATAAGGCTAGAAAATAGACAGTTATTTTTTTAAAGCCGTTTCCTGAAATATATAGGTAAATTGCACAGCTACTCAGCACCCAAAATGCCATCTGGTTAGGATCATTAAAAAGACCATTGTATCGAGGTTCAAAATCATAACGACCTAAGTTACTTGCCCAGATAATAATTTCAACAATATAGGAAAAAGGGATCAGGAATAATAATTTTTCATAGAAAAAATTAATCTGAACTTGATTTAAATTCATCATTAATAGAAAAAATAATAAATTAAATATCCAGTAAACAGTCGACATCATATAACTTGAATCGAGAATAATTAAATACCAAGCAAAATTTACACAAATTGCATAAGCAACAAATAATAAAATTATATTTGAATATTCAATGTTTATTTTAGAGCCTTTGCTAAATAGCAATAAAATAGCACCCATAATAAAAATATGGCTGAATTGGGGAACTCCACTTGACCAAAAATAAAACTGAGATAGAAAAAATGAAAACAGTATAAGATATATAATTGATTTATCTCTTATATTAGTATCACTTAAAAAAATAATGTTATTTTTTGAATTAGTTTCATTTAAAATAATCATTATCTATTCCTTTTTTATTGTCCTTTACTTAGCAGAAAAGCAAAAGAACCGATTAATATTTATATTATTAATTTAATTATTTTCTTATTTAAGATATTTTAAAATTATGTTTTCTAACAAAATTAATAATATTTATCAAACTTATTTATATTAAAAATCTTTTTTAATCAATAACCAGTAAAAAAACCTGAAAAAATCATATGTTAAAATTTCAGATGGATATTCTCTCAAAATACTGAGCATTTTTTCTAATGATTGCTTTTTGGAAAACAACCCCAACTCAAATGCATTTATCCATAAAGCTCTTTTTTTTGCTTTATTAAATAGAATATGATTTTGGTACTCATTTAAAATCATCATTCTCGAATCATGCATAAGTGACGTCTGTTTATGCATATTATTATCATGTAGCCTATATTTAGCAAAAATAACAGGAAGATAACATAACTCCCCTTCCTGTGCTAAAAGCAGCCACATATACCAGTCTTCGATTTTTACCTTAGCATCATAACCGCCAATTTTTTTCAAAGCTTTAGATCGGATCAGTTGGGTCGTAGCTGGCAAATCATGTTCTAATAATAAAATTTTTTCAAAATTATAACTTTGTCTTTTTTTTACCCTGTTTTTAACAAGCTTAGAATCATTATCAATAACTGCCACTCCTCCAAATACTGCGATACAATTTTTGTTCTGGTTTAAAAATTCGGATTGTATTTTTATTTTATCTTTTAAGATTATATCATCTGAAGCCAGAGAAGAAAAATATTCTCCCTGTGTCCATTCTAATGCTTCATTCAAGGTTGCACTCAAGCCCTGATTGGGTCGATGTCTAAACTCAAATCGGGTAAATCGTTTTTCACAGAGCGGAATCAGTTCTTGGATTTTTTCTACGGAAGAATCTGTAGATCCATCATCAATGACAATTAACTCAATATTCTGATACGACTGGTCAATGACACTCCGGATACTGTCACACACAAATCTCTCATGATTATAACTTGGTATAATGATAGAAATTAAAGGGTATTCAATTTTCATATTATATCTCTTTTTATTTTAATGGCTTAAATATAAATAAACTGATAACTATCCAATACATCCCGTAATTTACCAGGTAAGCAATCGAAACACCTTCAAATCCAAAAACCTGGGTACATACATAAGTCAAAACCAGAAGGGACACAGTAAATATAATTTCTGTAGAAATATACAGTTTGGTCATGGCTTTGCTTAACATTAAATAAGCAAGTATCCAGCTCCCTATTTTTAATGCATCGCCCATCATTTGCCAAAAGAACAGGCTTTGCATGGGTGCGAAAGATGGACTGAACAATACGTTGATAATCCAATCGCGTAGCACAAAAACGATGATTCCACCTGCCACAGCCAGTGGAAACAGGAACTTGTAGCCTAAATAGATTTCTTTCTTAATTTCATCAAGCATCTTGAGTTCTGATAAACGCGGTAAGTAATAGACTCCTAATATTGTTGTAACCAGCATCAAGTATACGGTACTTAGACGGATCATCGCTTCCCAGTATCCTGCATATGCCAGACCAAACTCCCGGCTTAAATAGGCGCGAATCAGCATTTGTGATAAAGGCACACAGATGGCACTCACCAATGCCATCCAGACAAAAGAACTAAATTTTTTAGTAATTTCGAGGTCTATTTTTCCAAACAGAGATGAAAATTTAAACCACTTCGCTCGATAACACAGAAATAAAGTCACTATAAATGCAATAGACTGATAAATAGATAATGCAATCAAGGCACCATATAGATGTAATTTTATAGCCAAAATACTGGTAATAATAAGCGCGAATAAACTGCCTGCAATATTGGCAATGACCAGTTTTAATATTTCTTTTTTGCCATTTAATATTGCTAAAAACAAGGTATTAAAATTAAAAAATACTAAAAATACTGCGAACCATACGAAAACATTTTGATATTCAAGAGTATGAAATATATACAATGATAGCTGGCTTTGGAAAATTAAAATTAATATTGCAAAAATCAGGCTGAATAGAAAAACAAGACTGCCTGCCGTTTTCCAGATTGCACGTTGTCTGTTTTGGTCTTCATGATACTCGGCCGTATATTTAATGACGGCAGTATTAATTGCACTACCCGCAAAAGTGGTCACCATTTGAATAAAATTTTGAAATTGTCCTAAAGCGGCATATCCAGTCGGTCCCAGATATACAGCCAGAATTTTATTCAGTACAAACAGGGTTAGGGTCTTAATCAACACCGCCACACCATTGAGTACGCTGGTCGTAAGTAAATTCATCTATATTTGAAAACCATTACATAACTGAACAACCTGCTTCGCTTCATCTACAGATAAAGTAGGCCCGATGGGCAAGCTCAAGACCTCGGCATGAATTTGTTCTGAAATTGGTAAACTTAAGTCATTCCACTCTTTATAAGCTTGTTGTTTATGCGGTGGAATCGGATAATGAATCAGTGTCTGTACCCCATGGTCTGCCAGATATTTTTGTAATTCTTCCCGATGTCGGGTTCGAATGACAAACAAATGCCAAACATGCTGGGTATAAGTTTCCGTGTCTATATTTATGAGTGGAAGCTCAATGGCCGGATGTTGAATTCCTTTTAAATAGAGATCTGCAATCTGACGGCGATGCTGGTTCTCCCGGTCCAAAAATTTCAGTTTTATATTTAGAATTGCAGCCTGGATTTCATCAAGGCGACTATTTACTCCAGGTACCAGATTTTTATATTTTTCATGTGAACCATAATTACGTATAGCCTTTAGCATATCGGCTAACTCGGCATCGTTGGTGGTAATCGCGCCCCCGTCTCCTAATGCACCCAAGTTTTTACCCGGATAAAAACTAAAGCCTGAGGCATCTCCCCAATTTCCTGCTTTTTTACCCCCTATTTCAGCACCGTGAGCTTGGGCTGAATCCTCTAAAACCAGTAAATGGTATTTCTTGGCAATACTCATAATTTCTGGCATTGCAGCAAGCTGTCCATATAAATGAACTGGTAAAATTGCCTTGGTTCGGTCTGTAATGGCTGCTTCAATTTTTTTAGTATCAATATTAAAGGTATGAATATCCGGTTCGACCAGCACCGGTTTTAAATTATTTTGTGAAATCGCCAGAATACTTGCGATATAGGTATTTGAAGGCACAATGACTTCATCCCCTTCATGGAGTTTGCCCAATTCCTTCCAGGCACGCAGGGTCAAAATAAGTGCATCCAGTCCATTCGCCACTCCGACGGCATACTGTGTACCACAATAGTTTGCAAAATTTCGTTCAAATTCTTCTAATTCTTTGCCACATATATACCAGCCTGAATCAATGACCTGCGTACAAGCAGTGATAAGTTTTTCACGGTATTGTGCATTTATTGCTTTTAGATCAAGAAAAGGAATCATTCTTATCAATCTCACATCATTTTTTATTTATTTTTGAATTTCAATTTTATTAAAATCAAAGTTTATTTATTTAGTCCATAATTCTTAGATTTAAAACCTGGTTCTAATAAAAATTGTTTCATTTTCCTATTGAGAGGTTTTTCGATATATTTATACATTAAAAAACTAGCGATCAAGGTGATTATAAAAATAATTCCTGAAAACAGCATTAAATCTATATCGAATGACAGTAGCTTTTTTATATAATTTAAAACTTGAATTTCTAAAACATGTAGCAGATAAAAAGAAAAACTAATTTCACCCGCTAGTACCATATATTTACTTGATAAAAATCTAGTAATAATGCTCTTTTCCTTTGCAACATGAGATAATGCAAAAACAAGGATAATAGCTGCCATCGGTAGCCAATAGTAAATAGAATACCTGTAACTTATATTGATATCATCATGAAATACAAAGAATAGAACAAAAAGCAAAATTGCTGCAATTTCAATAACGAAAACAGATCGGTTTATTTTAGAGTAACTTAATTTTATTTTTTCAAAAATATCAAACAGGACCATGCCCAGTAAAAAATCAGAAAAACGTACAAATGGCGAGATATATAACCAATAGTGATTCTGATTTTTATCCAGCTGAAAATTTAATAGTAAAATACCTATAAAATACAAAATAAAAATATAGCCTCTTAATTTTTCAGAGATTAAAAGTGCAAAGGGAAAAAGTAAGTAAAAGAACATTTCATCAGAAATACTCCAGGAAGGAGAATTTAATGAAAAATGAATATTTTCTTCCAGAAAAAAGCTTTGCATCAGAAAAATATGCTGAAACAGGTATTCCCACCCTTGTCCATACTGGATAAAGGTTAATAGAAGCACAATCACCGTAGTTGCAATATGTACCGGATATACCCGTGCTAAGCGAGAAATATAAAACTCTTTTTTTGAAATACTTCCAGTGAGAAATTTTTCTCTATAGTTATAGGCTAAAATAAATCCGCTTAATATAAAGAAGAAACTGACACCTAAAAATCCTTCATTAAAAATATTATTAAAAACATCTGCATAATATGTGTCATTTTTAAGAAAAGCCAAATGACTCAGAAAAACAAATAGTGCAAAAAACATACGCAACGATGTAAGCGGCTTAATCATCTCATACATCTCCTTAATATTTATTATTATTTAAAACCCTGTTTTTTGTTATGCTATTATTTTAATTCACTATTGCGTACAGGTCTTATGCAGTTCTTTTAAAAACTGGTCATAATTGCGGATATAATCGCTTTCTTCATAATAATCGCTTGCCAATACCAGCAATATGCAATCTTTGGAAAAATCATGCATCTCATGCCAAACCATTGGCGGGATAAATAATCCTTTATTAGACTGACCTATTAAGACCTCTAGCTTTTCTTTGCCATTATCCATCAGCATTTTGCAACTGCCTTGAATGCAAAAAGCAATTTGTTGAAGGTCTTTATGTGCATGAAATCCACGAGGAACATCAGGCTGAGCAGCGAAAATATAATAGAGCCTTTGTATATTAAAGGGGATATTCCGATTGGCTTCGGCGACCACCAAGCTGCCACGATGATCTCCCAGATTAGGTAATTCTATCCATTCGATAAGATTCATCGTTATTACCCCACTAAAGAAATCAGATATTGTCCATAGCCATTTTTATTCATTGTTTGACCAATCGCTAAAACTTCCTCTCTGCTCAGCCAGCCATTATTCAATGCAATTTCTTCCAGGCAGGCCACTTTATAACCCTGACGTTTTTCAATAGTTTCTACAAATTGAGCTGCCTCAAGCAGACTGCCCTGTGTTCCTGTATCCAACCAGGCAAACCCACGCCCCAACAATTCAACATTTAAATCACCTCGTTCCAGATATGCCTGATTAATCGAGGTAATTTCCAGCTCACCCCGTTCGGATGGTTGCACCTGTTTGGCAATTTGAATCACATCATTGTCATAAAAATACAGGCCAGTTACGGCGAAGTTAGATTTAGGATGTTTCGGTTTTTCTTCAATTGAAATCACACGGTGCTGTTCATCAAATTCCACCACGCCAAAGCGCTCAGGATCTTTCACCTGATAACCAAATACCGTTGCTCCTTTTTGCCGTGCTGCAGCTTGACGTAGCATAGGGGTAAAACCTTGCCCGTAGAAAATATTATCGCCCAGCACCAGGCATACATTGCTTTGGCCAATAAATTTTTCGCCCAGGATAAAGGCTTGTGCCAAACCATCAGGGCGAGGCTGAATTGCATAACTCAGCTCCATGCCAAACTGTGAACCATCTCCCAATAAACGCTTAAACCCCTCAATATCCTCTGGCGTACTAATAACCAGAACGTCACTGATACCAGCTAACATCAGGACAGATAATGGGTAATAAACCATCGGTTTGTCATAAATCGGAAGTAGCTGTTTCGAGATGCCTTTGGTAATCGGATGCAAACGTGTGCCCGAACCACCGGCTAAAATAATCCCCTTGGTTGTGCTAGCCATTAGACTGCCTCCCCTAAACGTTCACGCTGATAAGAACCATCCTGAACGCGATGACACCATGTCAGATTATCCAGATACCACTTCACAGTTTTACGGATACCGGTCTCGAATGATTCCTGTGGCTTCCACCCCAGTTCCCGTTCAATTTTTGATGCATCAATGGCATAGCGCAGATCATGTCCAGGCCGATCATTAACAAAAGTGATGAGGCTTTCATAACGTTCCCCATTCAGTTGAGGTTTTAATTCATCTAAAATCTGACAGATGGTTTTTACCACGTCTATATTTTGTTTTTCATTCCATCCACCAATATTATAGGTCTCACCTACAATGCCTTGAGTCGCAACCTGATATAAAGCGCGGGCATGGTCTTCTACGAAAAGCCAGTCCCGAACCTGCTGACCGTTACCATACACTGGTAAGGACTTCCCTTCCAAAGCATTGAGGATCATCAAAGGAATCAGTTTTTCAGGAAAATGATAAGGTCCATAGTTATTGGAACAGTTTGTGATCACGACTGGCAAACCATAAGTTCTATGCCAGGCACGTACCAGATGATCCGAGCTGGCCTTACTGGCCGAATAAGGTGAACTTGGCAAATAAGGTGTGGTTTCTGCAAACAGATCGGTTGTGCCTTCCAAATCTCCATAGACCTCATCTGTTGAAATATGGTGGAATTTGAATCTGGATTTTTTAATTTCAGGCAGCTTTTGCCAATACTTTCGTGCAGCTTCTAATAAGGTATAGGTACCGACAATATTTGTTTTAATAAATTCGGCCGGGCCATCGATGGATCGGTCCACATGAGACTCTGCCGCTAGATGCATGACCACATCGGGTTCAAAGCTTGCAAATAGTCGTGTTAAAGCTGCATGATCACAAATATCAGTTTGAGAGAAATGGTAACGTGGGTGATCCGATATAGAAATTAAAGATTCTAGATTACCCGCATAAGTTAACTTATCAACATTTAAGACTTGATGTTCAGTCTCCTTGACCAGATGCCGGATGACAGCAGATCCAATAAAACCGGCTCCACCAGTCACTAATATTTTCATCACCATTTTAAATACCCTTTAATATTTTTATTCTACTTTTCACTAATTATTTTTAATATATTGATGCCTTTTAAGCGTCTCTTTTTTTATTGATTTGTTTATAAGATATATTAATTCTATTACACAAGCCACTTACAAAAAAAGCCGATACTTAAATGTAGTTACATTTTATGAATCTATTTTAGTTTTTAAAAATATTTTTACCCTATATTGATCTTAATCTTGTACATACCTTCTAGCCAATATTGCTCTAATATTCATCATTTTTTTATTCCAATACTTTAATTAACAATGTTTTATTTTAATTGCATAAGGCATAATTATTTTATAAATTATTAAACTAATGCTTAAATTAAATAAAAATCAACAATCTAAGAAACCTTTAAATCAGATAAAAATTATATGAAAATACTTTCCTCGATTAATTTCTATCGTTATTGCTTCTTTCATGGGATTCAACTCATCTATTAAAAAATAACAATTAGAAACAATTAATCTTCTTTATAATCTTAAAAAATTTTCTATATCTCTACCGCTTGTTCAATCAAGCTTTCACGTCCATTTTCGTCCATCTTTTTGCAAAATCTTAGCCTGGCGTTATTTAATTGGGTCAAAAATAGCTATAGACAAGGTATGTGATATATTATATTTTTTAGACGTTAATCACATAAATCGAATTAAAAAAATTAATAATTATTAATAAATACCAATTCTGAACATATAAAAATAAAGGGGTTTCAAGTGAACCATAGACACCTTTTAGGTATTTTTACCTTAAGCCTATCTTTAGTTGGATGTGCAGCAATATCCGGCTTTCAAACCTATAATTTACCGAAAGAAGGCATCTATCAAACTGAGCTGGGAACGCCTGTCAATCTGGTGCAATTAAATCAGCAAACCCTGCCTGTCGTACAGTCGGCCCAAACAAATAATCTCAGTCATTATGCTGCTTTATTTCAGACCGAGGTGCAGGATTACCGCTTGAATCCGGGTGATATCTTATCTTTTCAATTATGGGCTTATCCTGAAATCAGTGCCGCCCCTACGGCCAGCGATAATAACAACGGCTATCAAATTGACCGGAATGGTTATATTCACTTTCCATTCATTGGACGCTATAAAGCAGCAGGAAAAACTCTTCCGCAAGTGAATCAGGAAGTACGACGCCTATTAACACCTTATTTAAACCGCCCGGATGTAGTGGTACGCGTGATTTCATATCAAGGACAACGCTATTCTGTGGTTGGCAATGTGAAATCGGCAGGACAGTTTTACCTGTCTGACCAACCGATCAGTGTTTATACAGCATTAGGTCTGGCTGGCGGTATCAATGAGCAGGGTGACTCGACTTCAATTCAACTGGTACGTCAGGGGGTGACCTATGACCTGAATACTATTGCACTGGAAAAGGCGGGATATTCTTTACATAAACTCTTGATTCAACCAAATGACACTCTTTATATCAGCCCTCGTGAAAACCAGAAAATCTATGTGATGGGGGAAGCAGGTGCCAATAAACCGTTGCCAATACGTGATCAGGGAATGACGCTTGCGGATGTGCTGGGTGAAAGTGAAGGCATCAACCCCTATTCAGCGAGTGCTAGCCGGATTTATGTCTTACGTGGCAATTCCGATAACAAGATGACCGACATATATCACTTAAGTTTAAACAACCTTGGAGATTTTGGCCTGGCCAAACAGTTCAAGATGCGTAGTAACGATATTGTCTATGTAGATGCCACAGGTCTGACTCGTTGGGAACGCGTTGTGAGCCAGATTCTTCCATTTTCATATGTCGCTGACTCGGCTATACGATAGGTAATTTAGCTATATATATAGTACCAGGTGCTTAATACTGAATAGGAAACAGACATAATAAGAACTGTCTTCTTCTGATCATTATTAAAATATCTGGCCTTATACGGGTTAGATATTTCAGGAAAGGACCATATAACCAGAATTTTAGAGTCCTTTTTCGCAAAGGCAGCAAGTCTTTGATTATTTTATATAATTTTGTTAAAAAATAACTCACTGACTGGAAAAATCACTTTTAAACTTTTAGATAGTAAAATTATGAACAAAAATAACAATACCGAAAATATGATTGACCTAAAAGGGGTGTTCTTTTCCCTGCTCGCGCAATGGAAACTCATCCTGTTATGTGGCTTGCTCAGCCTGATTGTCGTGCTGCTGTATATACGCACCGCAGCCCCTAGCTATAAGGTAGATGCAATTGTCCAGGTCGAGGAAAGTAGAGGGGCATCAGCTGCTTTATTAGGCAGCCTGTCAAGTATTATTAGTCAGATGTCTTCGTCGAATGCTGAGATTGAGGTGTTAAAATCACGCACTATTCTTGAGTCCGTGATTGATCGTTTAAATCTGGATCTGCATATCGCCAGTACTGAAGAATCTTTTATCAACCGTCTTATTCAGGGAAGAAACTCGCAAACCGAATATCAGCCTGAAACAGTACGCTTTAAAGAAGGTTTTAAAAGCTTTGATATCCGTCAGTTTGAAGTTCCTGCAGCGTATCTGGATAAAAGTCTTCTGCTAAAATTTCAACCACAGAGCTTTAGCCTGATCAATCCAGCTACAGAAGAAATTGTCTTTCAAGGCCCACTTAACCAGGCTGTTCAAGGCAAAGCTGCACAGGGAGACTGGAAAGTTGCCATCTTCACTCAGGATAAGCTAGATAACAGCTATCGGGTCCAAAAACTCTCGTTACCTACAGCGATTGATTCCATACTCGCCAATTACTCCGTTACAGAAAAAGGCGAACTGAGTGGTGTTCTGCAGCTTCGTTATCAGGGGCAAGATAAACAGCACATCACCAAAGTACTGAACACGATTTTAGCCCTTTATAGCCAGCATAATATTACTCGCCGTTCCACAGAAACAGCCCAGACACTGGCGTTTCTGGATGAACAATTACCGGATTTAAGAAAACAGCTGGATAATGCAGAATTTGCCTTTAACAAATTCCGCCAACAGCATAATACTGTTGATATTGCTAAAGAATCTGAATTGTACTTAAACCAGAGCGTCACCCTGGAAACACAAAAAGTCTTACTCGAACAGAGACAGGCTGAAATAGGTGCCAAATATGCAGCACTACATCCGGCCATGCGGGAAATTACGGCTCAACTTCGGGTCATCAATGGCAAGATTGGCGAGCTGAATACCGCACTTAAAAATGTTCCAGAGATCCAACGCCAGTTCTTGCAACTGTCACGTGATGTAGAAGTCAAACAACAACTGTATACCAACCTGGTAAATTCCTATCAGCAACTGCGCATTGCCAAAGCGGGTGAAATTGGCAATGTCCATATCATTGATACCGCACTTGAACCGATTGACCAGATGCAACAGAAAACACCCCTGATTCTGTTCCTCGCCTTCTGGTTCGGTATTTTCCTGGGAATCCTGGTGGCATTATTCCGCAATATGCTGCGTTCCGGGGTGAAAGAGAGCAGTCAGATAGAATATCAACT
Organism: Acinetobacter sp. 197; assembly: GCF_048148385.1. Lineage (NCBI taxonomy): Bacteria > Pseudomonadati > Pseudomonadota > Gammaproteobacteria > Moraxellales > Moraxellaceae > Acinetobacter > Acinetobacter sp. 197. The sequence goes on from NZ_JAYWZK010000009.1 coordinate 122,485, forward strand.
CGGACTTCCGGTCTATGCAAATATCGTACACTCACCGAGTCAGAAACCTGGGCTAAAACTCCTGAAAAAGAAAAATATTCCTTTCGTATTGGCCCTTAAACATAGCGATGATATTGCGATCGAAAGTTTGCGCAGCATCCGCACCGCGAGCCATTTTGCCCTTGGCCAGGCCAAGAACAACATCATCATGATTTCAGGTCCCGCACCCAAAGTTGGAAAATCATTTGTTTGTAGCAACCTGGCGGTCATCATGGCAGAAAAAAACAAACGCGTACTGGTGATTGATGCAGACTTGCGTCGTGGACATATCCACAAATATTTTGATCTGGATCATCAAAATGGATTAACTGAATACCTGAATGAGCAAATTACATTAGAACAGACGATACAAAACACCAATCTTCCGAACTTAAATGTCATCACCTGCGGTAAAAGCTCAACCCATCCATCTGAGCTTCTCAATTCAGTACGCTTTCAGGAGCTACTGCAATCTGTGATTCCACACTATGACCATATCATTATTGACACACCACCTGTATTGGCGGTCACGGATGCGACTATCGTAGCCCGATATGTCGGACTCAATTTGGTCGTAGCACGCTATGCAAAAACTCAAATGAAGGAGCTTGAGCTGACATTGAACCGCTTTAAACAAGCCGGTTGTATCGTAAATGGCTTTATCCTGAATGATATTCAACCTTCGGCCGCAGGAAGCTATAGTTACGATTACATTTACAGTTATAAGTCTAGAGTACAAAATAGCTGACCTCATTCATAAAAAAAACCAGCAATTGCTGGTTTTTTTTATGTCTTCCAGCTTCAACAGAATTGCGGTATTCGCTTGCTAAAAAACCACCCATTCTGCAAGATTTCTCAAAATTTTCTGCTAAGATGGAATGAACCTCCACGATAACATTAGATTGGAATAATACATGAGTAAGGCCTTACCGATTGCTGTCGCTGTTCTTTTAGGCGGTGCCGCGCTAGTACCTGTTTACTATGCAACTCAAAACCCAGCTGCTCAAACAACAAAAGCATCTAAAAATGCCTCAGCTGTTTCTAAAATCAGCTATGCACTTGGTTATGAAGTTGCTCACCAAACTCCACCTGAGCTGGATATTGACAGCTTTGTGACAGGTGTTCGTGAAGGTCATGCCCGTACTGCACCTGCTTATACTGAAGAAGAATTACAGGCCGCTTATGAGCAGTTCCAGAAAGAAATGCAGCAAAAGCAAGTCGACAGTGCCAAGCAGGCTCAAGCATCCAGCGATACTTTCCTGACTGAGAATGCCAAAAAAGCAGGGGTAAAAACCACAGCATCTGGTTTGCAATATCTAGTCACTAAAGAAGGCACCGGCAAACAGCCTGCGGCATCGTCAATCGTGAAAGTCCATTACACCGGAAAACTGGTTGATGGTACCGTATTTGACAGCTCGGTCGAACGTGGTGAGCCGATTGAGTTCCCACTCAACCAGGTGATTCCAGGCTGGACAGAAGGGTTGCAACTGATGAAAGAAGGCGGCAAAGCCACGCTATATATCCCGGCAAAACTGGCTTATGGCGAACAGGGCGTACCAGGAACTATTCCTCCTAACAGCACTTTGATTTTTGATGTGGAACTGATCGAAGTCAAATAATCCACGAATAAGGAGAGCATTGTGCTCTCCTTTATTTTGAGAAATGATAATGAAAATACAAATAAGCTTGCTGGTTTTACTGCTAAGTTCTGGCAGTCTTTTTGCCAAAGACATCACCACTAAAAGTTCTGAAGCAGAACAGGTGGGTTACAGCTTTGGTTATCTGATGGGAAAAAGTAATGCAGACTCTTTACAAGGTATTGATCTGGATGCCTTCAGTGCCGGTTTAAAAGCTGCTGCTGCCGGAAAACAGGCGACTTTAAGTGAAGAAGAGATGGCGCGGGTATTGACCCAGTTCAAGCGTCAGGCTGAAGCCAAAGAGCTGATTACCCTAAAAAAACAGGCTGATGAAAATGCCAGAATTGGTCAGGCGTTTCTGGCAGAGAATGCCAAAAAACCTGGGATCAAAACCACCAAATCAGGCCTGCAATATCAGATTCTTCAGGAAGGTAAAGGCAAATCGCCGAATGCAAACAGTAATGTCCGCGTACATTATGAAGGCCGTTTGATTGATGGTACAGTTTTTGACAGTTCGATTGCCCGTAATCAGCCCGTGGTATTCCGTACCACCCAGGTCATTACTGGCTGGACCGAAGGCTTGCAGCTGATGAAAGAAGGTGCCAAATATCGTTTCTTCATTCCGGCTGAACTGGCCTACGGACAAATTGGTTCAGGGGATGTAATTGAGCCGAACAGTACCTTGATTTTTGATGTGGAATTACTGGAAATTATTAAATAATAAATCCTATTTTTCCTGATAAAAAAGCAGAGAGGTTCTAGATTTACCTCTCTTTTTTATGCCTTTCAACCTCCCTAAATTGCAAGTTTTCATGTCACATTCCAATCAGTTTTGCTATGTTATGTTTTAATCAAGCGATTCAACAACAATAGAGGACGTCAGCATGGCAGCAATCAAGACCCGCGAAATTCATTACACTGCACAGGATGGCAGCTCATTAATCGGTTATTTTGCCGCACCAGAAACTGATACTCCTGTTGCCGGTATACTGGTCGCACCAGAATGGTGGGGTCGTAACGAATATACCGAACAGCGTGCCCGTGAACTTGCAGAACATGGCTATGCGGCCTTGGCCATGGACATGTATGGGGATAAAAAAGTCACGACCAATTCTGATCAGGCATATCAGTGGATGATGCAGACTTTTGCAGATCCTGACACCATCGTTAACCGTGCCACAGCGGCTTTGAATGCTCTGGCAGCGCAGGATGAAGTTAATCCCGAAAAACTTGCAGCGATTGGTTTCTGCTACGGAGGCAAAGTCGTACTGGATCTGGCCCGTTCCAATGCCCCATTAAAAGCAGTCGTCACTTTCCATGCCAATCTGACGCCAAAAGCACCAGCTCAGGAAGGTCAGGTACAGGCAGAAATCCTGGTGCTGCATGGAGAACTGGACAGTATGGTAACGCTAGATGATGTCGCCAGTTTCCAGGAGGAAATGCAGGCTGCCAAGGTCAAACATGAAGTGATTGTTTTTGAAAATGCCAAACATGGCTTTAGCAACCCGCTTGCCGATGAACGGGCCAAAGCCAATGGCGTGGATCTTGGCTACAATCCAGAAGCGGAACAAAAAGGCCTGGCAGCAATGTACGCCTTACTGGATCGCCGTTTGGCATAAATAGAAACAACTATTCGGCTTGTTTACAGGCTGAATATTTCAGATACTTCATGAAGAAAAGAAAGATAAATCCTACCAGAGGAGAATGTATATGATGGCTGAAACCAACTGCCCCTACTGCAATTTTGACGAATATGATGTCATTGCCAAAAATGATTATGGTGTGGTGTTGCCTGAACCGAATTCATTGTCCGAAGGTCACTGTGTCGTGATTCCATTACGGCATGTGGCCTCATTTTTTGAAGTGACTGACAAAGAACGTAAAAGTTTGATGTCTTTACTGGAACAGGCACGTAATGAACTGCAATTACGCTACCAGCCTGCCGGGTTTCATGTCGGTTTTATTGATGGTGAAGTATTTCAGGAAAAGGTAGAACATCTGCATATTCATATTATTCCGCGTTATGCAGGCAAAACCTTGAAGCTGGATGAGCGCTGGGGAATTAATGATTAACCAGGTTCTATATCAAAAATAAATGCTCTACGGAGCGTTTATTTTTTTGAAATCACTCTTCTGCCCAAATAAATGAGCAGCCATTTTTATCCTACTTTTCACATTCCCACCCTGCTGATTCCGCTATACTAGCTGCTGCTTATTCGGTTGCTAGGTGTTCATGTTCGTATTTTCAGATGCCCTGTTGGAATGGTTTGATGTGCATGGTCGTCATGACTTGCCCTGGCAGGTGACCGATGATCCGTATAAAGTCTGGGTCTCTGAAATCATGTTGCAGCAAACCCAGGTCAAAACTGTACTGCAATATTTCGAACGATTTATCCAGCGTTTCCCGACTGTTCAGGACTTAGGTCAAGCCTCATGGGATGAGGTTGCACCTTACTGGGCAGGTCTCGGCTATTATGCCCGCGCCCGCAATCTGCATAAAGCGGCCGGCATCGTGACGGCACAGCAGCAGTTCCCTCATACTCTGGAAGAATGGATGGCTTTGCCCGGCATTGGCCGTTCTACCGCGGGCGCCCTGATGTCACTCGGTTTACGTCAATATGGCGTAATTATGGATGGTAATGTCAAACGGGTATTGTCACGTTTCTTTGCCATTGAAGATGATCTGTCCAAACCAGTGCATGAACGTGCCCTATGGCAGCTGGCGGAGCAGCTCTGTCCTGTCGAACGCAATCATGACTATACCCAGGCGATTATGGATCTGGGAGCAACCGTATGTACGCCAAAAAAGCCTTTGTGTCTGTATTGTCCAATGCAGCAGCATTGCAAGGCACATCAGCAAGGACTGGAAAATGAATTGCCTTTCAAGAAGGCTAAAAAACCGGTTCCGGTACGTTCTGCGCAGGTCTTGCTGATCCAGTCCGGTACAGACTGGCTCTGGCAGCAACGTCCCAATAGTGGTCTTTGGGGCGGTCTCTGGTGTCTGCCGATTATTGAAAATGCACATGAATTGGAACAGCGATGCCAGCAGCTGGGCCTGAAAAATATCGTCAAAAAGACCCAGATTAGCCACAGTTTTACCCATTTTACCTGGCACCTTGAAGCGATTGTTTTTGCTGTAGATCAGGATCAGCAGGAGCATCTGGCGATTGAACTGCAAGGCGGCTGGATGAGTCCACAAACAGCAACCGATGCCGGTATTCCGACTGCCATGAAAAAATTGATCACTAGCGTCAATCTGTGACATAGTCTGGACAAAGCAAAATATCGATCAGCTCGACATGAGCATTGCCAATATTTAAGGATGAATAAAGTGCGCCAATACCTTGCTTTGACATGGATTGTTTTCATCACTGTGCTGCTGGCAGCCTGTAACAGTACACCGAAAAAATCCCCCGCTGTACAACTGAACCCTATCCTGGTGAAGAGACTCAACAGCCTGCAGATGCCTAATTCATTGGCAATCCCGGTGGCACGCGTACAGGCACGTGAATTAACAGATACCTGGGGCGCTTCGCGCAGTCGCGGACGTCTGCATGAAGGCATTGATATCCTGGCTCCACGTGGAACCAAAGTTTTTAGCGCCACTGAGGGCCTGATTGCGGATTTACGTAATAACAATTTGGGTGGTAAAGTAGTCTGGATTCTGGGTCCAGGCGGCTCCTGGCATTATTATGCGCATCTGGATGGTCATAAACGTGGCTTAAAAGTAGGCGACCATGTTAAAAAAGGCCAGCTGATCGGTTATGTCGGCAATAGCGGTAATGCCCGGCATACTGCTCCTCATCTGCATTATGGAATCTATTTACAGGGCAAGGGCCGCGGTGTGGTCAACCCTTATCCCTATTTACGTTAATTTTAGGATATTTACATGTCAGAAGCGTTGATCAATCGTCTGGTGGAATTTGCTGAATCAGGCAATCAACAAAAAATTGTATTGAATGGTCAAACTTACCAGGGCTGGGTGATGGAAATTACCGAGGATGCGCTTCTGATCAGTACCGGCTATGCTGACAAGGCCGGTAAAGATATGTGGATTCAATTTAGCGATCTGGATCAGGCTGAACTGTGGTACTGGGACAATCAGCAGGATCAATGGACTGTGTTTAAATTATAAAAGCATCAAAACAAGGAGCATCACATGACTGTGCAACGCTGTGGCTGGTGCTCCGATGATCCGCTGTATATCACCTACCATGACCAGGAATGGGGACAGGCCCTGCTGGATGAAAATCGCCTGTTTGAAATGCTGTGTCTGGAAGGACAGCAGGCCGGTCTGGCCTGGATTACCGTTCTTAAAAAACGTGAAGCTTATCGTGAACATTTTTTTCAATATTCAATCGAATCTATCGCCTCACTTACAGATCAACAACTCCAAATAAAACTCGAAGATGCTAGCCTGATACGGCATCGCGGCAAACTCAATGCCATTCGGGAAAATGCCCAAGCATGGCTAAAGCTGCGACAGCAAGGGATTAATCTGGTGGATTGGCTCTGGTCTTTTGCACAGCAACCGCGACTGAATAATGATGTTGTGGATTATCGGCAAGCACCCGCTCAAACCATTGAGAGTCAGCAGATGTCTAAAGCCCTTAAACAGGCCGGTTTTAAATTTGTCGGACCCACCATTTGCTATGCCTTTATGCAGGCCGTTGGTATGGTCAATGACCATGAAAATCATTGTGACTTTAAAACAATATGCTCCCATTTAAATAAGAGTCAAAATCATGTCGAATAATATTATTCAAGCTTATGCAGCCATGTCTGCAGGTGCGGAACTTGAACCTTATCAGTTTGATGCCGGAGAACTGCAACCGCATCAGGTCGAAGTCAAAGTGGAATACTGCGGTCTCTGTCATTCCGATATTTCAGTGATCAATAATGACTGGGGTTCATCCGTTTATCCGGTCGTGGCAGGACATGAGATTATCGGTACCATTACCCATCTGGGTACAGAAGCCAAAGGCCTGAAAGTGGGTCAACGGGTGGGTATCGGCTGGACGGCAGAAAGTTGCCAATATTGCGATCCTTGTATTTCAGGCCAGCAGGTGCTGTGTACTAGCGGTCAGGTGGCTACCATTGTCGGACATGCCGGTGGTTTTGCCGACAAAGTGCGTGCCGGGTGGCAATGGGTCATTCCCCTACCCGAAGATCTTGACCCTGAAAGTGCTGGCCCCCTGCTCTGTGGCGGGATTACCGTATTTGATCCGATCCTGAAACATCAGATTCAGGCCATTCACCATGTTGGCGTAATTGGTATTGGCGGTTTAGGGCATATGGCCATCAAGCTGCTAAAAGCCTGGGGCTGTGAGATTACCGCTTTCACCTCAAATCTGGATAAAAGTGATGAGCTGAAAGGCATGGGCGCTGACCATGTGGTCAATAGCCGTGATTCGGCTGCCTTAAAAGCCCAGCGTGGCAAGTTTGATTTATTGCTGAGTACGGTCAATGTGGCTCTGGATTGGCAGGCTTATCTGGCAACTCTGGCACCCAATGGTACTGTACATATGCTCGGTGTACCTCTGGAACCGATGCAGATTCCGGCTGGCATGCTGATTGGTGGGGCCAAGTCAGTAAGCGGCTCACCGACAGGTTCGCCAGCTGCACTGCGCCAGCTGCTGAAATTTGCTGCACGTAAAAATATTGCTCCGCAAATTGAAGTATTCCCGATGTCACAGCTGAACCAGGCGATTGAACATCTGCATTCAGGCAAAGCCCGTTACCGGATTGTGCTTAAAGCAGATTTTACAGCTTAAATCCTGCTTATTTTCAGCTGTTAAAAAGACCCAGAAATTGGGTCTTTTTTATTGCAGGGCTTCAGGCAAGACCGCAATACTGGCAGGTTTGGCCAGTTCAGTCTTCATCTTTTGCAGCATTTGATAAGGCTGCTGTTGCACAAACATATTCACAAAAGTCAAAGGAATGGAACCTTCCGGATTGGCATAACCATAGGTTGAAACCTTGACCTGGTTATTGGCCAGTTTCTGAAAAGTCCAGTCCCCCTGATAATCGGTTAAACGCACATAATCCGGGTTTAAAGGATAACCACTTTGGATGGCTTTATTCTTGATGGTGATCTGGCCATTGGCTTCCTTGATCATCTTGCCCTGTACAATCAGGTCACGGTCTTTTAAGGGAAATGGAAAATCCAGCACCATATACAGGGTAAAGTCGCCTTTTTTATCATCACGGGACAGGATCTTGATGCTACCCATATAGGGAACCCACTGTACGGCATGTTCGACATTCAAAATGAGGGAGACGGCATTTTCAATGGGTGCGGTATAGGTAGTTTCAGCTTTATAGAGAAAGACCGGGTTTTGTTCATTCTGGTAGGTCCAGACCTTGATATTATTTTTATGAATACTGAGTTTAGGCGTCCCGACAGGCTTGGCCTGCGCAATGACACCAAGCGCCACTGCACAGAGCAGGAAAATCATTTTTTGCATTTTTTATTCGTCTTATTTTAGTTTTAGATTTTTTTATAAATGATTTTAACTCGGTTTTAAACCTGAATATCGTTAAAACCAAGCACGTCCTTCATATCATATTTACGCGCTTCACGGCCCACTACCCAGGCAGCAGCACGTACCGCACCAGAAGCAAAGTTCATGCGATTGGTGGCTTTATGGGTAATTTCCACACGCTCCCCGTCGGCAATAAACATTGCGGTATGTTCACCGACAATATCGCCACCACGAATGGTCTGGAAGCCAATGCTCTTACGCTCACGCGGACCGGTATGACCTTCACGGCAATACACTGCATCTTCTTTTAAGTCACGACCCAAAGTTTCCGCAATCGCCTCACCCCACATCAAAGCTGTACCCGATGGCGCATCTACTTTATGACGGTGATGTGCTTCAATCACTTCGATATCAACCGTATCGCCAAACACCTTAGAGGCCAGTTCAAGCAGTTTGATCGAGACGTTTACGCCCACTGAATAATTCGCTGCATAGACTACAGGGGTTTCCGTCGCAGATTGTTCCAGATAGGCTTTTTGCTCGTCATTCATACCCGTCGTACCAATCACGATGGCGACACCCGCTTCACGGCAGATTTTAAGATGATTGACGGTGGCTGCGGGTGCAGTGAAATCGATCACGACATCACAGTCTTTGACTACATCTGTAAGGCTACCCACGACCTTCACACCTGTTGCGCCAATTCCGGCAAGTTCGCCCGCATCAGCACCCAATAAGGTACTTTCAGGGCGTTCTACTGCAGCCGCCAATTGATAACCTGCTTCATGCACAGCCTGAATAAGGATACGCCCCATACGACCGCCTGCACCCAAAATCCCAATGCGTGGTGTAGCTGACATAACATAGTCCTGATGTTGATCCAAAATTGTTCTTACTATAACAAAACTCTGGAATAACACTAAGATGCATTGCATAAATTCAATAAAAATACTTTTTTACGAAACTCCCTGACAGTGGGCATGTCACAAAGCCGTTCTTATAGACACTTGCTACAGTTCCTGTTTCAATTGTGGCTGACCATGAAGCTCCCTGACAAAGGACTGAAAACAAGCGAATAGGAGGAAAATATAAAAAATTATGGTTCTCCATCATATTGATTATATTTATAAAAATTAATATATTGTATATAAAATAGTAAGTTGATTTTAGAAAAATTGATTACTTAGAACGTAATAATGAAGCTTTTTCCTCATATTTTTTATCTGCGTTTGGGGTTTTATAAGAGGAATAATTTATAATATAGTTTTTCTATTTCCAATAAAATTACTTATTTATCTATCCAACAAGACTCATTAATTATATTTGCAAGCTGAATATAATTTTATATAAATAAATGATATCCAGGGTTTAATTTTGAATAATATAAATTTAGTAGGTTTCCATGGTGGTATATTGGGCTATGACCTAGAGACCAGTTCATTAAAATGCTATAGGGATGGTATCCCGATTGGTATATATGAGGTACTGTTTGATGGAAAAAACATTTTTATTCAGCTAAATGATTCCAAGAAATATATATTCTTTCTAGAAAATAAATTTTCTTTAACTGATAATTTACAAGAAGTAAATCTAATCGTTCATCATCATGGATATCACCTTAATATAAAAATAGAAAATAAATATTTATCCTGCAGATCAGATCTCAATATTGTGAATGGCTCAGATAAACCTTTAGGATGGGAAGAATTCTATTTAAAATTTAATGATTATGTTGATACAACAGAAAAATTTCATTATTCAGATTTGTTTGAATACAATAAACTCACTCAACCCAAATCTATTGAAAAAAATATATGGTTATATTGGGATTCAAATCCTCCCCCGCTCATTAACAAAATAGTTAAAAAACTTGAAAATTTAAACCCGGGTTATAAGATTACCTTAATTAATAAAGACAATATAAGAGACTATACAGAATATGATTTATTTAAGGATGATATGAATCCTACTTTTCGGAGTGATTTATTAAGGCTTATTCTACTATACAATTATGGCGGTTTTTGGATTGATGCCTCCACTCTGACCAATACATCGATCAATAACATTACTGGCTTAAATCAATATAATCAAACTCATTATGAACTTATTGGCTTTTATAGAAAATGTCATTTTATTCATGATCTGCCGTGTGTCGAATCCTGGTTCTTAGGTTCTCCAAAAGGTAGTTTTATCATTGGAAAGTGGTTAGAAGTTTTGCTAGAAGCCTTATATTCTTCACCCGAGGCACTTTTAGAAAAATTAAAACAAGATATTAACTTTGAAAAAATTAAAAACACCTATTCAGAAGGATCATTCCTCTATTTTCTAGCTTATTTATGTCAGCAGAAAGTCTTTATAGATTATAAACAATATATGAGTATTCAGGCATTCTGTGCTGATTATTCAGCTTTCTATTTTAAAGATAGACATGGCTGGTCTAATCCAGATCGATATATCAACCTGTTGTTTAATAGAGAAAATGAAATCATTTTCTTGCCTAAAATCATTAAATTTACTAAAGGCGACCGGGATCTTTTTGAGAAAATCAGGGCAGAGAAAAGATTTAAAACCTATTCATATTTAGGAAACTATATCTAAAAATGGGGTTTGCCGGGATTTATAAGACTTGAGAATATGCTGGTCCTTCTAATTGAGAAACCTACAGCAGAATAAAATTTGCTATAAGCCATAAAAAAGGACGCCAAAGCGCCCTTTTTCTAGTTTCATTCAATTAATCGAATAAACGGTCAAAGAATGATTTTTTCTTTGGTGATGACTTGCTGTCGTCACCATCCATAGTTTCCTGCAGTTCTTTTAACAGTTCGCGCTGACGTGAACTTAAATTGACTGGTGTTTCAACCACAATCCTGCACAACAAATCGCCTTGCATGCTGCTGCGTACCGGCTTAACACCCTTACCGCGTAAACGGAACAGTTTACCAGTTTGCGTTCCTTCAGGAATTTTCAGGCTGACACGACCGTCGAGGGTCGGAATCTGAATTTCCTTGCCTAAGGCAGCATCCACGATCGATACCGGAACATCCATATACAGATCGGCCCCATCACGCTGGAAGATTTCGTGCTCACGCACCACCACTTCTACGTACAAGTCACCAGGCTGGCCGTCACGGATCGCTTCACCTTTACCAGTCAAGCGTACACGGTCGCCATTATCTACCCCGGCAGGAATAGTCACTTCCAGAGTTTGCTGTCGGTCGACTACACCAGAACCATGACATTTATTACATGGGTTCTTGATGATTTTACCTTGACCACGACAGGTGCTACAGGTCTGCTGTACCGAGAAGAAACCTTGCTGCATACGCACCTGACCTGCACCATGACAGGTCGGACAGGTTTCTACATCGTTTGGATTTTTTGATCCCTTACCATCACAGGCATCACACGGTGCCGGTGCAGTAAAGGTAATGGTTTTCTTGACACCCTTAACTGCTTCTTCCAGGGTCAATTCCATCACATAGCGTAAGTCTGAACCACGGCGGGCACGTTGCTGGCTACGACCACCACCCCCAAAAGCACCACCGAAAATATCACCAAACTGACTGAAAATGTCTTCTGCGCTAAAACCGCCGCCGAAGCCACCACCGCCCATACCACCTTCAAAGGCCTGATGGCCCATACGGTCGTACATGCTACGTTTTTCACTATCAGACAGGACTTCATAAGCTTCTGAAGCTTCTTTGAATTTCTCTTCTGCTTCAGGATTTTCCGGGTTACGGTCTGGGTGATATTTCATCGCCAACTTACGGTAGGCTTTTTTGATTTCATCATCACTAGCGGTTTTAGCGACACCCAAAACCTCATAATAATCACGTTTAGCCATGTCTGGCGATGCTCCTCACGGAATTTTGTTTAATATTCAATTGAGGTTTAAAATTGGGGGTTAAACCTAGTTTTACAAGGGGAAATTTTAAAAAAATTATATGTTTTTAGAAGACTGCTTTGTTTTGCGAAAACTTGTAGATACCTTTAAACCAGGCATTGATTAGAAAAATAAAAGCAATGAAGCTGAAAATCACCCCGGTCACTACACAGGCTTTGACCCAGAGCTGACTATCCCAGGCAAAGAAAAACAGTGGAATAAACCACAGTGCAGCAAAGATCGCCAAAATGGTATAAATCACGATATTACGCATGATCCATAGTGCCTGTGCCTGTAACCAGACTTCTGCATAATCGACCTGGGTGACTTTACGGGCAAACCAGTAGGCGAATAATCCACTAACCAGCGTAAATAAGGCCAAAAACATGAAGACATAAGCCATCGCTACGGAGCGTCGCATTTTGGTTAATGGAACTTGAGTCATGTTTGGATCAACCTCGTTACCATATTGGCAGTTCGGCCAATGCAGCAAATACTTATTTTTTTAAATTATAAAAATCTCAGGTGCTACTATATTGAAAATTTCAAAATTTCGCACCTGAAATTATGACAAATTTAAACAGAATTTAAACTTTTTTTCACTTTAAACCACTGTGCATATAAGGCAGGCAGGAAAAACAGGGTTAATAGTGTGGCTACAATCAAACCGCCCATAATCGCCACTGCCATCGGCCCGAAGAAAATACTGCGGGACAAGGGAATCATGGCCAGCACCGCAGCCAGTGCGGTCAATACGATCGGACGACAACGGCGTACCGTGGCATTGATGATGGCATCCCACTGCGACTCTCCGGCCTGAATATCCTGCTCAATCTGGTCAATCAGAATGAGTGAGTTGCGCATGATCATTCCGGATAAAGCAATCGTCCCGAGCATCGCCACAAAACCAAAAGGTTTATTGAAAATTAACAGGAATAACACCACTCCGATAATGCCCAAAGGTGCAGTCAGGAACACAATAAAAGCCCGTGAGAAGCTCTTGAGCTGAATCATCAATAAAGTCATGACGACTGCGAGGAACAAGGGCATACCAGCATTCACCGAGTTCTGTCCACGAGCCGATTCTTCAACTGTACCGCCCACTTGCAGCAGATAGCCATTCGGCAGCTCTGACCGGATTTTTTCCAGTGGCTCTTTGAGTTCATTGACCACAGTAGCGGGCTGCAACTTGCTACGAATATCGGCACGCACGGTAATGGTCGGCAAGCGGTTACGATGCCAGATCAGGCCTTCTTCAAAGCCGTATTCAATTTTGGCAAGCTGCGCCAAAGGTACCGATCTACCGGTTGCGGTCGGAACAGCCAGACTGGCTAAAGATGCTACCTCCACCCGTTCAGCCTGAGCACCACGCAAACGGATTTCAATCAGTTCACGTTTTTCACGGTACTGGTCAATGCCGGCCCCCAAAATCGAGCTGTTGAGTACATTGGCCAGTTCACTGCTGTTCACCCCAAGCTGACGGGCACGATCCTGATCAATCTGCAATTTGATGACTTTGCTCGGCTCTCCCCAGTCCAGATGCACATTGGTGGTATTCGGATTCTCACTCACGGTGGCAGCGACTTTCTGCGCCCATTCACGCACCAGCCCCAAGTCTTCCCCCGATACCCGGAACTGCAGTGGATAGCCCACAGGTGGACCATTTTCCAGCAAGGACACCCGGGTACGCACTTCCGGCAATAACCTGCGAATCTGGTCACTTAAGGATTTGCGGATTTCATTACGGTCTTCCAGCGATGAAGCCAATACCACAAACTGGGCAAAGCTGCTTTGCGGCAACTGCTGATCGAGCGGTAAATAGAAACGTGGAGACCCAATCCCGACATAAGCCACATAGTTATCAATGCCCTCTTGTTTCGATAAAAAGGCTTCGACTTTTTTTACTGCAGCTTCAGTGGCCTTCAGTGATGCACCTTCTTCAAGTTTCAGATCTATCAGAATTTCCGCCCGGTTCGAAGGCGGGAAAAACTGCTGCTGCACCAGCTTAAACATTAAAATAGACAGGATAAAAATTCCGACGGTGGCAGCAATGACAGTTTTACGATAGGTCACACAGGCATCGACCCAACGGCGAAAACCCTGATAAAACCGGGTTTCATAAGGGTCATAATGTTCACCGGCATGATGCACAATCGGCGCCGGTTCCGGCTGTTTGCGCAGACGTGCCCAGAGCCGCTGATACCACGGTGCTTTTTGAATTAAATCTTTGTTGAAATCCGGTAGAAGTTTATCGCCTAAATATGGCACAAACAGTACCGCGGCCAGCCAGGATACCAGCAATGCGATGGTCACTACCTGGAAAATCGAACGGGTATATTCCCCGGTACTCGAGGCTGCAGTGGCGATCGGCAGAAAACCGGCAGCGGTAATCAGGGTCCCGGTCAGCATCGGAAAAGCGGTGGTGCGCCAGGCATGCCCGGCCGCCTGTAAACGGCTATAACCCTGCTCCATTTTAATCGCCATCATTTCAATCGCGATAATGGCATCATCGACTAGCAGACCGAGGGCCAGAATCAGCGCCCCTAAGGAAATTTTATGCAGTCCGACATCAAACAGCTGCATACCGGCAAAGGTCATGGCCAGCACCAGCGGAATCGAGAAAGCCACCACCAGACCGGTCCGGAAACCGAGCGAGAAAAAACTGACCAGCAATACGATAATCACCGCTTCTGCCAGCACTTTCATAAATTCGTTAATACTGCGTTTGACCGCCACCGGCTGATCAGAGACTTTTTGTAGCTCCATGCCGAGTGGCAAGGTTTTTTGCAGACGTGCAAACTCCTGTTCCAGATGTTTACCCAGTGCCAGAATATCCCCGCCCTTACGCATCGATACAGCAATACCAATGCCGTTTTCGCCCATAAAGCGCATCCGCGGTTGTGCCGGATCACTAAAGCCTCGATAGACTTCCGCGACATCCCCCAGCTGAATGGTTTTGCCATTGACCAGCAGCGGCATCTGTCTTAATTCTTCAACACTGTTTAATGCACCACTGACCCGCACCTGTATCCGGTCTGAACCGGTTTCAAAAAAACCAGACTGGGTGGTGGCATTTTGCTGCTGCAGGGCTTGCTGAATCGCCATGACTGGAACGCCCAGCTGGATGGCCTTGGTATTGGAAATTTCAATCCAGATTTTCTGGTCTTGCAGGCCAATCAGCTCAACTTTGGCAACATCTTTGACCCGTTGCAGTTGCAGCTGTAAGCGGTCGGCGTATTCCTTGAGGGTCGCATAGTCAAAATCTTTACCCTTGAGCACATAAATATTGCCAAAGGTATCGCCGAATTCATCATTAAAGAATGGACCTTGTACCCCTTGTGGCAATTCATGCCGGATATCGCCCACCTTCTTGCGCACGTTATACCAGACATCCGCGACATCTTTCGAAGCCAGGGAATCCTTGGCAACAAAAGTCACCATGGATTCACCCGGACGCGAATAGGCCATGATACGGTCATACTGACCCGTGGTCATCAGTTCCTTTTCAATCCGGTCAGTGACCTGCAGGGATACTTCTTTGGCAGTGGCACCCGGCCAGTAGGTCTGGATCACCATAACTTTAAAGGTAAACGGTGGATCTTCACTTTGTGACAGTTTGGAATAAGAGACGATGCCGATCAGACCCAGCAGGATCATAAAATACAGCACCAGACCTTTATTTTTTAAGGCCCATTCCGACAGGTTAAAGTTCATGCTTAACTCCCTGCCTGAATGGTCACACGACGGTTTTCACGATCAATCGGATTGATTTTTTGCTGGTTACGCAGCAGATGTACGCCGCCAATCACCACATAGTCTTCCGGCTTGAGGCCACTGAGTACAGGAACACTGTCCCGGCCATAGGCACCGAGCTGGACCGGGACTTTACGTAAGGTATGATCCGGCTGGACCACCATGACATAAGCCTGCTGATCCGTTGCCGAGACACTGGATAGCGGCACACTGAGCATATTATCGCGGCTGTGCTGAAAAAATACCCGGGCACTTTGTCCCAGCTGGATCTGGCCATTGCCTTCACGTAAGGAAACTTTAACCCTGAAGGTACGCGACTGGTCCGCTGCCGGTGAAATCTCGCGGACAAAAGCGGCAAATTTTTCTTCAGGTTTGGACCATAATGTCACTGTAGCTGCCTGTCCAACCTTGATCTCCGAAATAGCCTGTTCCGGCACCCCAATCACCACTTCACGCTCACCGGCAATCGCCAGTTCATACGCCGCCTGCCCGGCAGCGACCACCTGTCCTGTTTCAATATTGCGTGCAGTGATCACGCCGTTTCTGGTGGCAATCAGCTGGTTATAAGCAGTCTGGTTTTTAGCGGTATCATAATTGGATTGTGCCTGCTTCAGATTTGACAGGGCGGTCTTGTACTGGTTTTCGATCGCGTCATATTGTGAGCGACTCACGGCATTGGATGGCAATAACTGCTTGAAACGTTGTAATTCATCCTGAGCAATCTTAGTGGCAGACTGCGCGCTTTCCAGTTGGGCACGTGCTGCATTCAGCTGCAGCTGGGCATCTTTGACATCCAGAGTTGCCAGGACTTGCCCGACTTTGACCTGGTCACCCACATCGGCGAAGCGCTGGGTCACCTGTCCAGCCACCCGAAATGCCAGCGCCGTTTGCTGGCGCGCCTGCACATCACCGGCATAACTTTTTAATTCATGCTGTGAAGTGGTGGGTGTGGCCACCATGACAAAGGGAACTTCCTGTTCTGCTGCAGCAGTATCTTTGCTGCACCCGGTTAAGGTCACGCTGCAAAGCACCACCATGCCAGCCAATACGCTGTAAATCCTGCTCATCTTATTCGCTCTTATCTGATCGTCTTTTTTAGGGCAAACTATGCTGATATATTGAATTGCTTGTTTTTTAATTAATATACCACCCGGTACACTAATTATAACTCAAGCTTCAAAGCAATGACCGTATTGACTTTTTTTGGAAGAAATTGTGCAAATACCTGTAGGACGACCCAAGGATCTGGAAAAGCGTCAGCGCATCCTGAGTGTGGCCAAAGCGCTGTTTTTAGCGCATGGTTATCATGCCTCTAGCATGAACCAGATTGCACGTGAGGCAGGTGTGACCAAGCTGACGGTGTATAATCATTTTCAGGACAAGGCGACCCTGTTTAGCTGTGCGATTGAGGATACCTGTGAAGCCATTCTGCACGAACATCCTCAGCTCTTGCAGCCAGGCAGTGACTTTACACAGGAGTTTTATCAGGCCTGTCAGCGCGCTTTAAATATTATTCATTTGCCTGAAGCGATCAAGCTGGACCTGTTGCTGATGGAACTGGCCTCGCAGCAAAGTCCTCTGGCAGAACAGTTTTATCAGGCCTCGCATAGCAAACTGGATGCAGTCTGGAATGATTTTTTTAACCTGGCCCAGCAATACCGCTTTATTCAGGTCGATCTTCCAGAAAAACAGACCGAGCTGATCGTGTCCCTGCTGACCGGAACCCGTCATCAGAAAATCCTGCTGGGTCTCAGCCCTCCCCCTTCAAGCACAGAACAGCAACAGATTATTAGCGAGGCGATTGAACTGTTTATGCTGAAATATGCCCTGCCGGATTAACTCCTTTCCTTCGGACTGATCACCGATAACCGTATGTGGCCTAAAAGTTGCTAAAAAAGCAGCCAATGCTCTGCAACTTTTGTCTCTAAGGGACTTGGATTGTCATGCAGTCGCGGTATAGTCAAAGCATGCATGTGAGGGAATAAAAAATGATTCAACAGATTGATGCACCACTACGCGAAGACGTACGCTTACTGGGTAATTTGCTTGGGGAAACCTTAAAATTACATGCCGGGCAGGATTTGTTTAATCAGATCGAGCAGATCCGTGCCCTGTCCAAAGGCGCTCGCGATGGACAGGTCGAAGCAGAAAAACAACTGGAACAGCTGTTTTTGAGTCTGGAAGATGCAGAAATCCTGCCGCTGACCCGCGCCTTTACCCACTTTTTAAACTTTGCCAATATTGCCGAACAATATCATGTGGTACGTCGTCGCCGTCAGAGCGAGTTTGATGACACTGCAGAATCGCCCAATCCTCTGGTGCCTTTATTTGAAAAATTTAAACAGCAGGAGATTTCTGCCGATACGCTGTATCAGCAAATCTGCGAACTGAAAATTGAACTGGTCCTGACCGCGCATCCCACAGAAGTCAGCCGCCGTACCCTGATTCAAAAATATGATGGCATCAATAATGCCCTGTCCAAATTCGACCAGCAGAAACTGACTCCACGTGAACGTCAGGCAGTTCTGGCCGACCTGAAACAGCTGATCAGCTCCGCCTGGCAAACCGATGAAATCCGTCAGCATCGCCCGACTCCGATTGACGAAGCCAAATGGGGCTTTACCACTATTGAGCAGACCCTGTGGAATGCGGTCCCGAAATTTATCCGCGAACTAAATGGCATGGTTCAGGCGCAATGTGGCCAGAACCTGCCCTTAGATGTCGCACCAGTACGTTTTGCCTCCTGGATGGGTGGTGACCGCGATGGCAATCCGAATGTCACCCACACCGTCACTCAGGAAGTACTGTGGCTGTCGCGCTGGAAAGCAGCCGATCTTTATGTACGCGATATTGAAAACCTGCGCTGGGAACTGTCCATTCAGCAATGCAGTCCGGAAATTTCCGAAGCCTTGGGCCAGCCCCATCCAGAACCCTATCGTGAATATTTACGTGACACCCGTACCCGCCTGAAAGCGACGCGGCACTGGCTGGCAGAAAAATTAAAAGGCAATGATGCCGATGACAGTCTGGTGATTAAAAGTAAAGACGAACTTTTACAACCGCTCCTGACCTGTTACCGCTCGCTGATGGACTGCAATCTGGCTGAAATTGCCAATGGCAGCCTGCTGGACTTTATTTACCGGGTCAACAGTTTTGGGATCGAACTACTGAAACTGGATATCCGTCAGGAATCTGGGCGTCACCGTCAGGCGATTTCAGCCATTACTGAATATTTGGGACTGGGGAATTTTGAAACCTGGACCGAACAGGCCCGTCAAAACTTTTTACTGCAGGAATTGCAAAGCAAGCGTCCATTACTGCCTAAACATCTGAATGAACCGGCCGGCAGCCTGATTGAACATCCGGATGTACAGGAAGTCTTTGCCACCATGCGCACACTGGCAGAACAGCCGAGCGAGTCTCTGGGTGCCTATATTATTTCCATGGCAGAATATCCAAGTGATGTCTTGGCGGTACTGCTGTTACAAAAAGAAGCCGGCATCGAGCAGGCCTTACGGGTGGTTCCTCTGTTTGAAACCTTGAAAGATCTGGATGGTGCAGCCGCAACCATGTCGACCCTGTTCAATATGCACTGGTACAAACAGCATATTCAGGGCAAACATGAAGTCATGATTGGCTATTCGGATTCTGCCAAGGATGCCGGTTTTATGTCAGCCAACTGGGCGCAGTATCGTGCCCAGGAAGAACTGACCGCAGTTGCCCAGCAACATGACGTGCAATTGACCCTGTTTCATGGTCGTGGCGGTTCAATCAGCCGTGGTGGTGCGCCCACCCAGCAAGCCTTGTTCTCTCAGCCACCAGGTTCTATTTCCGGTGCGATCCGGGTGACTGAACAGGGTGAAATGATCCGCTTTAAATTCGGGCTGGAAGAAATCGCGCTGCAAAATCTGGAAATTTATACCGCTGCAACCCTGGAAGCGACCCTGCTCCCGCCACCTGAGCCAAAACAGGAATGGCGCGACCTGATGCATCAAATGACCGAACTGTCTGTTCAGGTCTATCGCCAGACGGTACGGGAAAATCCGCATTTTGTAAAATATCTGCGTACCGTTACCCCTGAGCTTGAACTACAGATGCTGCCCCTGGGTTCACGCCCCGCCAAACGTAAAGTCAGCGGCGGAATTGAATCCTTGCGTGCCATCCCTTGGGTATTTGCCTGGACCCAGATTCGCCTGATGTTACCTGCCTGGCTCGGGACCGGTGCCGCACTGAATGAGGTCCTGGATCAGGGACAGCGTACTGTACTCGATGAAATGCTGGCCGAGTGGCCATATTTCCAGACCCTGATTGATATGCTGGAAATGGTACTGTCTAAAGCCGATGCCCATGTAGCGCTGTATTATGAATCGCATCTGACCCAGGATGAAGATCTGAAAATTCTGGGAACAGCGTTACGCCAGCGTTTGCAGGATGCCGTACAAACCCTGTTAAGCTTGAAAGGTGAATCGAAACTTCTGAGCAGCAACGGCGTACTGGATCAGTCCATGAAAGTGCGTAAACCGTATCTGTTACCCTTGCACTTGCTGCAAGCCGAACTGATGAAACGTCGCCGTTTATATCTTGAACAGCAACAGGCCGAAAACACCCCGGTGGATCATGCGCTGATGGTCAGTATTGCCGGAATTGCGGCTGGTTTACGCAATACCGGTTGATTTTCTGACTTCAATTTAAAGCACATCTATACGATGTGCTTTTTTATTGACCAGTCAATAGCTACAAAAAGCTTTATTTATATATCAAATTAAAATTAGTTATAGAAGTTGAATATGAATTGTTCGGGAATTAATCTACTGATTTAACTTTAGTTTTAATTTTAAAAACTTTTACCGCACGGTAAAATATTAAATAAAGTCATAGAATTAATTTGAACAAAATTTTTGTTCTGGTAATTAAATCTTGAAAAAAACAAGAGTATGATGTGCACAATTTATCTTTCGAGTGCTCATTTTATGTCCAATTGGTTTCCCAAATGGCGCCCTTACGAGGGTAGTATCGATGCACGACCAGTAGGTACCGCAGAGTATTTACCGCCTGCCCAGACCCTGATCCTAGGGGTACAACATGCTTTTGCCATGTTTGGTGCAACGGTACTGGCACCATTTTTGATGGGCTTTGACCCAAATCTGGCAATTTTAATGTCAGGGATCTGTACCATTCTGTTCTTTCTGATAACAGGTGGCCGGGTTCCAAGTTATCTAGGTTCAAGCTTTGCTTTTATTGGGGTAGTGATCGCAGCAACCGGTTATGCAGGTGGTGGCGGACTCAATCCGAATATTGGTGCTGCAGCCGGCGGTATCATTGCCTGTGGTATCTTCTATGCGCTGATGGGCTTTCTGGTCATGGCGACGGGCACCCGCTGGATTGAAAAGCTGATGCCCCCGGTGGTGACCGGTGCCGTGGTGATGATCATTGGCCTGAATCTTGCTCCCGTCACGGTGAAGAGCGTGATGGGCAATACCTTTAATATGTGGATGTCCCTGGTCACCGTCCTGTGCATGGGTTCAATTGCCGTATTTACCCGTGGCTTGTTACAGCGTCTGCTCCTGCTGATTGGCCTGCTCCTGGCCTATCTGATCTACTTTGTACTCAGCAATGTCATGGGCTATGGCACTCCGATCAACTTCCTTCCCGTTCAACAAGCTGCATGGTTCGGTTTACCGACTTTCCACGCACCGACCTTTGAATTAAACGCCATGCTGATTATTGCACCGATTGCACTGATTCTGGTGGCTGAAAATCTGGGACATATTAAAGCTGTAAGTGCAATGACCGGTGAAAATCTGGATCCGTATATTGGTAAAGCCTTTGTTGCAGATGGCGTTGCCACGACGCTGGCCGGTAGTGTGGGTGCGCCGGGTATGACCACCTATGGTGAAAACATCGGTGTAATGGCCGTCACCCGGGTCTACTCGACCATCATCTTTGCCGTCGCGGGTGTCTTTGCCGTGTTTCTGGGGTTATCGCCAAAGTTTGGTGCAATTATTCACACGATTCCAACAGCGATTCTGACGGGTGCTTCGATTGTGGTGTTTGGTCTGATTACCATTGCCGGTGCCAAAATCTGGATTGAAAACAAGGTTGATTTCTCGCAGAACAAGAACCTGATGGTAGCCGCGGTGACCATTATTCTGGGTACAGGTGATTTTGCCCTGACCTTTGGCAGCTTCAATCTGGGTGGGATTGGTACCGCAACTTTTGCTGCCCTTCTATTGAACTGGTTCTTTGGTCTGGCCGATAAAAAATAATTCTCAGACTTAATTTTTCAAGCAGCCACATGGCTGCTTTTTTTATAGCACAAGAATTGTTTAAGATAAGGCTGATCTTTTGTGTGAGCATCCTGCCGATGCGTCTGGATTTTTTTGATTTAGATCTTTTTCTCAATATTGTCGAAACAGGTAGTCTGACCAAAGGTGCTGAACGCTCTGCCATTTCCCTGCAAGCGGTCAGTGAGCGGATTAAAAAGCTGGAACAACACTATCAGGTCAGTCTGTTTACCCGTCATTCAGGCGGGGTGAAACTGACTTGTGCAGGACAGGTCTTTGCTGACCATGCTCAAGTGCTCTTGCAACAGGGACACCAACTGTCTCAGGCCATGGCCAGCTTTGGCGAGGAACTGAACGCCAACATCAGTTTATGGTGTAATTCCTCAGCACAGAGCGAATACCTGCCCTTACTGCTGCCACAATATCTGGTTAAAAATTCCCATATCCAGATTGATTTAAAAGAAGCAGAAAGCAATGACATCATTACAGCTTTAAACAACGGTACTGCCAAACTCGGACTAATCTCGAGCTTTTTCCCTGCATTTGAATTACAGACACTGGAATTTGCAGATGATCCTTTGGTCCTGATCTGTCCGGAACAGCATGATTTAAGTCATATTCAGGCATTAAAATTAGCAGACTGTTTAAATTATCCCTTTGTCGGTTTGATGCAATATCACTCATTACAGCAGTCGATTGAAACCCAGGCCCGTTTGCTGAACTGTGAGATTCAATACCGCCTGCGTTTACCGAATTTTGCAGCGGTTGCCCAAGTCGTGGCCAATGGTGTAGGCATTGCCATCATGCCAAAACGCGCCGCGCAACGTCTGGCAAAACTATATGCATTTAGGCAGATCAAGCTGGATGGGGACTGGGCTAACCGCAAACTGTTATTGGCCGCAAAAAATTTTGATGAACTCAATACGACTTATCGGCACTTCAGCCAGTTTTTAGTTTCTGCAGATCTACAAAAGATTCTGGATTAAATCCAGCCGAATTGATGCAGCATCATATAACTGCCCAGGACCATCAGGCCAATAAAAAATACCGTCCGGAATTTCTGTTCAGGAATACGATAGCGGATTTTCTTGCCGAACCACATCCCGATCAGCGCAGGAATGAGTGCAATCGCTGACATCGTATAATCAGTCGGGATATCTTCAACAGGATTTTGATGCAGAAAGATGGCCAGACATACAGTCGAGGTGGTAAATACCAAGCCTAAAGCCTGAACCAGATCGTCACGTTTTAAATGTAAAGTCTGTAAATAAGGCACGACCGGAATTACGATGACACCGGTCGCCACGGTCAAGGCTCCGCCCAGATAACCCATCATCGGAGAGAGCCATGTTTCATGCCGGCTCAAATCTGGCATTGTTCTGGCGTATAGACCGTAGAGACCATACAGGGCCAGCATTCCTCCCAAGAGGGCTTCACTATGAAATTCAGCATGACCTAAAGTCGGAAAAATACTCCATACTGAACCTATGATGATACCGGTCAGCAGTAGCCAGAAACGGCGGATTAATTGCAGGACATGACCTTCGGCAAATAACTGCCAGAAATTGGTTAGCAGTGAAGGTACGATCAGTAAGGTCGCGGCCTGAAAAGGACTCATAAATATGGTCAGCAAACCCATAGATACTGCAGGCAGGCCTAAACCAATCGTGCCTTTAATCAGGCCAGCCAGAGCAAAAACAGCAATAACGAAAGCAATCATCCGATAGCCCTAAATTTATTTAGAACCATGGTATAGATATTGCTGATAGAGAAAAATCAGGTTTTTAAGAAGACAGCCTCAAGCAAATCTTGAGGCTCGAGTTTGATATGCCAGAAACCATCATATTCATCAGCAGAAATTGAATCTGAACATCACTTAAGGACGAAACTCTTTCAGTTCACGTTGAATAAAGTAATGGAACATTTCACGGTACAGATGTTCTATAAATTCCTGATCAACGCCCTGCTTTTGCGCCAGAGCTCTCACATTTTCTACAATCTGCTCCATACGTTCGGGTGACTGCAAATCGGTCTCGGTTTTCTTGAAACGGGTCGTTTGATCAACATAAAATTGACGCGCAGCGATCAGCTCAACTAAAGCTGTATCAATGGCATCGATCTGGTGACGTGCATGTTGTAATGATTCAGCTTTGATCTTTTCCATGTTTTTTCAGTTCACTTTCAGTTTGATTATTACTCTTATACTTTTCTTCTAACACATTACTGAAAATACTTTCAATCATCCAGACCCGATATAAGCTATTAAATGTATAACTTTGATCATCTATGCGTAATTCCAGCACTGGAAAGTTTGGTTGCGACTTCATTTCACACAGCATGTCGTTATCCTGCAACTTGGCCAGAATATCATCCTGGGTCAGCTCCACAATATTTAACTGCTGTTGCAAACGCCTGAAATGTGGCGCATAAGACAGGTCTGCCCCTTGGGTCCACACGGCTTGCAAAATCTCATACATAGCCTCGATCCGCTGTTCTTCAGGACAGCTATAAAATAACTGGGCCATAGGTACGATTGCCTGCTCGGTCGGCCGGCAGAACGGGGTGAATTTAACATCAGTCCGTTTGGATAAACGAGTAGCCAGACTCCAGTCAAACTTGTCCCGGCCACGATAGGACAAGGGATAGACATTCAGCTGGATATTATAAAAATCCGCCAGCTCTTCCTTGATGTAGGCAAGCAATAGCCAGGAAATCGGATCTTCCAGCGCGATATACAAGTCCAGTTCCGGATCCATCGACTGGATCTCGTTCAGCTCTTCGGCATCACTGATCAGATGCTCACGCCATTCAATGTGATCGATCATAAAAATCGGATTACCGGTCAGCAGTTTTTGCTGCTCCAGACGCCGGGTGAGACGCAACAGGTCATCGACTGCCTGATACTGGCGTCCGCCTAAATTAAAATAGCTGGCCAGTATGGGCGTCTGGTCAAAAATACGTTCGGGAAAATCCTGTGGCTGATGATGGCGACTGGCCATGACATACAGGGTGCGCAACTTTCCGGTCTGCTTCTGCCAGAGCATATGGAATACATCTTCCAGCAAGTACAGAAAATCTTGTCCCCGCAGCGGTGTATAGCGCAAAATCAGTTCGGCCTGTTTTAAGGCCTCAGCACTCGGTAATTCCGGTGTGTCGTGAAAACTGAAGCGATGCTGTTTCGACAAGATCTTGGCATCATTAATCGTGTAGTGCTGCCATTCATCAAAAGACATCTGGTTCGGCGGTTCGGCATGCTCACTGGAAATGATCACTTTTAGCGGTTTTAATGCCGGACTTAAAATTTCTTCGAGCTGGGGCAACTGCTGTACCGCCAGATAACTGTACACATCGTCCAGTCTTAAATGGATACTCAGCCCATCTTCAATAGACAACACCGTTTGACGGGTCGGTTTTTGGTAAAACCAACTCGATCGGATTGGATCAAACCAACGGCGTAACAGGGACATGAGATCGGCCTCGACAAGAATGACTGTGCACAGCGCCATACAGTAGCAGCTGCACAGAATAATCTATTTTTAAAATTGCAGAACCAAAGCTCTGCATGGTGTAAAAACTTATATCAAGTCATAAGCAAATGTTCAATGTTTAACAATAGATTAGAGATCAAGATTCAGGTCAGTGACTGCTCCGGTTTCTGCACCTGAGGTCAGTTTGGCGAATTTGGCCAGCGCACCATGCGTATAGTTTGGCTGAGGTTTGGTCCAGGTCGCTTGACGTGCTGCAATCTCCTGTTCATCCACATGCCAGGTCATTTCCCGGGTTTCGGCATTAATCGAAATTTCATCGCCATTTTGCACCAGCCCAATCGGGCCACCTTCATAGGCTTCTGGCGTCACATGACCAATCACAAAACCGTGACTGCCGCCAGAGAAACGTCCGTCGGTAATTAATGCCACTGAATCACCCAGGCCTTTACCAATAATCGCAGAAGTCGGTTTCAGCATTTCTGGCATACCTGGCCCACCTTTAGGGCCGACGCCACGAATCACCACTACTTCACCCGGCTGGACTTCGCCATCCAGAATGCCACGCATCGCACCCTGCTCACCTTCAAAGACACGTGCCGGCCCTTTGAAGTGCAAGCCTTCCTTACCGGTAATTTTCGCCACGGCGCCTTTTGGTGACAGGTTACCTTTGAGAATCACCAGATGTGAGTCTTTTTTTACCGGCTTGTCAAAAGGTAAAATGATCTGCTGACCTTCCGGATAATCTTTTACATCGGCTAGGTTTTCTGCCAGCGTCTTACCGGTGACCGTTAAACAGGACCCATCCAGCATGCCGGCATCCAGCATGCGCTTCATCAGTGGTTGAATCCCGCCTATCGCGATCAGTTCTGACATTAAATATTTACCTGATGGGCGCACATCGGCCACCACCGGAATATCTTTGCCAATCCGCACGAAATCATCCAGGCTTAGTTCCACCCCTGCGGTATGCGCCATGGCCAAAAGATGTAGTACCCCGTTGGTTGAACCACCCAGTGCAATCAAGACCTTGATTGAATTTTCGAAAGCAGCCTTGGTCATGATGTCACGTGGCTTGATATCCAGGCGCAACAGATTCATGACTGCTTCACCGGCACGGGCACAGTCGATTTGCTTGTCTTCCGAAACTGCTTCCTGCGCGGAGGAACCCGGCAGGCTCATGCCAAGTGCTTCAATTGCAGAGGCCATCGAGTTGGCCGTATACATGCCGCCACAGGAGCCCGGACCCGGCAAGGATACTTCTTCAATATGCTTGACCTGAATCGCGTTAATTTCACCTTTGGCATACTGACCTACCGCTTCAAATACCGAAATCATGTCAGTATGACCTTCACCGGGTTTGATGGTACCGCCATAAATAAACAGACCGGGGCGGTTTAGACGAGCCAGTCCCATAATGCAGCCCGGCATGTTTTTATCACAGCCGCCAATCGCAATAACCCCATCATAGGCCTGACAGCCAACCACAGTTTCAATCGAATCGGCAATAATTTCACGCGATACCAATGAATATTTCATCCCTTCCGTACCGTTGGAAATCCCGTCAGAAATGGTAATGGTATTGAAGATAATACCCTTGCCGCCCGCAGCACTCACGCCCTGCTCGACAGTTCTGGCCAAACCATCAATATGCATATTACATGGTGTGACATTGGCCCAGGTTGAGGCAATCCCAATGAATGGCCGATCAAAATCAGCATCTTTAAAACCGGTAGCACGCATCATGGATCGCGCCGGTGCATTTTCAATGCCTTCATAAACGGGGGCTGAATGCTCGCGGATATTATCTTTACTCATTATTTTCTTCCTGGGCGATGACCAATTTTAAGCGTCGGTCTTGGACAATTTATTTTAAGGTCATTGTATAGAAAGCATTCAGTATGTAAAAGAAATTCGCCTACAGAAAAACATTTTGATGAATCCTTAAAAATTTGAATCACATGACCAGGCGGCATGGATGTGGCTGTTTCGCTGCCATACGGGCAAACGTGTGACTTCCTGTCGCACTCCACTGGGCAAAATTTGGCAAGTCTAAACATAGTTTCTTGTATAAAAAAAGCACCCCGTCTGGAGTGCTTTTTTGACGCTATAAAAATTTACAGCTTAGATTTCACGTACTGCGCCTTTTGCCGCACTGGTGGTATGCATCGCATATGCTTTCAGGGCTTTCGAAATTTTGCGTGGGCGCTCTTCTACCGGGTGCCAGCCCTTAGCGTCCTGTGCTGCACGGCGCTCTGCCATGACAGCGTCATCAATAGCCAGGTGAATGGTACGGTTTGGAATATCGATTTCAATACGGTCACCATCTTCAACCAGACCAATCGCACCGCCTTCAGCTGCTTCTGGCGATACATGTCCAATCGACAGACCTGATGAGCCGCCAGAGAAACGGCCATCAGTTAACAGTGCGCATTCCTTACCTAAACCTTTCGATTTCAGGTAGCTGGTTGGATACAGCATTTCCTGCATGCCCGGCCCACCGCGTGGACCTTCATAGCGAATCACCACCACATCACCTGCAGTAATCTTGCCACCCAGAATCGCGTCTACCGCAGCATCCTGACTTTCAAAAACACGTGCAGTACCGTTGAATTTCAGGATCGAATCATCTACACCCGCAGTTTTTACAATACAGCCATCGAGCGCGATGTTACCGTAAAGTACAGCCAGACCACCGTCCTGAGAGAAGGCATGTTCTGCATTACGGATCACCCCATTTTCACGGTCACCATCTAGACGTGAATAATAACGGTCTTGTGAGAATGCAGTTTGTGTTGGTACACCACCTGGAGCTGATTTGAAGAATTGATACACTCCTTCATCATCAGTACGAATGATGTCCCATTTATCCAAGGCATCTTTCAACGTTGCTTCATGAACGGTGGGTACAGACGTATCCAGCAGACCTGCACGGTCCAACTCACCCAGAATTGACATGATCCCGCCAGCACGGTGTACGTCTTCCATATGCACGTCCTGCTTCGCCGGTGCCACTTTACACAGTACAGGTACTTTACGGGATAGACGATCGATATCATCCATAGTGAAGTCCACACCAGCTTCATTCGCTGCAGCCAGCAGGTGCAATACGGTATTGGTTGAACCACCCATGGCAATATCCAGGGTCATGGCATTTTCATAGGAGGCTTTGGTGGCAATTGAACGTGGCAGTACGCTGTAATCGTCCTGTTCATAATGACGTTTGGTAATTTCAACAATCAGTTGACCCGCACGTTCGAACAGTTTTTTACGGTTGGCATGCGTCGCCAGAGTTGAACCATTACCTGGAAGTGATAGACCCAAGGCTTCAGTCAGGCAGTTCATGGAATTGGCAGTAAACATGCCTGAACATGAACCGCAAGTTGGGCATGCAGAACGTTCATACTCTGCGACTTCTTCATCGGTATAGCTGTCGTCTGCGGCTACAATCATCGCATCAATCAGGTCAATCGCTTTATCATTACCACGGATTTTGACTTTACCCGCTTCCATCGGACCGCCAGAGACAAATACCACTGGAATGTTCAGGCGCATCGCGGCCATCAACATTCCCGGGGTGATCTTGTCACAGTTCGAAATACACACCATGGCATCGGCACAATGTGCATTGACCATGTACTCAACCGAGTCTGCAATCAGATCCCGTGAAGGTAATGAATACAGCATGCCGTCATGTCCCATCGCGATTCCGTCATCCACCGCAATGGTATTGAATTCTTTTGCTACACCGCCTGATGCTTCAATTTGACGTGCCACCAGCTGACCCAGGTCTTTGAGATGTACATGACCCGGTACAAACTGGGTAAAGGAGTTCACTACCGCAATAATCGGTTTACCGAAATCTTCATCCTTCATACCGGTGGCACGCCATAAACCGCGTGCGCCAGCCATATTTCTTCCGTGTGTCGATGTTTTTGAACGATAGTCAGGCATTTTATACTTCCAACAAAGTTTGAGCTTGCAATGAATCGGGCAGATCCACTCTGGCTAAATCATACTGACAAGGAGCTTAAATCAGTTGAATTTTAAACCTATCATACTACAAGCCCTTGTTTTACCAGATGGCCTTTTGGATGTAGATGCAGGCAAAAATGTCTATAGAGAGGGTTTGGCGATCTGACGATAAAAATTTCTGGATGAAATCTACTATACCGCCATCACCCTTGTGACAATACAAAACTTTCATGAATAATTTTTACAATTTGCATGAGTTTTTTTTATATAAAAATTCCACTGAAATTCAAGCACTCACAGACCCTATTCGATAAGTTTTGGTAAGGATTAGGCTGAAATTTGGCTTTTGGCTTATAATACGCTTTAAGTTTATTTGGAATTTCATGTGTGAAGATCATATTTGCAGGCACACCAGAATTTGCAGCGACTGCATTGGCTGCGCTGCTCAAAACCAATCATGAAATTGTGGCGGTTTATACCCAACCTGACCGCAAGGCTGGACGTGGACAAAAACTTACGGCCTCTGCAGTGAAGCAGTTGGCGCTTGAACACCATATTCCGGTCTATCAGCCTTTACATTTCAAGTCATCGACTGAAGAAGGTCTGGCGGTACAGGCGGAACTCAAAGCTTTAAATGCAGATGTGATGGTGGTGGCGGCTTATGGCCTGATCCTGCCACAAGTGGTTCTGGATACGCCAAAATATGGTTGCCTGAATATACACGGTTCACTGTTGCCACGCTGGCGCGGTGCAGCCCCGATTCAGCGCGCGATTGCTAGCGGCGATACCGAAACGGGTGTGACCATTATGAAAATGGCGGCCGGTCTGGATACCGGGGATATGATGTATAAAACACGATGTCCGATTACTGCCGAGGATACTTCTGCCAGCCTACATGACAAACTGGCGCTGCAAGGTGCTGAGGCGATTGTGGCCGTGCTTGAATCGGAACAGACCTTACAGCACTATCTTGAGACTCGCGAAGTCCAGGATGAAAGCCTGACGGTTTACGCGCATAAACTGTCAAAAGCCGAAGCACAAATTGACTGGACCCAGCCTGCAGCAGCCATTGACCGTAATATTCGTGCTTTTAATCCCTGGCCGGTGGCATTCACCCCACTGGATGACGGCAACAATTTACGCATCTGGAATTCATCACTTTCCACGCAAAATGCAAGCAATGCCCTGCCTGGTGAAGTGATTGCCCTGGATAAAGACGGCGTACATGTGATGTGTGGCGATCAACATGCCATTTGCATCACCAATCTGCAATGGCCAGGCGGCAAAGCCCTGAATGCTGTTCAAATTAATCAAACTCAAAAACTATCGGTAGGATATAAATTCGCATGAGCCAAATTCAATCATCAGCTAAAAACTTGAATTTGCGCGCGCAAGTTGTAAAAACGCTATTGGCTGTACAAAATGGTCAATCACTTGCTTCTGTACTTAATCAACATATCAACATCGTGTCTGAGCGTGACCGTGGTCTTTATCACGAGTTAACTCTAGGCTGTTTACGTCAGTGGCATGGCCTTAAAGCCATCACCCTGCCGCTGTTAACCAAACCTCTCGATAACCAGGCTCTAGAGAGCTGCTTATATTTGGGTTTGTACCAGATTCTATGTACCCGTATTCCGGCACATGCTGCGATTTCAGAAACCGTAACTGCTGCCAAACAACTGGGCTTTGAACCTTTAAGCGGTCTGGTCAATGCGGTACTGCGTCGTGTTTCACGTGAAACAGAAGAATTTGACCTGGCTTTAAATCAGGCGCATGGCCTGCCAAGCTGGCTCTACAAGCGTTTAAAGAAAGACTGGCCGGAACAGCTTGCCGAGCTGTCACATGACTTGAAACAGATTGCACCGCTCACTTTGCGTGTCAATGTCAATCAGGTCAGCCGTGATGAATATCTGGAAATTCTGGAAGAAGAAGGCTATGAGGCACGTGCCTGCACTCTTTCTGAAGTTGGCATCGTTCTGGAACAGAATGTGCATATTCCGAACCTGCCAGGCTATGAAGCCGGCGGTTTCTCGGTTCAGGATGAACATGCCCAGCTTTGCGCAACCTTGCTTCCTGACCTTGAAGGCAAAGTCGTGGTCGATGCCTGTGCCGCTCCGGGTGGTAAAACCGCGCATATATTGGAAAAATATAGCCCGAAAAAACTGTATGCCATTGATCAGGACGCCAAACGTTTAGTCCGTGTGGCAGAAAATCTGGAACGTCTATTGTTAACTGAATATGCCGACGTTGAAATTATTGCGGCTGATGCGATCACCTGGACAGCTCCGGAGCCTGTCGACTGTATCGTTCTCGATGCACCGTGTTCTGCAATTGGTGTGATCCGTCGTCATCCGGATATCCGTTTACTGCGTCAGTCTACCGATATTCCGAAAACGGTTGAGCTGCAAAAGCAGATTCTGGAAAATATGTGGCAGCAACTGAAAGTCGGTGGTACTTTGCTGTACATCACCTGTTCAATTCTGAAAGCCGAAAACGAACAGCAGATGGTCGAGTTTTTTAATACCCATGCCGATGCCAAAGAAATCAAGATCGAAGCCGATTGGGGTATCGAACAGATTCATGGTCGTCAGTTGTTGCCGAAAGCAGATCAAGGCGACGGCTTCTTCTATTGCCGTATAGAAAAAACTGCATAAGTCATGTGTTTAAAATGAAAGGCAGCCTAAGCTGCCTTTTTTATGGCGCGTGATTCAGGAATATGAGGCTTATTGAATAAATTTAAAAATTACCAGACTAGTAGCCAAGGCAGCCATGCCGCTCACCAATCCATAGACTGTTTCATGCCCTTCAGAATAGCGTTTTGCCGTCGGCAATAATTCATCCAGCGCCAGATAAACCATCACACCGCCAATCACGCCAAAAATCAGGCCATAGACCGTTTCATTCATATAAGGCGCCAGAATAAAATATCCCAAGGCTGCACCCAGAGGCTCGGCCAGTCCCGAAACCAGGCTGGCCCAGAGAGCATAATCTTTACGGCCGGTGGCCATATAGACCGGCAAGGCAATCGCCACACCTTCTGGCACGTTATGAATCGCAATCGCGACCGCCAGAGGTGCACCCAGAGCAGGACTTTCCAGAGTGGCAAAAAATGTTGCCAGTCCTTCCGGCAAGTTATGGGCACTAATCGCAAACAGGGTCAGCATGCCAGTACGCAGTAACTGTTGTGAACTGACTCCCTTGGCAGACTGGGTTTCAATAGTATCATGCGGATTCGGGACAAAGCGGTCCAGCAATAACACCAGAACCACGCCCAGTAAAAAAGCAAAAGTGCCAAAGGCAAAACCGGTTTTTTCACCAAAATCCAGAGTGAAAGACGCAATCGACTTGTTCAGAATTTCGGTTAAAGAAACATAGACCATGGCACCGGCAGCAAAAGCTAGACCAAAAGCAAGCAGGCGGAAATTGGGTTTTTTTAAGAACAGTACCAGTCCCCCCCGACTACAGTAGCCAGACCGGCCAAAAAAGTCACGGCAAAAGCTGTATAGACTTGTCCATCTGAAACGGAAATCATGTCAAAGCATCCGCCATTAAAAAAGTCATTATCATCAAAGATGATAATGACTTCCATTGCTTGTAACAGTAGGTTTATGTCAAGATTTTTAGTCTTCTGGTTCTTCCGGATTTTTTGCCAGATGAATAACCGCCAGTACCAGCCCCCCCCATAATAGAACGATGGAGAAAATCATCATGATCAGTGCAGATGTATTCATATTCATTCTCCTAACTACGACGGTCTTTGACTAGACTTAACAGAATGGCGCCCAGGATAAAGAATGCCATGACGCCTCCGCCAACCAGCCATAAGGTACTGGCAGGATAATCACCATAACCTTCAGTCATAATCGATTTCAGAGTCAGGCCCAGTGCCAGTAATAAAGACAAAGGGGTGACGAAGGTCAGCATGAAATTCCAGCTGCGTCCCAGCTTCACGCTGGCAAACTGGTTAACATGGTCTTCCAGTTGTTTCATCAATGGACGGCGGAACCACGACAACAGAATAATCGATACCAGTCCACCACCGACAATACCAATATTATTGGCAAAATAATCAATGATATCGACAAAGGTAACGGCACTATGCGTCGAGAACATCAGGGTAGAAATGACCGCCGAACCACCCGCAATGATTGTGACTGACTTGTTCTTCGACCAGCCCAGTTTGTCCTGAAACGCTGCAATCGGAACTTGCAGGATGCTCACCATCGAAGTAATACCGGCAACCGTCAATGACGCGAAGAACAAGAAGCCAAACAGGTCACCACCTGCCCCTAAACTTGAAATGATTTTCGGGAATGCAATAAAGGCCAGACCAATACCGCCAGACACTACATCTTCAACTTTAGCACCTGAACTGAACGCCATAAAACCAAGCGCTGCAAATACCCCAATACCCGCCAGAATTTCAAAAGACGAGTTGGCCAGTGCCACCACGATTCCCGAACCGGTCAGGTTAGTTTTGCGTTTCAAATAAGAGGCATAGGTCAACATAATCCCAAAGCCCACCGACAGTGAGAAGAAGATATGACCAAAAGCGGCCAGCCAGACTTTATAGTTGGTCATGGCTTCCCAGTTCGGGGTAAAGAAAGCATTTAAGCCATCAACTGCACCCGGTAAGCGCACTGCCTGAATCACCAGAATGGAAAATAAAACCACCAGCAATGGCATAAAGATTTTATTGGCCAGCTCTACTCCACGGCGTACCCCACCGTAAAGAATCAACATAACTGCAGCCCAGACCACCACCAGACCAAAGAACAGTGTAGGCACAAAACCTAAGGTCAGACCTTCACCATTTTGCAGGTAGGAGTTGAAGAAAAAGGCTTGGGTATCTGTACCCCATTGCTGTCCAAAGGAATAGAACATATAACTGCCGGCCCAGGACAATACGCTGGCATAGTAAATCCCGATCACTAGCGTCACCATGACCTGCCACCACCCCAGGGATTCGGCATTCATGAGTTTCTTGTAGGCCATAGGCGGCGCTTTGCGGAACTTGTGTCCGACTGCGTAATCTAAAAATAGTAAAGGTAAACCTGCTGCGAAAATCGCAATCAGATAAGGGATCAGGAATGCCCCGCCACCATTTTCATAGGCCACATAAGGGAAACGCCAGATATTCCCCAAACCAACGGCGGAACCAATCGCTGCAATAATAAATCCCGAGCGTGCGGACCAATTCTCACGAGTTTCTGTCATAGAACACCTAAACTTTTAACTCCTTCAGATGCTGCTTGTTATGGTTATAGCGCAAGCAAAAAAAGAAGCATTTCAATAATTTTGGGTGTTTGAATTAGAGGGCACCTTGTGGGTGTCGAATTCTAATATACAAACAGGTCAGCAGGTCTTACAGCTTGCTTAAAGTCTGATCGAAAAACTGACCTTGTAGATGATTTAACAATACTGACTTTTGTAAATTTTTTCTGTAAATTCTGCTCAAAATATTCGTTATTTATAATCTGTTTGAATTAATTGCTCAATAATTCTACGGAAAAGACTTTATTTTTAATGTTATATATTGACAAACTTTTTGGAATATATTTTTTATTAAGTTTTACTACAGACTTATGGTTCTTAAAGCTTTTCCTGTCATCAAGATAAATCGCTGTTTAATACTCTGTGTTTAAGCGCTACAAATCTCTACGGATGAATCCCCTTTTTCTGGTGGAAGTATATATGGAGCAGAGTCTTTCCCTGCTCCGGCCTGAAATTTAAGATTATGCAATAGCCCCAGACCTCCATCACCCGATTGAAAAACCACCCGGCTTGCGATCTGGGCAAAGAACATGCTGAACTTAAGCTTTAATGACCAGCATGCGCTCTTCCTGCATGTCGCGAATGGCTGACTGAATCCCTTCACGGCCCAGACCCGAATCTTTTACCCCGCCATAGGGCATGTTATCCACCCGGAAAGACGGTATATCGTTGATGATGACACCACCGACATGCAGATGATCCCAGGCATATAGCATCTTGTTCAGATTCTGGGTATAGACTCCGGCCTGCAGGCCAAAACGGCTGCGGTTGATACAGGCAATACCGGATTCAAAATCGGTATAAGGTTCAATCATGGCCACTGGACCAAAGACTTCATCCCGATAGATTTCCAGATTCTGATCCACATTCTCCAGCAAGGTCGGTGCGAACAGTACCTCGTCCAGTTTGCCACCAGCCAGAATTTTTGCATCTTTTTTCACGGCTTTATCTAGCCATGCTTCTAACCGTTTGGCTTCGGCTTTCTTGATCATCGGCCCCACCAAAGTCGTGCTCAGATTCGGATCATCTGCTTTAAGCGTTTTCAGCTTGGCTACCATTTTCTGTTTCACGTCATCATAGATATCCTGATGTACCAGAATCCGCTGCACACTGATACATACCTGTCCGGCATGACCATAAGCACCACCGATCAGGCGGCTAATCAGTGCATCATTAATCTCTGTATCTGGCTCGATCATCACTGCGGCATTACCGCCCAGCTCCAGAACCACTTTTTTACGGCCGGCACGGGCTTTCATGTCCCAGCCCACCACATCGGAACCAGTAAAACTGAGTAATTTAAAACGGTCATCGGTGACCAGCACATCGGCCAGCTCTCGCGGACAGGGTAAAACTGAAAATGCGCCTTTCGGCAAATCGGTTTCCGCCAGAATCTCGGCAATTTTAAGCGCAGAAATTGGAGTCAAACTTGCCGGTTTCAGTACAAAAGGACAACCGGCTGCAATCGCAGGTGCAATTTTATGCGCAGTCAGGTTCAAGGGAAAATTAAAGGGACTAATCAGAGATACCGCACCAATTGGCACCTGTTTGACCATTCCCTGATAACCCGAAGCTGCCGCAGTGACGGCCAAAGGCAGGATGCGTCCCTGATCCATCTGGGTCACGGCATCTGCTGCGATCTGAAAGGTATTGATCAGGCGTTCGACTTCAGCTTCTGCAGCTTTACGTGGTTTACCGCCCTCTGCAATCAGGATTTCCGTCAGTTCTTCATGAATTTCGCGGAAACGTCGCACACAGTGCAGCAGAATTTTCTGTTTCTGGAACGGCTCTAATGCGGCCATCTCGGCTTCAGCATCTGTTGCAGACTGAATTGCCTGTTCCAGCGTGCTGGCATCTGCCAGGGCGACACGTGCATACAGCTTCTGGCTATATTTATGTTTAACCTCCAGCCATTCCCCTGTCTGAACCGCCTGACCGGCGACATATAATGCATAATCTTTATGCTGTTTTGCTTCTACAGATACCATCTTCTCGTCCTTCAACATCCAAGGATATACATTTTTGAAATTCTCTATATCATGCACTTGCTCAGACATATAAAGAAGATGTTTTTAAGTAACAGACCGGCCCGATTTGAAGCAAGCTATAAGGAAATAGAGCCATGCGCGCAAACATACTCACCTCACTATTATTAGGTTTTGGACTCAGCTCATTCAGTCATGCAGATGTGATTGGCGTAAAAGCTGATCTTAGTTACTGGAATTTTGATGGCTATAGTCAAGACAACAATTTCAAGCATGAACTGGATCGGCAAGGTACCGCACAGCTATCTGTTGCTGTGGAGCATCCTGTACCCTTGCTACCAAATGCGAAAATCAGATATGTCAATCTGGACAGTAACAGCGAACAAAGCTCGCCTGCCAATGCCGCAGATATCAAGCTGAATAACATTGACTATATTCTGTATTACGAACTACTTGATACCGTAGTACATGCCGATATTGGTGCTGGTCTTAGCAATCTGGATGGTACGGTGAGAAACCTGAATGCAGGTGCTCTGAACCAATATGATCTGGATGAATACAGTCCGCTACTCTATGCAACAGTTGGCGTAAAACTGCCATTTACCGGTATGAGTGCCAAAGCCGAGGCCATTTACACGCATGGCAGTGATAGCAAAAAAACCGATGTACAGGCCGAACTGCAATATGACTTTATTGATAATCTGTTGGTCGATGTCGGTGCCAAAGTCGGTTATCGCATGATGCAGGTGGATTTTGAACAGGATCAACGACCAGATTTACGGCTGGAATTTAAAGGTCCTTATATCGGTCTGGATGTACACTTTTAATGACATGCCACTGCTTCAGTCTACACAGCTCAATTTCTCTGCGCTGTTGTAAGCCAAAGCGTACATTGATAAGCGTAATCTGCTGCTAGTAGCCTGTCGGGATGTATATTATCTTATAAACATAGAGAGCAGGATGCTCCAAGAAGACCTAAAAACAAGAATAACATCGCAACACCAGGACGTGAGGTACGACAGGAGTTATACCTAAATCACGAGATACGGAAAAGCCCCGACAGGATGTCGGGGCTTTTTTTCTGCATATTCCTTTTCATATACATTGCTTTATTTATCATTGCTTAACAGTTCCGAGTTAAAACTCCAACATTGTAAAAATCTGCTTGTTGTTAAGCTAAAAATCCTCACATTTTTTGGGAACAGCAATCATGGTAAAAAAGGTCCTCTTTATTACATCCAATCAAGGCGTTGAACATGATGAACTGACTGAGCCTTTAAATTTTTTAAAGTCCAAAGGTTTTGAAGTGATTCATGCCGCAGAAAAAAATGAAGATGTCGCCACTGTCAAAGGTGATACCAAAGCTGCTACCCAATATACGCCGGATACCAGTTTCGACCATGTCGATCTGAATGATTATGATTTGTTGGTGATTCCAGGCGGTACAGTCAACGCGGATACTCTAAGAATCAATCAGGATGCGCAGAAAATCATTCAGCATTTTGCCGACAATCACAAACCGATTGCCGCGATCTGTCATGGGCCATGGGCCTTAATTGATGCAGATCGAATTAAAGATAAGAATCTGACTTCATATAAGAGTATCAAGCTGGATCTGGAAAATGCTGGCGCGAAATGGGTCGATGAAGAAGTTCATCGTTGCAATACCGGCGACTGGGTACTGATTACTTCACGTAATCCGGATGATATTCCGGCCTTTAATGAAGCCATTTTAAAAGAACTTGAAGATGAAGCTGCTTAAGCTCCTACCAATAAAAAAGAACCTCAGCATTGAGGTTCTTTTTTATATTCAGACACCACCAGCCAGACTTTTCAGATAAGCCACAACCTCTTTGTTGCCTGCCATTTCAGCCAGCTCTAAAGCAGTATTTGGACTGCGATGGGCAATATCTGCACCTTTGCTAACCAAGAGTTTAACCACTTCCAGATGATCATTTTCAGCAGCGGCCTGTAAGGCGCTATAGCCTTCTTCGTCGGCGGAGTTGATGTCCAGACCTTCCTGTAGCGCCTGCTCGACTTGTTCAACGTCACCTAAAGATGCCCAGTACACCAGTTCAGGAAGATGCAGTTCATCATCATCTTCAGGGATTGGAGAGAATGAGTTGAGTTTCATAAAATTATCCATTTCAAATTATTTAATTGAAAAATCTTCATTAGCATAACCTACTGTAACCTCAACCGAGATAGGATCACTGGTAGTTTTGATAACCCATACACCGATAAAATTATCGGTTCTTATAGTTGTAAAATACAATGACAATAATGATTCTATTGCTTTAATTTCTTTAGGTAATGTATCAACAAAATTTTTTAAGTTTTTATCATATCCCCATGGATTATCTGCATGAAGATATTTGCCTAATTTGTTATATAACTTTATAAAATCCTTGATCTTTAAAAAATTCTCACTTTTTCTTTCAAAATGGTAATTTCCTTGCTCTACAATTTTAGGTTCTAATAAAGGAATAGGATAAAAATCTTTATTGATTTTTTTTAATATTTCGACGATTGCTTTAGCATTATAATCTTTTCGATAATCATTGCTACTTTCAGCTTTTAATCTAAATTTTGCATACTCTGTTTTATTGGGAGCTATAGCAGCAAAAGCTAACAATTCTAAAGTTTTCCTCAACTGAAGGATTGCCGACTCTAAATAAGCTTGCTTTGAGGAATTTAAATAAATTTCTAAAAATTCTTTTGTAACTTTTAAACGCGATAATGCTTGTTCAATATTCTGTATATAAATATGTTTCAATTCTTCCATATTTTTAATTTTCAAAAATAAATATTAAAAACAAAATATATAATATCTCAAAAATAAAAAAGCCCCCTTTCGGAGGCTTTTTTTAAAACTTAATATTTAAGCTTTAGACACTGCGGGTTCAATTGAACTAATCTTCTCAGACTCATTGTCATGCATGATTAACGCAACAGCAATTGCAGTAATCAGAACTGGTAAACCGACTGCCATAAAGTTGAAGTAGGCTGGCAGGTTCATTCCCAGTAAGCCACCAATCAGGATCGGCCCTACAATCGCACCCATACGACCAATCGCAGAAGACCAGCCAATACCTGTCGAACGTACCGCAAGTGGGTAGAACTGCGCAACATAGCTATATAGCAACATTTGTGAACCAATCGACGCTGCACCGGCCAGGAACACCAGGATGTAAAGTAAGAATTGGTTAGATGCAAAGCCCATTGAGCTCATCACAATTGCACCCATCATACCTAGGAACATCAGTACCGGTTTCAGGTGGAAACGATCCGCAAGAATACCGCCACCCACAATACCTACAACCGCCCCAACGTTCATCACCATCATGAACATCAGACTGTTGTCCATCGAGTAGCCTGCCGCCATCATCAGCTTCGGTAACCAGCTGCTCAGTGCATACATGGTTAACAGACAAGTGAAGAACGCGACCCAGAACAGTAAGGTATTCACCGCACGACCACGACGGAACAAGCTCACCACATTAGCGGCTTCAGGCACATTTTCCTGCGGCAAGGTGAAAGTCGTGTTCTCGGTGACTTTCAGATTTGGTTCCAGGCGACGTACGATGCGACGCGCTTCCGTCTGCTTGTTCTGTTTCACAATGAAGGCAAGTGATTCAGGCAGGAATTTCCAGATCACTGGCAATAAAAACAGGGGAATACCCGCAATAAAGAACATGATTTCCCAACCAAAAGTTGGGGTAAACCATGAGCCTAATAATGCGGCCATTACGCCACCGACTGCATAACCACTAAACATGGTGGTCACCAGCGTACTGCGCATTTTTTGTGGGGCATATTCAGACGTCAATGCCACCAGGTTTGGCATGACACCCCCAATACCTAAGCCGGCAAGAAAACGTAAAATACCGAATTCGGTTGGGTTTGAAGCAAAGCCACCGGCAAAAGTTAAACCACTAAATAATACAATACAGATCATGATCACTTTCTTGCGACCAATCTTGTCCGCTAGGGAACCAAAGATCATCGCACCAAACATCATGCCGGCCAGTGCGGTACTTGCAAGCATTCCGGCCTGCACTGCACTTAAGCCCCAGTCTTGCATCAATAACGGTAAAACCACACCATTAATTGCTAAATCGTAGCCATCAAATAGGATAATGAGTAAACACCAAGCAACTACATTGAAGTGGAAAGGCGTGAATTTCGCATTATCGACTACAGAATTTATATCTACTGTTTCCGTTGTCATCGTTCTCATCTCCCATGAGTACTTGTCCGTAAAATCCTTTTGAATATACGAGTGAATATTCAAGTTTTAGCAATATACGCAAGTGGAATTTGAGGCACAATAAGACTAATTGATATTCTGCTATGCATATTTCAATATCATTTTTTTGCGTGATATATCACGTTTTCATTAAGATAAACTACTGAATATTCGAATCATTGTAATTTTAATTAAACTGAACTTATAACAGGTGTTTGAATTATTTATTTTTTGATTTATTCAATTCTTTATGAACTGTATGCAAAAGCCCCTTTTATCGAAGGGGCTTTTGTCATCCAATAGAAGTTTAAGTCATTGTGATTGGCAAAAAGTGACTAGGTTTTAACCGAATTCAGTTTCTGTTTGGAGAGTAAGGTTTCCGCATTTCTTTCCGCGTTCAGATCTTTGCGTACAATCAGAGCGACTGAAATTGCCCCAATAATGGCTGGAATAGCAACTGCCAGGAAGTTCATCTTGTGTGGCAACTCCATACCCAACAGGAATCCAATAATAATCGGACCGACAATGGCGCCTACCCGACCGACTGCTGAAGCACAGCCAATACCTGTAGAACGGATTGACAGTGGATAATACTGGGCTACAAAGCTGTAGAGCAGAATACTACTACCAATCGCTGAAGCACCAGCAGCGGCAACCAGCAGATAGATCACGGCTTGTGGAGAGTTAAAGCCTAATCCGACCAGTGAAACTGCACCTAGCAGGAACATGCCAATGATGACCGGTTTCAGATGGAAACGGTCAGCCAGAATACCGCCACCAATAGTTCCAATCACTGCACCAATATTCATGGCCATCAGGAACATCAGACTATTACCTAGAGAATAACCCGCTGCCATCATCAGTTTTGGTAACCAACTACCCAATGCATAAACCATCAGCAGACACATAAAGAAGCAGCACCAGAATAATAAAGTACTCATGCTCCTCCCCTGTCTGAACAGGGCAGCAATTGAAGCATCAGGTGCGTGTACTTCATTTAGTACAAACTGGGTACGAGCGGTAGCATTTTGCTCAGGACTGATCTGCTGAACAATTTTACTGGCCTTGTCATTTTGCTGTTTTTTAACAAGAAAAGTTAAAGATTCTGGTAAATAGAACCATAAAACCGGAATAATTAATAATGGAATTCCGGCAATGTAGAACATGATTTCCCAGCCAAAACTTGGGGTTAACCAGGCACCGAGCAAGGCCGCCATAATACCACCCACCGCATAACCGCTAAACATGGTGGTGACTAGAGTACTACGCATTTTTTGTGGCGCATATTCAGAAGTGAGTGCAACCAGATTGGGTAATACACCGCCAATACCTAAACCTGCAATGAAACGCAGGATACCGAATTCAGTCGGATTAGAGGCAAAACCACCCCAGAACGTAAATCCGCTGAACAAGGTTACACAAATCAGAATGACATTTTTTCGTCCAATTTTATCTGCCAGCATACCGAAAAACATGGCACCAAACATCATGCCTGCCAGAGCAGTACTGGCCAGCATTCCGGCTTGAACTGCCGTCATATTCCATTCTTGCATCAGTAGCGGTAAAGCAACACCGTTAATTGCCAAATCATAACCGTCAAAAATCACGACAAATACGCACCAGAGTACGATCTTTAAATGAAAAGGTTTAAACCTTGCCTCATCCACTACAGCATTCACATTTACCGTTGTTGCTGTCATTTTTCCTCACCTCCAATTGTGAGCTTTTTTATTCTATGAAAAAATGAATGGTCATTCACTTTTGTATACAAAATGGATGATTATTTTTACTTTGTCTACTGCAAAACATACCAAGTTAAGTAATTTTAAAAAATTTGGACTAAAGTTTTAGCAGGAATGGTTTTAAATAAAGTGCTAGTAACATAAAGCTAGCTTAATTTAATTATACTTTTCACGTTATTTATATTTTTATTAATCACATTTAATAAGAGTTTCTACTTATCTTTCAATAAATTCCCGCACATAAAAAAACACCCCCGGCCTTTAGACCGGGGGTGTTTCGAATAATGAGCTGGCGATGACTTACTCTCACATGGGTAATCCCACACTACCATCAGCGCTAAGAGGTTTCACTTCTG
>NZ_JAYWZK010000010.1:0-160853 GCF_048148385.1 Acinetobacter sp. 197
TGGTGGGCGCTGACGGGATCGAACCGCCGACATTCTGCTTGTAAGGCAGACGCTCTACCAACTGAGCTAAGCGCCCTCAAAAGGTCTATCGTATAAATGGCGCAGCGGACGGGACTCGAACCCGCGACCCCCGGCGTGACAGGCCGGTATTCTAACCAACTGAACTACCGCTGCACTTACACAATGTCGCTAATGTGGCAAACGAAAATCAAGATCTTAAAGTGGCGCAGCGGACGGGGCTCGAACCCGCGACCCCCGGCGTGACAGGCCGGTATTCTAACCAACTGAACTACCGCTGCAACTATAAGGTCTCAACGTGAAAGAGCTTGGTGGGCGCTGACGGGATCGAACCGCCGACATTCTGCTTGTAAGGCAGACGCTCTACCAACTGAGCTAAGCGCCCTTTCTAAACGTCTATCATCGTTTGATGGGTGCATTATAGAGAATCTGCACAGCCTGTCAAACGCTTTTCGGAATGTTTTCCACTTTTTAGGTGTGAGTGATTAAAAAATAGGTTGTTTGTTAAAAAAAACAACACTTTTTGTTTATTTTTTAAGTCTCTACCGAAATTTTTTAATTTTC
The DNA here is from genome assembly GCF_048148385.1 of Acinetobacter sp. 197. Classification (NCBI taxonomy): domain Bacteria; kingdom Pseudomonadati; phylum Pseudomonadota; class Gammaproteobacteria; order Moraxellales; family Moraxellaceae; genus Acinetobacter; species Acinetobacter sp. 197. The sequence continues at coordinate 583 of NZ_JAYWZK010000010.1, forward strand.
AAAATGAAAGTTGAAGCAAAATTTTGTGTCTTACCCTGCGAAGTTTCAGTCTTAGCGATGCCATGTGCTGCGATTCTGATTAAGGATTATACAAAGCTTTAAAATACTCGACGTTGTGTTCATGTAATCTTTCAGCTGTCATTTATTTTTATTCAGAACATGACAGAAAACCTAATCTGCAACTCATGATTTAATCCGTTTCATGCGAGGAAAATACCAGCTGGGTCAGATTGATGAATTTCTTCTGCTGTCTCAAACAAGCAGATTCAACCCATAAAAATAAAATCATTTTCACATGATCTTAAAATCTACATTTTATTCGCTCTTCGAAAAATCCAGCAAATTTAGATCCAATGGCTGCTCTGAAATATAAACCAGTGCATCCTCACTGATCAGGTCAAATAGTTCAGCGATCTCTGGATTACGCATGCGGATACAGCCATGCGACAGTGGCTCCCCCATCTTTTCAGTTTCTGGAGTGCCATGAATATAGATATATCGTTGATAGGTATCACAGCCCGGGCCTTGATTAAAACCAGCTTCAAGGCCACTCAGCCATAAAATGCGTGTCAGAATCCAGTCCCGCTGCGGGAATTCTGCCGCCAATTCGGCATTATAAATTTCACCTGTCGCCTGACGTGCCACAAATACACTATTTAAGGGAGCATCCTGACCAAATTTTTCGGCGACCTTGTGCCAGCCACGAGGAGTCTGGCCACTGTTTTCAGTTTCGCCAATTCCATTTTTACCCGTAGAGATCAGATATTGCCTGTCTAGACGTGGCAGATACAGTTTTTGTTGAGCAAGGTCAATCAGGATGTCGGCTTGATCCAGCTGTAAGTTATTCATGACTTGTTATTCTCTGACTCTACTTTCTTTAATTCTGCTTTGTTTGACTTTTCTGGATTTAACTGGCTCTCTGCAGACTGCGCTGCCGGCATATCTGTCTTTTCTAGGTCGACTGCATTTTGCTGAATGATGACCGGATTGGGTTCAGGGCGTCGCCATAACCAGATCGCGACAATGAGCATGGTAATATCAGTAAATGCTTTGACTGCCAACGGCGCCGTGGTAAACAGCATGATAATTCCACTGATCAGCATCATAATACTGGCTAACCATTTGGCCTTACGCGGCACAGTACCATGGGCACGCCAATCTCTTAAGGTCGGGCCATATTTAGGATGATTCAATAACCAGGCATCCATTTGTGGCCAGCCTTTGGATGAGGCCCAGGCGGCCAGAATCAAAAAGACCGTTGTTGGCATACCCGGCAGGATTGCACCGATAAAGCCCAGGATCACAAACAGCACCACCAGACTTCGCCAAAACAACACTTTCATACATCAACCCTAACCGCAGAATTCAGGTAGTATAAAGCGTTTTCCGATACTGTCCGTTGTATTTCTGCACTTTTCACAGGTTGTACTATGCCCTTTTCCAGTTTAAACCAAAATCTTGTAGAAGTATGGCAACGTTATCAACATCCTCTGGTGCGTCAGTTGGCATTCGCTGTCGGCAGTCCGAATATCTTGTCCGGTATTCCGGATAAACTTGAGCTTATGCATCACTTTGAACTGCATGACAGCCAGACCTGGCAGCACTATCTCAGCCGTTACCATCCACGTTTAGAGTTTCTTGATCAGCATCCAGAAGAATTAATCAAATTTGTGCAGCAACTGAAAAGTACACGTTTAGGGCTGCGCTTTGAAATGCTGATCTGGTTCTGGTTACTGGATGATGCCTATCATCCGTATCAGCTGCTTGCTCATAGTCTGCAAAAGATTGAAGGTGCAAAAACCCTGGGGGAGCTGGATTTCCTGTTATTAAATACTGATACAGGACAGATTGAACATTGGGAAGTGGCATTGAAATATTATCTGGCCGAAGCAGATTTTAGCCTGCCACATTGGTATGGCCTGAACCGTACCGATACCCTGATCAGAAAAATGAAACATTTCACACAAAAACAATTCCAGTTTGATGAGGCTTTGCAGTATTCCATTCAAAGACGATATTGCATCCTGAAAGGACAGTTATATCTACCTGCACATCGTGCTGACCAGCCGATTCCTGCGTGGATCAATACCGAACGTCGGCTGGGTTTATGGGGACAGTATATTCCTGCAGCCCAGCACGGTTTCTACCGTCTGCAACGACATGAATGGATTTATCCGCAAGCCCAGCCAAGCAGTTTAACTGCTACCTGGTGGACGGATGGTCTCTATAAAAAAGTCGATCACAATGACTTTTATATGTATCGCAAACCGGTGCTGATCCAGCATCCATCGCATAAGTCTCTATAAAGCATTACATTTATTAACCGAAGCACTATGAAAACCACATATTTTTTAGATCATATATTTTCTACTCTTAGTCCCACATCATAATAAATTTATTATTGATTATACGGAGATGATGATGAAAAAAATTCTTGCTGCTTCATTAATGATGGCTTTTGTATTGACTGGCTGTAACACCGTAAAAGGCATGGGCAAAGATGTGTCTAAAGCGGGGAATGCAGTAACCAACACTGCTGAAAAAACTTCTGATGAAATTCGTCAAAACTAGTTTTTTCCTGATCGTTCACAGAACCCTATCTTAGATAGGGTTTTTTTTATCTCATTCATTCACATTCAAGCTCATATTCGCCTATCATAGGGCCGAGAAAATTATCGACTGTTGAAAACTGCATGAGCTCTTCCGCTACCCTCGATTTAAGTCTGCAACTATTACGCCAGCCTTCCGTTACCCCTATCGATCATGACTGCCAAAATATTATGGCTGAACGTCTAAAGAAGGTTGGTTTCAATATTGAATCCATGCGTTTTGAAGATGTAGATAACATCTGGGCACGCAAAGGTACAGAAGGCCCGGTATTCTGTTTTGCTGGCCATACCGATGTCGTTCCAACAGGGAATCTTGATGCCTGGAACTCAGATCCATTTTTACCTGAGATCCGTGATGGCAAGCTTTATGGTCGTGGCAGTGCCGACATGAAGACCGCTTTGGCAGCTATGGTGGTTGCAACAGAACGTTTTGTAGAAAAACATCCAGACCATAAAGGCTCGATTGCCTACCTGATCACTTCAGATGAAGAAGGTCCGTCGATTAATGGTACGGTGAAAGTGATTGAAACACTCGAAGCGCGTAATGAAAAAATCACCTGGTGTCTGGTTGGTGAGCCGTCTAGTACCAATACGTTGGGTGATATTGTCAAAAATGGCCGTCGTGGTTCGTTAAATGCCAATCTCACAGTCAAAGGCAAACAGGGTCATGTGGCCTATCCCCATCTGGCGGTAAATCCGATTCATACTGCCTCTAAAGCGATTGCCGAGTTATGTGACACAGTCTGGGATCATGGCAATGAATATTTCCCGGCAACCTCTTTCCAGATTTCCAATATCAATGCAGGTACAGGCGCAACCAATGTTGTTCCCGGTACCATGAACCTATTGTGCAACTGGCGCTATTCAACCGAAGTGACTGCCGAAGAACTCAAATCACGTACCCTGGAAATTCTGGATCGTCATGGTGTGGAATATGATGTTTCCTGGACTTTGTCGGGATTGCCTTTCCTGACTCCTGTCGGCGAACTGGTGAATGCAGCTAAAAATGCCATTCTGAATGTAACAGGCACTGCAACCGAACTATCCACTTCAGGTGGTACTTCTGATGGCCGCTTTATTGCACCTACCGGTGCACAAGTACTGGAACTTGGCGTATTAAATGCTACGATCCACCAGATCAATGAGCATGTCGATATTGCCGACCTAGAGCCACTGGCTGAAATTTATGAGCAGATCCTGATCAACTTACTTGCGAATTAAATAAATAGATAACGTAATAAAAAAGGAACTCTATAGAGTTCCTTTTTTAGTTGATGCTTTTAGTTACAGTCCGATTGAAGCCTGAATATGGGTCATATTGGGAATATGGAACAGCCGCTCATCCATGCGTACATATTGAAAGATGGCAGGATCATTTACCTGCTGATCGACATCGACTACTTCGGAAATACGAATCCGAATAGTGTTCGGCATTTCATTGCACATCAGGGCAAAGCGCTGATTGATTTCATCGCCCTCAATCACCAATGCCACCCCATTTTGACGTAACGGATCATTCACTGCATAGACCGGCAACTGTGCCTCATGCCATTCCACGGTCTTGACCTGAGTATTGCTATCCAGGGCTGACAGAACAATGTTTTGTGGCAACAGCATCGGTTCTTTACCATGACAGTCAATAATATAGGCATCAATAAATCCGGTCGAAACCGTAATCAGATGCTGAAGTTCCTGCTGGCTAATCTGATCAGCCAGTTTGCCGCTTGAATTGGTCTGACTCATGTATTACCCCTGTTTTTCAGCAATCAGTTGTTGAATATTGGCCAGCAGTTCCGCTTCCTGGAACGGTTTACCCATATAGTGCGTTACGCCCAGGCTAAATGCACGTTCACGATGTTTCTCACCGGTACGTGAGGTAATCATGATAATCGGCAAGTCACGGTGAATATCATGGTGACGGACCAGATTGGTCACTTCAAAACCGTCCATGCGCGGCATTTCGATATCCAGCAACATCAGATCCGGTCTGACGTTTTCAAGCTGCTCGATCGCATCCACACCATCTTTGGCAGTGACAATATCATAGCCTTGACGTTCAAGCAGACGCGACGTTACCTTACGTACAGTCACCGAGTCATCGACAATCATTACCAGACGGCGTGCATTGGAATAACGTGATCCATCACGCTGATCATGCAGCTGTTTGACACGCTGTGTCGCCTGAATCTGACGGGCAATATTCTGTCCATCAAGAATCAGACAAACCTGACCATCACCCAGAATCGTAGCACCCGCCACTACACCGATAGTGGCAAACTGATGTCCAATCGGTTTCACTACAATTTGCGCTCGTGAACCGACCAGCTGATCGACCAGCAAGGCAATGGTTTGACCACTATTACCTTTGATCAACAGCACCGGCAATGAATGTCCAACATTATTCAGACGTGGAATCGGCTGGTTACCCACAAATTCAGATAAATAACGCAGCTTATATTTTTCGCCATCGATCTTGAAATAGTCGTCGTTACTGTTGAAGTACGTTTCCAATGTGATCGGCGCAATACGCACAATTCGGTCAATCTGAGCCAGAGAAATCGCGTATTGCTGATCGCCTACTTTCACCATCAAGGCATCGCTGACTGCTACGGTAGTCGGTACACGAATGGTAAAGATAGTGCCTTGGCCCAGTTGTGAACTGACCGACACATGACCACCCAACAATTTGATTTCACTTTGTACTACGTCCAGACCGACTCCACGACCGGAAATCTGGGTCACTGCTTTCGCGGTACTGAATCCCGGATGGAAAATAAACTGTAACAGCTCTTCCGAATCCAGTGTCTGGTCTTCTTTGATCAGGCCTTGACTTAAGGCCTTCTCACGAATTTTCTCTGCATCAATCCCCTTACCATCATCACTAAAGGACACGATCACATCGGTTCCCTGACGGCTGATATTCAAGACAATCGAACCGACTTCCGGCTTGTTCAGTGCGATACGATCTGCAGTATCTTCCAGACCGTGATCAATTGCATTACGCAGCATATGCTCGAATGGGGTGACCAGACGCTCCAGAATATTCCGGTCCAGTTCACCTTCGGTATTTTGCACGATCAGTTCTGCAGGACGGTTCAAGGTGGTCGAGGTTTGACGCACGATACGCTGTAAACGCGGCAGCATCCGGTCAAACGGAACCAGACGGGTACGCATCAGGCTTTCCTGAATTTCGGCCTGAATACGGGATTGTTGTAATAACAGCCCTTCAGTTTCGCGAATTTTGTCGGCTAAGGTACTCTTGAAGTCGACCAAATCCGATGCAGATTCTGCCAGTGATTTAGACAGCTGGTTGAGCGACGAATACTGGTCCATTTCCAGCGGGTCAAAGTCAGCATAGCGCGAATTCTCTGAACCATGTTTGGCAATAATCTGTGATTCCAGCTCTCCTTCCATTCGACGCAACTGATCGGCAAGACGCTTGATCGCCAGTTCCATTTCGTTCAGTGTATTGCCAAGCTGGCCCAGATCCATCTCGATACGTGAACGGTTAATCGAGTTCTCACCAGACAGGTCAATCATCTTCTCGACCAGATCGGCAGAGATACGGATCATCTCGTTATTGGTATCGCTGGCTCCACTATCCGCCCATTCACCCATCATGTGTGGTGGTTCAGTACCGTCGCCTTCAACAAAGCCAAAGTCGCTGACCACCAGATTGTCTGTTTTCGCCAGACGCTCAGGCAATTGTGCCGTGACATCCACAAAGGCGATCTTTTTCAGACTGCTGTGCAGCTGCTCAAAACCGCTATAGTCGCGCTGGAAAATCGCCTGTCTTAACCAGGTCAGGGTTTTCTGCAACAGACCATCATAGGCATTCGAGTTAAACTGATAGACGGCAAACTGCTCGAAAGACGTTTCCAGCTCATAGGCAACGCTGGCCACTTCTTCAACATCTACCATACGTGCGCCACCCTTGATACTGTGGGCAGCACGCTGTAATTGCAGCAATAAACTACGGTCACTACGCTGGTCAAACCATTGATTGAGCAGCTTCTCGGCATTTACCAGAATTTCTTCGGCTTCTTCGAGGAAAGATTCTTCTACAATGGATTTCAGTTCATCTTCTTCAGAACGTTCCACTGAACTATCATTAATTGCATCAGCAGAAGGTTGCGAAATTGCCGGTAATTCTTCAGTTTCAGCCAGATCAGCAACTGGTTGCTCCGTCGTTGCTGATTCTGCCAGTTGCGGTTCAGAAATTGCTGTAGCTTCAATCTCTTCCACTTCAATTGCAGCAGCTGCGCTTTCAACAGCAGTCCCAGCCTGTCCAGAAACTAGCGACTGAATATTCTGCAGAATTGAAATCGCTTCCGTTGCAGGATAGTCAATGCCTTCATCACGAATGGATTGAATCCGGTCCGAAACGTTGTCCTGTACCAGACGGATAACCTGGATTAAAGCAGGGGTCACGGCAATTTGCTGGCGGATTACACGTTCATAAATGCTTTCCAGTTCATGCGCAATCAAGCCGATATGTGAAGCTGAGATCATGTTTGCACCACCTTTTAAGGTATGCAAATGACGCATCAGGTTATTCAGCGAAGCTGTATCATCCTGCTTTTTGCTCCAGGTATTCAGGTCTTCATCAATGCCTGCAAGCAATTCATCCGCTTCTTCCAGGAAGATACTTAATAATTCTTCATCAAAATCACGGTTGGTTTCAGCACTTTGCTGCTGCTGACGATCCAAAGCAATACGCTGGCTCAAGCCTGCAAAATCGACACTGCCTGTTGCCACAGGTTCGGCTGCCTGGGTAACTTCTGTCGTTACCTGAACATGCTGAATTGCATGATCTTCAGCAGGTATTTCAAGATCCTGCTGCACAAATGCAGACAATTCACTGAGTATTTTTTGAATTTCTTCATTCAGAATGACACGCTGCCCTGCGGCCAGGGTATCAAACAAATGAATAAACTCTTGATGCGCCTGTGCAAACAGCTCATAGGCATAATTGCTCTTCAATAACACTGGCTTTTCAAGCAATGCATCATAAGCCGATTTCAGATCACTGGTAAATTCATGAATGCCCTGGGCTGCCCGGCTCTCTGTATGGGCCAGCAATTCTGCAGCCTGCTGACTGAGTGCCTGAATATATTCCGGATAATCAACCTGGGCGCGTTTATCAAATTCAAACTCGGCATCCAACAACAGATCAATATCCAGTTCAACCAGTTTGGACACCAGACCCTGGGTCTGAATGCTATTTTCAGTAACGGCAAAGCCATAATCATGCCAGACACGTTCAAAGGTCGCATAAACCGTATCCAGTTTTGCGATATTGCCCTGACGTAGCAGGTGCAGATAGTCACTCACGAACTCCGCATACTGAATCAGTAAAGCAGTTTCTTTTGAAGTAGAAGCAATTTCATCCTGTAGCAAAGTTTTGAACAGATGTTCCACCTTGGAGCTGGCTTCAAAAATCTGCTCAATCTGCGCCATGGATGAACTGCCGCGCAGGGTATGAATCGCACGGATCAGGGCATTATAATCTTGTGATTTTTCATCTTCAGTACGAAGGAAAGTCGCAATCGTATCCAGATGCTCTTCTGCTTCTTCAATAAAGATTGCCACTGTCTCTTCAATATCACTGCGAACAGGGATTTCTACTTGAGCTAGAGCTGGCTCAGCTGCACCTAACCCATTGTCTGCATTATCTGCAAATTCAAGACCTGTTATTTGACCTTCTGCAGTTAAATGATCTGCCAATATCAATAATTCCTGCAGCGCAGGTTCAGGTGTAATTTGTTGTTGTAATTGTTGCCCCAACAGCACCATTGGGCGCAGATCGAGATCAAGCGGCTGGACTTGTTTGAATTTCGGATATAAAGCATATTGATAGATATTCAATACTGCTTGAGCAAATTTCTGCACGGTCGGTGTCAGTGGAATTGAACCCGACAAAACCCGATTCAGGGTATCTTCCACCGCCCAGGCCATCTCTCCTGCCGATTTGGCACCGACCATACGGCCTGAACCTTTCAAGGTATGAAAATGGCGACGAATAGTCTTCAGATTTTCTTGATGATCTGGATGACTTAACCATTCTGGAAATAAAGCATTTAACTCAACGAAGATTTCTTCAATTTCTTCAACAAAAATTTCAAGAATTTCTGCATCTTGGTCAAGATAACTATCTTCAGGAAGCGTTGTCGTTTCAACTAAATTTTTTAATATTTCTTTCATAGCTCATGCTTCTTACGTTATGCCGCCAAGAAGGGCGCTCAAACTTAATTGTGACCGTCACGCGATACCTAACGTATGAAGTTAAGTACATCTTGTCGAGGCTTTATCTGTATTTCTTGAACGTGTCTCAACCGCAGTCAAGACACATTTCCCCCATCATTTCTGACTTTATTCAGGCAGTTTAAAGTCAGCTACAGATTCACGTAATGCATCGGCCATGTTTGCCAGTTCAGATACCGAACGCGCTGTATCGAAAGTCGCACTGGTGGTTTGCGAGGTAATTTCCTGTACGACATTCATCGTGGTCGCAATATGACCCGCAGAAGCCGACTGCAGTTTCGCAGCATCAGAAATGTTCGCAATCAGTTTTGCCAGGTTATTCGATACCGTTTGAATCTCATCCAGTGCCACACCGGCATCTTTAGACAGGTTCGCACCACGTACAACCTCAGCCGTGGTTTGTTCCATCGAGATTACGGCTTCGTTCGTATCCGTCTGAATGGTTTTTACCAGACCTTCAATCTGCTTGGTTGCAGAGGCAGAACGTTCCGCAAGACGCTGTACTTCATCGGCAACGACCGCGAAACCACGACCTGCTTCACCCGCCATCGAGGCCTGAATCGCTGCGTTTAATGCCAGGATGTTGGTCTGGTCGGCAATATCGTTAATCAGGGCTACGATGTTACCAATTTCCTGAGAAGATTCACCCAGACGTTTAATACGTTTTGAAGTTTCCTGAATCTGTTCACGAATCGTGTCCATACCCTCAATCGAGCGATGTACAACATCAGCACCATTCGCAGCAATTTGTACTGAACGCTCTGCTACCACCGCTGATTCATCGGCGTTGGCAGATACCTGGTCAATCGACATCGCCATTTCGTTAATCGCTGCAGAAGCACCGGCAATTTCTTGTGCCTGATGTTCCGATGCTTCGGCTAACTGGTTGGTAATGCTTTGTGTGGTCGCGGTATATTGCGCAACTTCTTGTGAAGTTTCAGTAATACGCGATACCAGGTCACGTAACTGGTCGATCGCAAAGTTAATCGAGTCGGCAATCGCACCGGTAAAGTCTTCAGATACCGTTGCATATGAACGCAAGTCACCATCTGCAAGGTCGGCGATCTCATCGAGTAAACGTAAAATCGCATTCTGGTTACGGTCGTATTCTTCTTGTAAACGGCCTACACGCTGCTTATCTGACAAGCCACGCAGAGAAAGTAACTTGAATACACACAGCAAGAAACCGACTAATAATGCAATCAGCAGGACAGCTGGAACTACCGTTTTAAGACCTGAGTTACCTGATAATTTATTCAGGTTGTCTAAAAGCACATCAGACTGGGAAAAAATTGATGCAGCGGCTTGACGAACTTTTACGATCTGTGCAGAGTTTTTAAGAATAATTGCTGATGCAGATTCCAGTACGTCATCATATTCAGCCTTGATTCCTTCCAGAGATTCACGCAGGGTTGGATCATCAATACGCTGTACACCCAGTTCAGCAGAACCATTTAACTGAGCGTTTAAATATGAGCCGAAAGTTTCGGTATCGGCACTGAAGTCATCTGCAGATTCACGTGAACCATCAGTACCTGTCAGTACTAGACTGATCGAACGCAAGATACGTTCCGCAATAAATACCTGGTTTTTGGCAATAACAACCTGGTTCGACGGCATGTCTTGACGTGCCATCTGGTCAACCATCAAGTTATATTCAGCCTGAATCCCCGGAATTGCCTCACCAATCGCGATGTTGGTATCGTATAACTGGTTAATAATCTTTTGTTGCGAGGTAATCAGATCAATACTGCTGGAAACTTCTGTCCACTGTTTATCAACCGCCTGCAACGCATCATTATTGGAGTGAATACTTTTAACTGTCTCAAGATTTTCAGCAAAGGCTTTTTGCGAGTCAGTCAGGTTTTTCATAGCTTCTGGCGTACCGGACGCGGTCGCCTCAGTCGCCTGGCGCGAAATGGTTTGCGAGAGGAGACGCAGGTCACCCAGACTCTGAGTGAGTTCGTTGGTACGTGGTACACTATAAAAAAGATACAATAAAGTGATCAGTGCGGCTAAAAGACAGCCTGCTGCTCCATAGATCAGCGGTTTTGATTTCTCACTATCACCGAAGACACGTGATAACTGATCTATTTGCGTTTGAATCTTAGCTAAAAAAGCATTACCGCCCTTGCGGCCAGTGCTCTCACCTGTATTTTTCTTTTTAAGTTTAAAGCCCATGCAGCCTCTCCCCGGTTGACGCCTTGCTTACTTTCGAGCGCGACATTTAATTTATAAATTTTATAGATGCGTTCATAAATTTTGGATTTTGCAACAGACGACTGAATAAAAACACATGCCACTGCTGGTTGTGCTGATGGAAAAACCCCTGACAATATTCTTGTAAGTTTTTATCCAATTCAGATTTCTTCGAAAAGAAACTTTTCTTATTGAAATGTTGTATACCCAAAACTTGATCTACGACCAAACCCACATACTGGTCATTATGGTTGATGCATAATACTTTTTGAGTCGGTGAAAATTGGCTGCTTTGCCCTGATACATATTGCGTCAGATCAGAAACAGACAACAGTCTTCCCCGGATATTCGCCAAACCCAATACCCAGGCTTGTGTCTTGGGTACCGGCGTATATTTTGGGGGATAAATCACTTCTGATACTTCCCCCAGCGGAGCAACAAAATATTGCCCCATCATCTCAAAAGCAATGCCCGACCATCGGTTAACTTCATTGCCATTGGAAACGTAGTTTTTATTTCCACGTTTCGCAATGCGAAGCAATTCGATAAATCCATTTGCTGCCATAGAGCTTATCCTGCATTGAGGTGCTGCTTAATTACATCTATTAATTGTTTTTCATCGACTGGTTTTGTTAGATAGTCCGCTGCGCCTTGACGCTTGCCCCATACGCGGTCAGTAGCCTGATCCTTGGTACTCACAATCACGATTGGAATGTGTTTGGTTGTTGCCCCACGTGCAATCTGGCGGGTCGCCTGAAAGCCATTCACGCCCGGCATCACTACATCCATCAGAACCAGATCCGGCAGTTCTGCCTGTGCCATGGTGACCCCATCTGCCCCATTAGCTGCTTCAATCACATCAAAGCCATGTTTAGAAAGAATCTCTCTAAAGCGAAAAGTTTCTGTCGGTGAGTCATCCACAATTAGGATACGTGCCATGCCAATTCCCCAAAAAAATCAAATATATTAAGCACTAATATGGTTACGGATTGCAGTTAGCAATTCATCTTTACTAAAAGGTTTGGTCAGGTATTCATCGGAACCCACGACACGACCTTTGGCCTGATCAAATAAGCCATCTTTACTTGATAGCATAATCACAGGAATATTCTGGTAATTCTGAGAGTTTTTGATTAAGGCGCAGGTCTGATAACCATCTAGGCGCGGCATCATAATATCTACAAAAACGATATCCGGATTTGCTTCGGCAATTTTTGATAAAGCCTCAAAACCATCTACCGCAGTAATGACTTCATAACCTTCACGCTGAAGAAGAGTTTCTGCAGTACGACGAATGGTCTTTGAGTCATCAATAACCATAATTTTTAGATTTTGGAATTTATCGTCCATTTGTTTAACCCTTCCCATTTTAGAAACTATATGCCATAAGGCTCATAGGATTATTTTATTACGATCGATAAACATTTTTAACATAAAGTCACTTGCATTATCAATGAACATTTTCTACACAAGTAGACAAAATCATTTATTTTTAACAACAGCTTCACATTTTATTATGGTTATTGGTTTTTTTTTGACTAACGGTAGTTTTTTATTGATAAATTTAAGTCTAATATAACAAGATTATTACTTTAAAATAAGTAATTTAGCCAACTTTAAATTCGGGGAGCCAATGATGAGTCAGTTTTCAACAAAACTTGCTGTCATTGATAAAAATAAAATGACTGGTCAATTCATTGTTGCTGTATTGTTGCTCTTGCAGCTCAGCTTAACTTGTGCGAGCAGTAACCAGCTCCCACAAAAAGCCACTTGGTATCGTTATTACGACAGTAAAGGTGTGGCCAATATCAGCACCAATGTAACGCCCAATCATATCCGTTATGGTTATGAGGCACTTGACCAGAATATGCAGGTCATAAAACGTGCCCGTCCTTATAACGCTGAAGCCGATATCAGACAAGCACCGCAACGTGCTCAACAGGCGCAGCGGATTGCGGAAGACCATAAACTTAAGCGAGCCTATAACAATAGTCAGACTGCCTTGCAAAAAAAGAATGACAGCCTGACCCAGTTAAAAAAGCAGATTGATTTTCAGCAAGAACAAATTAAGCAATTGCAAAAAGATCGGATCATGTTCGTTCGCCAGGAACGGGAATATTTACGTAAAGGTCAAACTCCACCGGCACACCTCAAAACCATGCTGGAAAATAATCAGAAAAATCTCATTTCCCAAAAAGAGAATATTCAATCTTTACAAAGTCGCTATCGAAATCTGGAAGCAGAATACGACAAAATTATCGCCCGTTTAAAAGCACTTGAATAAATGCAAATAGTTGGCCAAGGCTTTGATTCATAGCCAACTAAAAGGACTCATATGCAACCTGCACCGCACTCTCATGATTTAAATATGCTTTCGCCGCGCTCTGTGCTAATCGTGAGTGCACTTTGCTTAAATATGTTTTCAGTGGCTTGCGACAAAAATGAACCTGCAGTGCAAGCCGAAACCCCAAAATCTATTGAAGTCATTTCACAGGATTTAGTTGCGGTTCAATCTGGCAATTCAGTTCAAAAAACCGCATTTACCGGCACCATCCGTGCAGTCAATCAAAGCAGCATACAGGCACAGGTCTCTGCCACTGCTACCAGCGTAAACGCGCAGGTAGGTCAATCAGTTAACAAGGGACAGGTACTGGTACGCCTGAATAACCAGGACAATGCAGCCCGTCTGGCACAAGCACGTGCCAACCTGGTCTCCACTCAAGCGCAAGCCAATCAGGCCCGCAATATGATGCAGCGTAAAAAGCGCCTGCTAGATCAGGGTTTTATTTCAAAAGTAGAATATGAACAAAGTCAGGTGGACTATCAGGCACAGCTGGAAAATGTCCGTGCCCAGCAAGCCAATGTTGATATTGCCCAGAAAGCAGATCGTGATGGCATCATGACCAGCCCGATCAGTGGTGTAATTACCCAGCGCCAGGTTGAGCCTGGCCAGACCGTTGCAATTGGACAAACCCTGTTTGAAATCGTCGATCCGAAACGGCTGGAAATTCAGGCACGCGTACCCAGTGATCTGCAATCAGGTTTAAGGCTGGGCAGTAAAATCGAATACACTATTCAAGGTAATCCAAACCGGCTCACTGCCGTAATTAGCCGGATTTCCCCTATTGCAGATCAGGCCAGTCGCCAGATCGAATTCTTTGCCACGCCAAATGAAACCATTCCCTCGCTAAGTATCGGCTCCTTCGTTGAAGGCAACATTCTGAGTTCACAACAGATTTCCGGACAGCTGATTCCATTGGATACCATTCAGGATATCCAGAACAAACCCTATGTCTGGGTGATTCGCCAGAATAAAATTATCAAGGTCAATGTTCAGGTACTAGAACAGCGTTATAGCGATAACATTGCCGTAGTTCAAGGACTGGAAAATGGTGATCAGGTCAGCCGGGTTAAGTTTAGCGAAGCCGATCTGCAAAAAACTGTCACCCTTCGCGCCAACTAAAGCCATTCATACAGGATCATTGATATGTGGTTTACCCGAATTAGTGTGAAGTATCCGGTTTTCACCATCATGATGATGTTCTGCCTAATGGTGCTGGGGCTGGCTTCATGGCAGCGGATGGGCGTTGAAGAATTCCCTGATGTCGATTTCCCTTTTGTGGTGATCTATACCAATTATCCAGGCGCTTCTCCGGAAACGGTTGAATCGGAAATCACCAAGAAACTCGAAGATCAGATCAATACCATTTCCGGTTTGAAACAGGTGATTTCCCAGTCTAGTGAAGGCCTGTCCATCATCACCACCGAATTTAATCTAGATGTGACCTCTACCACAGCAGCTCAGGACGTGCGGGATAAAATCGCCTCTGTGACTGCTGAATTCCGGGATGAAATTCAGGAACCGATTGTCGAACGTTATGATCCGACAGCAAATGCAGTGATGTCGATTGTATTTGAATCTGACAATATGGACGTAAAAACACTGAGTTCATATCTGGACCAGCGGATTGTGCCACAACTGCGTACAATCCCAGGGGTCGGTACGGTCAATCTGTTAGGTGATGCACAACGCCAGATCCGGATCCAGGTAGAGCCGCAAAAACTGCAAGCTTTTGGTATCGGTGTAGATAGTGTCATTAATACCTTAAAGGCAGAAAATATTGAAGTCCCGGGAGGCACTCTCAAGTCTGGGAATTCGGAACTGGTTATTGAAATCAATTCCAAAGTGCTGCATCCCCTCGCCTTCGGTGATCTGGTCATTGCCAATAAAAACGGCGTACCGATTTTTCTCAGACAAGTGGCCAATATTCAAGACAGTCAGGCAGAGCTGGAATCCGCTGCCTTTTTGAATGGGAAAGCTGCAGTTGCAATTGATATTTTGCGCAGTTCAGATGCAAACGTTATTGAAGTAGTAGACAAGACCTACGCAGCTTTAAAAAATATTGAAGCGCAGCTTCCACAAGGCACTACCTTACAGGTGGTGGTGGACGCCTCCAAAAGTATCCGTGGCACCATTGGCGATGTAGCCCGCACTATTGTGGAGGGTGCAGTACTGGCTGTGCTGATTGTCCTGCTGTTCCTGGGTTCTTTCCGTTCAACCGTAATTACCGGTTTGACTCTGCCGATTGCACTCTTGGGCACGCTGACCTTTATCTGGGCCTTTGGCTTTAGCATCAATATGATGACTTTGCTGGCGCTGTCCTTGAGTATTGGTCTGTTGATCGACGATGCAATTGTGGTGCGTGAAAATATTGTCCGGCATGCCGATATGGGCAAAGATCATGTGACTGCTGCACTCGATGGCACCAAAGAAATTGGACTCGCTGTGCTGGCCACCACACTGACCATTGTTGCCGTATTCCTGCCTGTGGCCTTCATGGGCGGTATTATTGGCCGCTTTTTCTACCAGTTCGGGGTCACGGTAAGTATAGCCGTGCTGATCTCAATGTTTGTCAGCTTTACCTTGGACCCGATGCTCTCT
This sequence comes from Acinetobacter sp. 197, assembly GCF_048148385.1. NCBI lineage: Bacteria > Pseudomonadati > Pseudomonadota > Gammaproteobacteria > Moraxellales > Moraxellaceae > Acinetobacter > Acinetobacter sp. 197. The sequence goes on from NZ_JAYWZK010000010.1 coordinate 16,597, forward strand.
GCACACTGGGCAGAAAAGAAAAAAGATCCGAACAGAAAGCCAGGCCGGATACAACGTTTCTTTAACTGGATTTCCGGCAAGCTGGATAATTTAAGCCATGTTTATGAAAAACTGCTAAAACTGGCACTGCGGTTCAGATTTATCACCCTTCTGATTGCCGTTGCTTCATTATTTGGTGCCTTGGGGTTATCCAAGCTGATTGGTACCGAATTTGTACCAGTTCCGGATAAAGGCGAAATCCGGATCAAGTTTGAAACACCAGTCGATTCATCGCTTGAATATTCACAAGCCAAACTGCAGCAGGTGGATCAGATTATTCGTCAGCATCCGGAGGTCAAAGCCACCTATGGGGTGATTAATGGTGCAACCGACCGCGGTAAAAACCATGTCAGTTTACGGGTGACCGTGACACCGCGTACCGAGCGTGAAAAAACCCTGAATGAGCTGAATAATGAATTCCGTCAGCGTCTGCAATCTGTTGCCGGAATCAGCATTACCTCGGTGGCATCCGCTGATGAAACCGTATCAGGTGGTCAGAAACCGATCATGATTTCGATCAAAGGACCTGATCTGGATGAACTGCAAAAAATTTCCGATCGTTTTATGACGGAAATGGCTAAAATTGATGGCATTGTTGATCTGGAAACTTCATTGAAAGAGCCCAAGCCTACGCTTGGTGTCCAGATCAATCGTGTCCTGGCCAGTGATCTAGGCTTATCGGTGAATCAGATTGCCAATGTGGTCCGTCCACTGATTGCTGGTGATGATGTCACCACCTGGCAGGATGAAAAAGGTGAAACCTATGATGTAAATCTGCGCCTGACCGAAAACCAGCGTAGCTTGCCAAGCGATTTACAGAATATGTATATCACTTCGAATAAAACCACTGCCAGCAATCAACCAATTCTGGTTCCTCTTTCAAGCGTGGCCAAATTTGAAGAAAAGCTCGGCGCTTCGCAGATTAACCGACGTGATCTGGCTCGTGAAGTACTCGTAGAAGCGAATACGTCTGGACGCCCTGCAGGCGACATCGGGGCTGATATCAGCCGCTTGCAAGAAAATTTCGATATGCCACCGGGCTATAGTTTTGACACTCAGGGTTCCAATGCCGATATGGCAGAATCTGCAGGTTATGCCTTGACCGCGATTACCCTATCAATTGTATTTATCTATATTGTACTCGGTTCGCAGTTCAACAGCTTTATTCACCCTGCGGCAATTATGGCTTCATTGCCATTGTCGCTTATTGGGGTATTTCTGGCCTTGTTCCTGTTTAATTCGACCATGAACCTGTTTTCGATTATCGGGATCATCATGCTGATGGGACTAGTGACCAAGAATGCGATTCTGCTAATCGACTTTATCAAGAAAGCCATGGACCGCGGTGAAGACCGTTATGATGCGATTATTGAAGCAGGTAAAACCCGTCTGCGTCCCATTCTGATGACCACCAGTGCCATGGTGATGGGGATGGTTCCGCTGGCCTTGGGACTAGGCGAAGGGGGGGAACAAAGTGCACCCATGGCACACGCCGTGATTGGTGGCGTGATTACCTCTACCCTGCTGACTCTGGTGGTGGTCCCGGTGATCTTTACCTATCTGGATGACTTTAAGAATTTTATGCTGCGTCAGGCATGTAAAATCATGGCATAATTTAATGCAACACAATGAGGTGACATTCCCAAATGCTCACCTCATTTTTTATTGTATAATCCCTGCTTTAACGCTTAATTTTTTAGGACAGTTTCCATGCGCGCGAGTCGCTTTTTATTTGCAACTTTGAGAGAAACCCCGAACGACGCTGAAGTTATTTCGCATCAGCTCATGCTTCGTGCCGGTATGATTCGTAAGTTGGCTTCAGGTTTATACACCTGGTTGCCGATGGGCGTTCGCGTATTAAATAAAGTTGCAGCGATCGTTCGCGAAGAAATGAACAATGCCGGTTCTCTTGAAGTATTGATGCCTGTAACTCAACCGGCATCACTTTGGGAAGAGTCTGGACGTTATATACAGTATGGTCCTGAACTGCTACGTTTCAAAGACCGTCATAACAATGATTTCGTGCTTGGCCCAACACATGAAGAGGTCATTACTGATCTTGCACGTAACGAGTTGAAAAGTTACAAGCAATTGCCTGCCAATTTCTACCAGGTACAAACCAAGTTCCGCGATGAAATCCGTCCGCGTTTTGGTGTAATGCGTTCACGTGAATTCATCATGAAAGATGCCTATTCTTTCCATGCCGATCAGGAATCTTTGCAAGAAACTTACGACAAAATGTACGAAGCCTACTGCAAAATCTTTACCCGCTTAGGTTTAGATTTCCGCCCAGTACAAGCGGACACTGGCTCGATTGGCGGTTCAGGTTCACATGAATTCCATGTCCTGGCTTCAAGCGGTGAAGATGATATCGCGTTTTCGACTGAATCTGACTATGCCGCCAACATTGAAATGGCTGAGGCGGTGCTTGTCGGTGAACGTGCAGCACCCACACAAGAACTCAAACTGGTAGATACGCCAAATCAGAAAACCATTGCTGATGTATCTGCCTTCTTAGGTACAGATCCTGCTCATTCAGTAAAAGCGTTGCTTGTACAAGGTGTTGCGGCTGAAGAAAGTCAAGATGTACCTGTGGTTGCGCTGTTCCTTCGTGGTGATCATGAACTGAATGAAATTAAAGCTGAAAAACATCCTTTAATTGCAGCGCCACTGACTTTTGCAACCGAAGAACAAATTCAGGCTTTAGGTTTAACTGCTGGTTTCGTTGGTCCTCAAGGTCTGGTAGAAAAAGGTTTAACTGTCATTGCGGATCGTGCAGCATCTGTATTGTCTGATTTTGTTGCTGGTGCAAACAAAGCAGATCAACACGCAACTGGCGTAAACTGGGAACGTGATGCACAGTTCACTGAAGTTTATGATCTGCGTAACGTGGTTGAAGGCGACCCTTCTCCAGATGGCAAAGGTACACTTCAGATCAAACGTGGTATTGAAGTGGGTCACATCTTCCAGTTAGGTCAGAAATATTCTGAGGCTTTGGGCTGTAAAGTTCTTGGTAAAGATGGCAAACCATTTACTGTAACCATGGGCTGTTACGGGATTGGTGTGACACGTGTGGTAGCTTCTGCAATCGAGCAAAACTTCGATGAGAAAGGTATTATCTGGCCTGAAGCGATTGCGCCTTTTGAAGTTGCGATTGTGCCAATGAATGCGCATAAGTCACCACGTACCATGGAAGCAGCTGAAGCACTGTATGCAGAATTGACCGCAGCGGGTTATGACGTCATTCTTGATGACCGGGATGAGCGCCCAGGCGTGAAGTTCTCCGATCTTGAAATTACCGGTATTCCACACCGTATTGTAATTGGTGAAAAAGGTCTGGATGCGGGTACGTTTGAGTATAAAGGCCGTCGTGATGCTGAATCTGTAAATATTTCTAAAGAAGAGTTATTAGCGAAAATCGCAAAGTAATTCCTCCTTACCATAAAAAATCCCGCTTCATGCGGGATTTTTTATGGTTATCTCGGCCTCAACAGAATTTATGACCACCAAAGCAGTTCGGCTTAAAATCTTGACCTTGTAATTTTAAATTGTTTAGAGGGAAATCAATTAAAGTCGGGTTTTTAATTTCACTTACATCCAGTGAACCGCCAACAATACAACCACTGATAATGCCTCCACAAATTCGGACATTATTAGTCAAGTCATGGTTAATTCCTGCAATCGTTTGTTGTAAAACCTCATTTGTAATTTGTACTTTATCTGATGGAGAGATACTGCCTAAATCTACCTCATCCTCCATTGCCAGCCACCATCCTTGATTCGCAGCGACTGCTGCACCTGGCCAAAGAATTTTTTGTGATTGTAATGATAAGGATGCCGGGTTATTTAAATATAAAGCATGGATTAAGCCAAGATTTTGATTTACTGTAATATCAGTCTTGAGACCTGTTAAATAGCCCGTAATTTGCTTATCGAGGGTCAGAGCACCATTTAACAACTGCGCTTTTAATGGACCACTGAAATCTATACGCTCCACTGTGCCTGTTCCTTTCAAGACAATTTCCTTCATACGTGTTCCTGAAACAATAGTAGAAGGAATAGCAAATGGGGCTGTTGATTCCTGCAAAGTGAAGGAATAATCATTTGATTTATAATGCAAATCAAGAGGCAAGGTTAAATCCCCTAATTTACCCCTCACAGTACCTTCAATATATTGGCCCGTAGATGCATAGTCCATAACCCGAGAAGCTGTGTTTGCTACACCTGATGCTGCTTTAGTCTTCATATAACCACTAAAACTGTTAATCCCATTAGGTGTATTGCTATTTTCAGCACCCAAAGTCAAAAGACCCTGAATTTTTTCGGCGCTTAGACGAAAGCCTAGGACTTCACGAGTAGATGCCTGATTTGGATTTTTAATCGCAAATTGAAGAAATGGATTGGTGATCAATGCTGAACTACTTGCGCGATCATCGGCAGTATAGTTCGAATTCGCGGGCAGACCACTTAATGCGATATTATCAATATCAATATCACAGCCTGCCGCCCCATTCACGCCACCGCAACCCAGTTGTAGCTTTTTAATATTGGTATTGATCTCCATCTCGGCTTCTAAACCTAATTTATAGAAAGAAATATTGGACTGATCATAGTTATTACCAAGATTATCTATTTGTTTAAAACCTTTTTGTACTTCCATCGAAAGAAGTGCCTGACCCTCTACCGTAGATAATTCTTCATCATTTAAGCTGGTCATTGCAAAACTTTGTTGTGTAATCGCACACATTGCTACAACCAGACTATTTAAAAGTATTTTTTTCATTTTAATGTCCTTATATTCTTATTAGCGTGGCGTAATACCCATCGTGCTACGAATCGTCCCACCAGTCAGCGCAATATTTGCTATGTTTTGCATATTGCCATTGGTGGCCATCGCAAAATTGGTTTTAAATGGTGTCGCAATATTATTTGTATAATTCAGTTTGACCTGATTATCTAAAGTTACTGTATCGGCACTGACACGGACTTTCCCTTTAACACCCAAATGACCTTCCATCCGGTTAAAGTTAATTGAAGAAGTTTTTAATGCACCGGTTGAATCCATATCTTCATTGGCAATACTAAAATAGCTCCCCAGATTATTTTTGTCTGCATTTTCTTCTGCAGTAAGGGGTCTGAATTTAAAGTTTGCATCAAAAGATAAAAAATTAGTATCTGGTGAATCGCTGGTTGGATCCACTCCTGGAATGATGAGGAGCTCGCCATTTCCATCGAGTTTAAAAGCAATATTGGTCAAAACATCATCACGTTTAGAAAAATTATCGTAAGGCACATAGCCCCCGCACTTAGCGACCGATGCATTGGTACAATTGTATTTAGAGCCTGGTAATTGACCAATCGCAAGCTCAGCTTTGGCCCCTATCAGCAGTTTATCGGCACGAATATAAATACCTTCATCTTCATAGCCAATAATACCTTCCGACTTGATCAGGGCATCGATATTCCTAAAACCCGCATAATAGTTAACTGCCTCACCATGATCGCCATTCTTGCCATCAATCAATATAATTGAGGTTGTGCTTGGCAAACCGGTTTTTTTATCAATTCCGTAACCTTCTGTAGATACCATCATGTTATAAGCAATTGCCTGCTTATTGTCTGCTCCATAAGTCGTTCCCGACAAGGCAACATTGGCATTCAAATTATAGATAGGAATACCGATTCCCCAAGAACCTCCGTCCCCACCAATTTCCGCCAAAGAGTTATCTGATATAAAGCGTGCTTTCGCAGCAATGGATTGAAAATCCATTCCACGCACGGCGATAAAGGCAAAATCTTCTCCATTCGCGGTAGTACTGAGTATTTGTTTAAGCACATTACTACTACTGCCTAGCGTCTTTTGCATATTCTCATTGATTATAAAATCGAGATTTTTTGCAGTAATGGTATTTATATATATATTGCCAAAGTCGATATAAGCATTTTTACCATGTAAGGTTCCGTCAGCATTACGTGTAGTCAATGGTCTAATATTAGAAAATTGCACAGCATGACTTCCCTTACCAGTATGCCCAATCTCAAATGTTGTTGGGGCCATAGTGGCTGGACGTCCGGCACTATTAGCACCAGTAAAATCCGCAGATAATCCCAGGTTCAACCCGCCTTCCCCAACCAGGCTACTGTATCCTGTGGCAGTTTTGTCCTGACGCTCCAGTACCCCATTTACTTTATTACTCACATCAAAAGTACCGATCTGGGTTTGATCAGCACTCATGGATAACCTTGCATTGGTCACGGCACCCGAAGCACCTAAACGCATAATATTTTTACGTTCGTTATTTGGCGTGTTATAACGCAAGTCTATATTGACCCCAGGATTGGTCGGATTAACCCGACCAGCTACGAGATCAGTTGTATCTTCAGCACGCTTAAGATCCACATAATGATCTTGATTACCATTTCTCGTAGTGAGCACCACACCTTCAGCCGGGTCAATATACAAATATCCCTGACCCGCGAAATTAAAATTAAAGTCATTTAGAATTAAGCTATTTTCACCCAATTTATGACTAATCGTGGCATTTTTAAGTTGAAAATCGATACTGGCAATTGAGTCTTTATTAAATAAACCGGCACTGGTTTGTAATAGAACACTCAGCGGTGTAGAAGTACTCATTCCCAATACACCTAAGCTTTGATTAGATTGTTCCCCAGCAGTCCGAATACTATTCGCAGATTGGCTACATGGATTAGTGGTACAGGCAACCTTTACCAACTTTAAATCTGCAGTGGCTTGAAATGGGGAAATACTTGCCGCAAGCCGGAGACCAGCTCCCTGTTGTGTGGCACCTACATCTATTTCAAGTTGACTAATAATTGGTTTATTATTTTTTCCAGTAATTTCAAAATTATGTAAACCTAAACCCATTTTAGTACTGGGGTTTAAGTTTGGATCGTACCAATTCACTTGGGCAATAGTGGCTTTAGAAATTTCATGGGTAATGACCATACCGTCTTGTCCAGTCACCTCACTCAACTCCTGCTCTTCGATAATTTCAAGTGCATAACTTTGTTGTATAAGACACATGCATACCGTCAGCAACTTCAACTTTATTGTTGTTTTTTTCATTTCTATATCCTTATGCTGTACTTAGCGTTGTTACTAACAACGACTTTGTGCTCCACCTGTACAGTTATAACCAAATATTTTCAAATTGCCTGACATATGCAGATTTCCATGCACGTTCAACCCCATAAATCCTTTTTCAGCACCTTTATCAAATGAAGGAACATCTTGGGGCGCGGTTGTATAAGTTCCATCAGCATTATAAATACGGCCAGTATAGGTACTATAAACACCTGTATTGGCATAACCTTCTAAGGCGCCAGCACCTGTGCCCGTTTCAATCGAAACCGCATTAAAACCCAAGTTCCTGATTTTTAAAGGCTTATCATCGTAAAAGGTAATTTGCATCGCCGTCTGTGGTTCATTACGGTGATTAATAATGGTTGTACCATCAATTGAAAACTTATCAATCTGAATTGTGCCTTGAATGCCTTTAAAGACTAACCACTTCTTATTTCCATTGGCATCAACATGGTTATTCGGCGCTATTGCCAGACGGCAAAATTGTTTTGTTGCTCCACAAGCGGTGGGATCTAGAACATAAAATACTTCGAGCGGATTACCACTTCCGTTAAGCCGGGAAATTTGAGCCTTACTTAAATCTGTTGCATAGATATGGTTCAAGGATAAAGTCCAGCTAAGGTCAGCTCCACCCTGCCCCACTGTATCGGTTAACTCTTGCTGATCAAGGGTTTCCAATCCGGCAAAACTGATCATAGAAGTACACAATAATGTACAGAATATGGTTAATTTGGACATTTTATACTCCTTTATAGACCAGTTGTTTTAATTTTCAGATGCTGAATCAGGACACCATCAATGACAGCAGATCCAAAATTCTTACTTACACCATCAGTATTTTTAAATACGATTCCTGTTGAATTCACACCATCCTTGGCTCGCAGCATATTGGTCCCCGGGACACGCTCTGTAGTCCCTATCGAGATGCTACTGTGAGTCGCATTGCGCCCCTGATAAAGTGCGCTAGTATCTGCAGCATTATTTTTAATTGGTGTACCACAACTATAGACATTACAGGTTGAACCCTTTAGATCTGTGGTTCCCAGTCCGCCTCCATAATTCTGATAGATTTGATTATAGATAGCAGGAATTTTAGGAATACGTGTCACTTCTAAAATAATATTATTACCTTCTGAACCGACTACAAAAGGCTGGTACATATTACCGAGCACCAAGTTAATATTAGGACTATAGAGATATAAACCTTCAGAATCATGAAATATCGGAGCAACACTGCCGTTCAAAGCCGGAGTCGGTCCATCACCATCAAGTGCATTGGTTTTTGCTGCAGTACTGAGACGAATACCTTTACTGTTAAGATTAGCGTCACTACTGCTGAGCGTTTCTGGCCGGTCATTAGTATTTAGCCGGATTATACTTGTCATACCTAAGGTTTGGCTGTAATCCTTATTATCAGATTCCAGGGTTTGAAATAAACGAACTTGCGAGCCATTGAAACTCAAACCATTGGCAACAAATTGGGTTCTTAATCGGTAATCCGTATCAAGCCCTGATGTTGGCCCACCTGTTATAGGATCTACCAGATTAGAGGAGTCAAGCGCGCGAGCAAAAATATCACTCCAGAAGCCCAGCTTGATATTATTATCACTTTCGACGCCTGCGATGGGGCTTAATGGGGCTTCCAAAGCAATATAACCTACATCTTTAGCAGCATCCTTAAACTGTTTGACATTCTCAGTTCCTGCCCGGAATAACCAGGGATTATCTGCCGATCCCCAACTAAAACCCTGATTACTATATCGCGTGCTTAGAGAACCATCACTTTTTGATAATGCCAGACCATAAATAAATACATCTGCTTTGGTTCTTAGGGAACTGACTGGAGTATTTTTTGCCTCTAGCAAAGCAGCTGTTCTCGCATCTCTAAGGATGCTTGTATAAAGTTCTTCTGTTAGTCTTTTAGCCTCTGCTTCTGCAAGTTGTCCTGCTTCAAATTTAGCGCGGATAGTTGCTGCTGCATATGATGCATCGCTAAGTCGCTGTACTAAAGTAGTAATTTCTGCCCCAATAGTATTATTACGCGTGAAACTATTCAAACTTTTATAAAAAGTAGAATTGGTTAAATTTGTATTTGCTTCACCCGCACGACCACCATACAGTAACTGAATCATTTCATAGGTATTTGTAGTGGCATATTCCAGGGCTTTTGCAGCATATTTCAAAACCCCTGTGGGATCCTCACTAACAGGACGTGTTTTATAAATGGTTGTACCATCATTTATAACTTTTGCATCATCATCACCACCCAGAAATCCCCCATTAGTACCCGCTCGATAGTAATTATGTCGCTCATTAAAATAGCGTTGAATAATTGTATCTGAATTAAAATAACGGTCAGGAATTTCAGATTGTAATTTGGTTCTTTCAGCAGTTAATTTATCAGGAAGAGGCTGAGTATAAGTACTGTATAAACTTCTATAATTCGTGTCATAAGTGGAATTATAGGTAGAAGTATATAAAGTGTTATACCCTCTATCGATTTTGCCTTGGAGAACATTGCTGTCATAAGAGGTTTTATAAATTTTATCGTAAGCACGCTGACCAAGTTGGTTATAGTTTTCGCCGGTTGGGATAATCCGAATAAAACCGGTATCAGCCTGTCCCGGATTTTGAATTCCTCTCGCGTAACTGGAACCATCAGAAAGATCTTTGGGTCCCTGAAACACCATTTTAAAATCATCAAGTACCAGCGCAACACCCTCACCTGTGGTGTCAGAAAGAGAAGAGTCTGATAATTCCTGCATCGCATGTGCAGAAGGCAACAGGCTGAAACCGATGGTCATCGCCAAATAACTTTTGCGAAATTTTAATATAGCTTTGATCTGAGTCATCTCGCTCTTTCCTTTTTATCTGATGCTCCGCACCTTTATACTTCAGCTTCCCAGCCGCGTCTTTTTTATGGTTATGCGGAATCCATTATGCTGATTTTTAATACAGATGCCAAAGCCAATTAGGCGAAAAATAGCAGTTTCCGATGAATGAAAATCTCAAAAAAATAAACGGGACATAAAGTCCCGTCATTCAATAGCTTAAAGCAATTAGGTCTTTGGTAAAGTAACACCTGTCTGACCTTGATATTTACCGCCACGATCTTTATATGAGGTTTCACAGACTTCATCAGATTCAAAAAACAGCATCTGTGCCACACCCTCACCTGCATAAATACGCGCAGGAAGATTGGTAGTATTTGAAAACTCTAAAGTCACGTGTCCTTCCCACTCTGGCTCAAGCGGCGTCACGTTGACAATGATGCCACAACGCGCATAAGTCGATTTGCCCAAGCACACGGTCAAGACATTACGTGGAATGCGGAAATATTCGATGGTACGCGCCAAAGCAAACGAGTTCGGCGGAATGATACAAACATCCGACTCGATATCAATAAAGCTGCGTTCATCAAAGTTCTTCGGATCGACAATTGCAGAATGCACATTGGTGAATACTTTAAATTCACGTGCACAACGCACGTCATAGCCGTAGCTGGATACGCCATACGAAATCAGCTTTTGACCATTTTCATCCAAACGTACCTGGTTTTCTGCATACGGTTCAATCATGCCGTGTTTTTCGCTCATTTCGCGAATCCAACGATCAGACTTAATTGCCATTGATATAATCCAAAAATCTTAAGAACAAGTTATTGCGACGTACTTTAACTGAAATTGCCACTAATGAAAATAAGTGAAAGTCTGAGAGCTCATGTTGCCCAAAAATTGCTGATCGAGATCAGCTTATAAACTTAAAAGTGCAGAATAACTTAAAGGAATAGAAAAGCTCATTAGCACCAGCGAAGCCGTTTTCTGCAGGTTTTTCTGATTGAGCCAGCGGCTATTTTTTCTGGCTAGGATTGAGCCTAAAAAAGTCCAGAAGAATGCAATCGGGATCAGTAAAAGCAAGAAAACGAGCATATGAGCCACATAATGTTGGCTGCTTTTCCAGACAATCACAGGAAAAATGGCTGAGGCAAACAAAAGTGCCTTGGGATTAAGTAAGGTTGCTAAAAACAATTCACGTGCGCGAATTGAGACCTTATCAAAATTTTCACTCAGCTCTGCAGTCCGCCATAATTTCACAGCAAGGAACAGAATATAGCCAGCACTAAAAAGTTTGAGAATGGTCGGTAACAGCGGAAGATGAACGGAAATTTTCCCGATCAGAATACCCCAAAAACTGATAGCAATCAGATAACCAAAGGCTTCAGCAGGAATTAAACGAAATGTTTTTTTAAATCCGACCTGAATGCCTGAAGATGCCAATAAGGTATTGGTTGGGCCTGGTGTTAAAAGAATGGTTGCCACTAAACCAATAAAAAACCATGAAATCATAGTTTGACCTCGCTCTAATCCGCGTAGCATAGAATAGTTAAGTCAAAGCTGCAAAAAAATAATTGTAAGAGAAGATATAAACCCAACCAAAATCTATTTTTATTCAATAAATTCAAATATCTATATAATAATTTAGAGTAAAAACCAGACAGTCATTTCAGTCAATTTCAATCATTTAAATCGAGCTATTTTAAAAATGAATAATAAAAAAGCCCTAACTTTTAGTTAAGGCTTAATGATTTTAATTTTCTGTCTTTTAATTAAAATATCCGGCTATGATCTTTTTCCGCTTTTGGTAACTGTGCTGCGATTTTCTCTGCAATTAACATATAGCTATCTGCTGCCTCGTCCCCTGCAATCACGGAAGGTTTCCCTGCATCGGCATTTTCACGAATTTTAGCGTCCAGAGGTAAGCGGCCCAGTAATGGAATTTGATATTGCTCAGACAGTTTATCGCCACCACCTGTACCAAAAATCTGTTCCTCAAAACCACAATTTGAGCAGATATGGGTCGACATGTTTTCAATCACGCCCATGACTGGAATCTGTACACGGTTAAACAGCTCAATGCCTTTGGTCGCATCCAGCAAGGCCACGTTTTGTGGTGTTGTCACAATCACTGCGCCTGTTACAGGAATACGCTGTGCTAAGGTCAACTGGATATCGCCCGTGCCAGGCGGCATGTCGATCATCAATACATCCAGATCTGGCCAAAGAGTCTGATTAAAGAGCTGCATTAATGCACCCGTAGCTTTTGGACCACGCCATGCCACTGGAGTATTGTGATCACCGGTTAAATGTCCAATCGATAATACCGCCATTCCATAGGCATCAAGAGGTACAAACTGCTCTGCTTCGATCATCGGTGTTTTACCGGCATTGCCGAGCATGGTCGGAATACTTGGACCATAAATATCAGCATCCAGTACACCTACCCGCAGGCCCATTTTTTTTAGAGCCAAAGCCAGATTGACAGTAGTAGTCGATTTACCCACCCCACCTTTGCCAGATGACACCAGAATCACATTCTGAATACGAGGATGTTTCGGGACATCACGCTGTTGTGGTGCAGCTTTTTGAATCGGTGGATTATTCGGATCAGCATCTTCTGCCTTTTCAGCTTGAGCCGAAGCATCCACCACAGGAGGAAGATCTGGTTTTTGTGGTGCTGCAGGTTGGCTTGAACAGCTTTCTCCCTCAGCATGGTTATGTCCGCAACCACCCGAATTTTTACTTTTAGGCCCAGTTTTTTGCTGAATCACATGCATATTCAGCTCTTGAATACCACATTTTTGCAAAGCTTCTGCCAGCTCATCATGAATCTGTTGCAGTTGTTCTTTTTCTTCTGGATAGGTATTCAGGGTAATTTGCAGAATCTCACCCTGTACATTGACCTGTGTAATGCGATCTTTCAAGGCATTACTGGAATTTGGCAAAATATAGTTTTGCAGTACGTTCTGCACAGCTTCTTCGTTCACCTCCTTGGAAGGCGAAAAAACCGATTTAAGCGAAGAAAGCCACGACATAGGTTACTCCAAAAATGTAGATCGACATCTGAATGGCCTAGTTTAACGGGGTTTTAGGCGAAGGTTAAGCACTGTATTGGAGAAGATGAAACAGATATGTTCAATTTCCAACTATTTCACTTGGTTTTATAAAATGTTTCATGAAATCTTGGCACATATAAATAATGAAAAATGAATGAGAAAGAAGTAAATGAAGACATATTATTTTTGATGTAAACATTATTTTTTATATTAGGTTTCTATATTTTAAGCCACTCTAACCTGCTGTGATTAAAGTGGCTCTATGATCATAAATTACTTATGATTTTTACTGTTTTCAGACTTGCCCTGTTGTTCCTTGGTGTTTTTATCCTGATCCTGTTTTGATTCATCTTTTTTGGATTCGGAATCATTTGCTGAATCTGTATCTTTCGCGTCTTTCTGCTGATCAGCATCACTGTATTTAGCTTGAGTATCCTTCATCTTGTTCATGGTATCCGTCGCCATCTGTTTCAGCTCTGCGAATTTAACAGAAGCTTCACTTACTAATTCCGTGATTTTTTGTTTAGTATCTTCAAACTTATGCATGGCTTCGTCTTTCAAATTTGCCATACCGGCCTGCTGATCGTTCTGATCATCTTTAGAATTCTGTTTATCTGACTTATCCGATGATTTGTCTTGAGATTTATGATCGGCTTTGGCCTTTTTCGCGTGATCTGTCTCTTGCTCACCATTTTTCTGGCTGTCAGATTTGCCATGTTTTAGCTCATTCAGAAGCTTTTCACCTTTTTGCAAAAGCTCCTCACCAATTGCAATTGCTTTGGCTTTTAAGTCATCCATTTTGAAACTTTCAGTTTTTTGATCTGACTCATTCTCTTTAGAACTGTCTTTTTGCTCAGTATTTACATTTTTGCTGCTATGCTGAGTATCAGACTTCTCCTCGGCATTGGTCTGAGCATTTTGTCCATTCTTGTGTTCCTGATTATGCTGTTTATCGATCTCGTTCTGCTTTTGCTCTTTTGAAACCTGATCATTCATTTCACGTGCATGTTGTTCTTTATCTTGGTTCTGCTTTGAAGTACTTGTCTGGTTATTCTGAGTCATGAGTACCCTCCTAAGGTGTCATAAATAAATTATCAGACAATTTTTTAGCACAAAGCATGCAATGAAGTAGCTGAATTAAGCAAACTGCAACAAAGCCTGTACATGTTGTTGCTGATCATTGCATCAGATAGCACAAACCTCACGATCTCAAACTTTAATCACTGCCAGCCGCAAAAAAATCGTGATTTGTGTTTTGAACATTCTGTTCATCTTCATTCTTTACACTTCTGCTAAAACATTTTTCTGTCATTCTGACATCGCATTTCCTGTAGCTCGCCCATTCAAATACTGTTATAGCCTGATTGTTAAAGCTAAAGGATGCTTGGTGTTAATCTACATTAAACCTTTACAGGATGATTAAAACTACTGGTAACCAGAGATCTTAGCTTAAGCACGCACGGTACTCATAAAACTTAATACCGAGAACAGCCAGATAAACAGGATAAAACTACGCGCTTGGGTGAAATGTGCCACATCTGTGCCATGCAAAATGTTATGACGACTTGCGGTCACATTCGAGCTTGAATCCATCTTATAGGCTGCCAGTTCGGCAAAGTATGGATTCATTTCCGTGGCAATTTTCGATTTATGCCACAGACTCTTAATTTCATTGCCTTTTAAACCGGGAACAATTTTATAGACATCAACAAACTTGGTTCCATTTTGTTTTAAGTAGCCTTGTTGAATCAGCACATCGGTCAATAAGCCTTCAAGCTGTGCATAGAGCAAAGGCACACAACCTGCATAACAGCCCAATTTATACATTTTAAAGGCTTCAATGATCACTGGACGGCGTAAGGCTTTATGGGCTTCATCTATCTGCATCGCATCAAAAGCCGTGAGCAGCTCTTTTTGAAAGTCTTCGCTATTGATGACATCAAATAAATGAAAGGTTTGGACATCTTCATGACGATGCCTCTGTTGCCAGAAGTGCATCAGGTTCAAGGCATCATTGGCGACTTTTGAACCGACAGGTTGATCGAGCTGATCTGCCCACACATTAAAGTATTCATCTTGCTGTGCCAGATCACGCAAGGTTTCGATTAAAAATGTATGTTCGCCTTGCGAGATTTGTTCTAAATAGCTTTGAGCATCTTCAAGAATGCGTTTGCCTAAAGTCTGTTGTTTGATATTCGATTTAATCCGCGTGACGGGTTGATCGTCTTCATAGTCGTCGTAATCGTCATACATGGTCAAGCACTCAAGCAAATAGCGGATGAGCTATTATCCCCGATAATTTTGCCATAAAGTAGCATTTCATCTCGATGCAACTTTGTTATTGAAAAAGAATTCACCAAAAGCCTTATGCAAGTCTTCTCCATCTCATGTAAAATTATCGCCCATTGCATAAAATACGAATGAGAGAGTGAATCCGTGCGTAAAATTTTAGTCACCAATGCCCTTCCTTACGCCAATGGCCCGATTCATATGGGTCACTTACTTGGCTATATCCAAGCAGATATTTGGGTACGTGCCATGCGCGCGATGGGTCATGACGTGACTTATGTCTGTGCGGATGATGCTCATGGTACAGCGATCATGCTGCGTGCTGAAGCGAATGGCATTTCCCCTGAAGCGCAAATTGCCAATGTGCAAAAAGAACATATCCGTGATTTTGACGGTTTCGGTGTGCATTTCGATCATTATGATTCTACGCATAGTGATACCAACCGCGTCCGTGCTTCAGAAATCTATATCAAAAACCGTGAAGCTGGCAATATTGCTGTTCGTCCTGTAACGCAGTTATTTGATCCTGAAAAAGGCATGTTCCTGTCAGACCGGTTTATTAAAGGTACCTGCCCGAAATGTAAGGCTGAAGATCAATATGGCGATTCATGTGAAGTGTGCGGTACGACTTATAACGCAACTGAACTACTGAATCCAAAATCGACTTTAAGTGGCGCAACACCAGTCGAAAAATCATCTGATCATTACTTCTTTAAATTGCCAAATTTTGGTGAATACCTGCAAAAATGGACCCGTGATGAAGGTCGCCTGCCGGTATCGATTGCCAACAAGCTGGACGAATGGTTTGAAAATGGCTTAAACGATTGGGACATCTCACGTGATGCACCATACTTTGGTTTTGAAATTCCTGATGCGCCAAACAAATACTTCTATGTGTGGGTCGATGCGCCAATTGGCTATATGTCGAGTTTTGAAAATTACATCAAGACTAAACGTCCTGATTTAAGCTTTGATGATTTCTGGAAAAAAGATTCTAAAAATGAAGTCTATCATTTCATTGGTAAAGACATCGTGTATTTCCACGCCCTGTTCTGGCCGGCAATGCTGGAAGGTGCAAATTACCGTACGCCATCAGGCTTATTCGTGAATGGTTTCCTGACTGTCAACGGTCAGAAGATGTCTAAATCTCGTGGTACGTTCATTAAAGCTGAAACATATTTAGAGCATTTAAACCCAGAATATTTACGTTATTACTTTGCTTCTAAACTTTCTGACAAAGTTGAAGATTCTGACCTGAATCTGGATGACTTCGTGCAAAAAGTAAATTCAGACCTCGTCGGTAAAGTTGTGAATATTGCCAGCCGTTGTGCAAAATTCATCAATACCAAATTTGATAACAAGTTAAGTGCAACATGTGCAGAGCCTGAACTGGTTCAAAGCTTTATTGATGCGGGTGATTCTATTGCAAAAGCATACGAAGACCGTGAGTTCTCGGCAGCGATCCGTGAAATCATGGCACTTGCGGACAAAGCCAACCAGTATATTGACGAGAAAAAGCCTTGGGCACTTGCTAAGCAAGAAGGTCAGGAACAACAAGTGCATAACGTATGTTCTGTGGGTATTAACCTGTTCCGTCAATTGGCAGTGTATTTAGCACCTGTATTGCCGACACTGGCTCAACAGGTTCAAGATTTCTTGCAACTTGAAAGCTTCGATTTTGCTTCTCGTGAAACGATTCTGCTGAGTCATGAAATTGCCTTATTCCAGCCGTTAATGCAACGTGTAGATCCAAAAGCAGTTGCTGCCATGGTGGATGCATCTAAAGATTCTTTAGCTGCTCCTGCTGCTGAGCCAACTAAAGCTGAAAAGAAAAAAGAGAAGAAGGCTGAGAAAAAATCTGAGCCTAAAGTTGGCGAAGCTGAAATTATTGGCATCGAAGACTTTATGAAGGTTGACCTGCGTGTAGCAGAAGTTCTTGAAGCTGCTCACGTTGAAGGTTCTGACAAGCTTCTTCAATTGACGTTAAATGTCGGTGAAGCTGAGCCACGTAATGTATTCAGTGGTATTCGTGAGTTTTACCAACCTGAAGACCTGAAAGGCAAATTGGTGGTGATGGTGGCTAACCTTGCGCCACGTAAGATGCGTTTTGGTATTTCAAATGGTATGGTTTTAGCTGCCGGTAATGGCGAAGGGGTTTGGGTGATTTCACCTGAATCTGGTGCTAAACCGGGTGATAAGGTTTCTTAAGATTTAGACCTAAATATAAAAATCCCCTCAATTGAGGGGATTTTTTACTGCTGAGGACTTATCGAATTCTGTGAAAAATTCGGAGATCTTGGTCCATACAACAAACCTTTTTGCTGAGTTAAACGTGGCGAATACAACAATTGACTTACCGTACCTGATAGTACATAAGCCTTATCACTTAAATGATTCGAGATTTGATCCACCAAAGCTCCAACCAGCATTCCCACTAAACCAGCATTACTATTACTATTAGCAAGGATCTGCTTTTCTGAACCTTCCCAAAGAAGCTGACCAGTTTTTAAATCGACCAATTTCGCTTCTACAGCAACCGTAGCAACCGTTTGAATCACTTGATACTTCGAACCATACTCTTTTACTTTCACATATAGAGCGGCATCAGCGCCAAAAATTTCTTGTAGCTTTTGGGCACTTACTGTTTGAGCATCAGAACCGTTATAAACACCATTTTCCTTAAACATTGTGTCGACAACGCTAATAGGGAAAACGTAATAACCTGCTTCTGCAACAGGAACAGTTACTGTTGACCAATAACTATAAGTTGCACGTGTATCAGGAGATTCATTCACAGGTGGCATCACCAAAATAGACTTTGGCATATGCGTGGTATAGCTGCTTAAATCACGGGTATTTTTAGGTGCAACCGCACACCCTGCAAATAACAATGTTACTGCACTTAAAGCGAATAAACGTTTTAACTGTTTCATTTTTTCGCTCCTGCAACAGTAGTTTGACCTGTCATTTTTTTCAGTAACCGATCCATCAATACAGTTGATTCTGGATAAACTTGGCGCTCTAACTCAAAATACTCTACTGCTCGCGGACCATTATTAAGATTTAAATTTAATAGCCCTAAATGTGCATATAAACCTGGTGGCACAGCCGCATTT
This sequence comes from Acinetobacter sp. 197, assembly GCF_048148385.1. Lineage (NCBI taxonomy): Bacteria > Pseudomonadati > Pseudomonadota > Gammaproteobacteria > Moraxellales > Moraxellaceae > Acinetobacter > Acinetobacter sp. 197. The sequence continues at coordinate 35,042 of NZ_JAYWZK010000010.1, forward strand.
TTAGCTTTAGCCTTTTCTATATCTTTTTCCAGTTTAGCAATCTGCTCTTGAGGAGAAGTTTTTTCAGGAACACTTAACAACAAATAAGTTTGTTGTGGATATGTACCCCAACTATATAAAGATTGAGGACCACTTGCACAACCAACCAAGCTTAGTGACATCACAGCACCAAGTAATAAAAATATCTTTTTCATGGAATAATCCTATTACTTGCTCGACCATTTACCAGTCTGTAAATCAAGCACAAGATTATTCACTGCTTCACGTACAGCTAAATCTAAAACCTTACCGTTTAATGTTGAGTCATAAGAGGCGGTTGAACCAAAACCAAGTACTTCACGCTCACTTAACGCATACTCACCTGCACCTTGTACTGAATGAACCACTTCTGCAGTTTTCACATCAACTACGTTAAGATTAACTTTTGCATAAGCAATTTGCGTTTTACCACGACCTAATACACCAAATAATTGATGATCACCTACTTCTTTACGACCAAATTCAGAAACATCTCCTGTTAATACAAAACGTGCGCCTTTAATTGATTGCGTTGATTTTCCAAATCCTGCTTCTTGTTGCAATTCAGATAAATTATCACGATTTAAAACAGAGAAATAACCCGTTTGCTGCAAATGGGTTTCTAAAATTGTTTTTGCTTGTCCCCCCAGACGATCTACATTGTCAGAAAAAATCCCGCGCATATAACTTGACCGGTTATCAAATTTTCCAATAGAAACTGCAGTTTTAGCGCCCGTATACTTTACTTGTGCAGTTGCGGCCGTTACTTGTGGGGCTTGTATTGTTTTTGAAGTCTCAGTTGTTGAACACGCTGTTAAAGCTAAGCAGGTTAAAGAACAAACGAGTGCTGTTTTTTTCAAAATACTAATCCTTTTGACTTAAAGAAATTTTTATTAATTCAAAAACAATATTAACAATAAATAAACAATATCTCTACATAATAAACAAATTAACAATATTGTTTTTATAATTAGCATGCATTCAAATAATTAACTTTATTCTTCTTTATAATCAACAAATACACCTATATAACTGAGTAAACCTTGGTAATAGCAGGTATTTTTTCTATAAAATAATTATAAAAACACTGAGTAAAGTCCTGATAAGCTAAGTCTCAAAAAATTCATGTATACGCTCTATTATTAAATTGAGAATTTTTTATTTATTGCCTATAAGCTTCCCTCAAAAACATGCTAAAAAAGATACATCTTTGTAATAGATAAAATAACGATGAAATATTCAATCAAGAAAACATCATAACTGCATTAACGCTTAGCTTATTTATAGCTTTACCCTAAGCTCAAGAAACCGAATCAATCCCCTAAGAAAAATAAGTTGCTGGTTACCACCACCAAATCACTGCACTACTTGATGATACAAACTATTTAAATCCATCTATGCGTTAAGACTTAATCAATACATAAAAAAGCCCCCTATCTCTAGAGGCTTTTTTATTGCTGGGTTTACTTAGCCTTGCAGGATAAATTCCCAGATGACATACCCTAGTCCGAAACCAATCAGCCCATACAAGGTAATGATAAAAAATACAAAGCTGGCATTGTTTTTTCTTTTCCAAAAACTCATATTGATACCCAAAGCTGTTCGTGATATCTCATGTTAACGGGCTTTTTTAAAAAAGTGAAACTTATCTAAGTAATTTATTTATAAAAATATTTTAAAATAAAGACATTTTATTTTTAGAAAAAAATCAATATACAGTTTTCAACTTAATGCTTAGTACAGATGTTCAATTCGTTATCTCTCTTTAAAAAAAAGTAAATGTTTTTATATTCTTTTTCCGTAGTTTACATGCTAATACATAGAACAAACTCCACAACATAAGAATTGTCATGAATATTTTAAAAACTTCCCTCTTCACCTCTCTATTTTCATTGTCTGTTTTAGGGGTGAGTATCCACAGTCAAGCTGCTAAACCTGTATCTCCTGCTCAACAGAAACAGGTGGCCGGTTATTATCAATATCCATTTGGAAATTTACAGATCACCGCCCTGCTGGATGGCACAAATTATCTGCCCAAAGCTTTATTTAAGGATATTCCGCCAGTCCAGGCGGATCAGATTTTAAAAAAATACTATATCGATCAGGCTAAAGGTATTCAAACTTCTGTAAATGCTTTTCTGGTCAATACCGGCTCAACACTTGTGTTGGTAGATAGCGGTGCCTCTAGCTGTAACGGTCCCAATTTTGGTTCGGTTCTAACCAATCTGAAAGCAGCAGGTTATCGTCCTGAACAGGTCGGGGCAATTTTATTAACCCATTTACATGCTGATCATGTCTGTGGCATTAGCAATAATGGCGTGGCAAATTTTCCAAATGCGACCATCTATATTTCCCAATCTGAAATGGATTTCTGGATGAATCCGAAAAGCGTAGAAAGTTTGCCGCAGCAAAGACGAGCAAGCTTTACTAACACAGTCGATAAAATTAAAAATGCCATTGCTCCCTACCAAAGCAAGAATCAGCTAAAAACCTTCAAAGTTGGCGACAAGATTCAGAATTTCAATGTAGTCAGTTCGGCTGGACATACACCGGGACATTTTGGTTTTAGCTTAAAATCACAAGGTCAGGAAATGGTGTTTATTGGGGACATCGTGCATTCGCACAGTATTCAGTTTGACCGTCCACAGACTGCGGTAGATTTTGATATAAATCCCAAAAAAGCAGTAGATACCCGTTTAAAGTATTTTGCTGAATATGCAAAACAGGGCCAGACCATTGCAGCACCACATTTACCTTTCCCAGGCATTGGTCATATCTATTCTACGGACAGTAAAAGCTATCAGTGGATTCCGGTACATTTTAAAGATTAATTGAATACTTCAATAATTTGATCTAAACATGAAACCCTAATTTTCTAGGGTTTCATTTATTTCTAAATTTTTTCTTAAAAATCTTTCACTTTTCATGTGCACCTTTAGCACGCTTATTTAGCACCGTTTTTCTTACGATAAATATAAACATCTAAAAATATAATATAAATTTCAACTTTATGAATTTTTCCCATGGCTTAGTTTGGTGCACAAAAATTGTATTGTGCTTTATATCGAGTCTTATCAATTTCAAGAAATTCTTCATCAAAATTTCCCTTGTTCCTGCCTCTTTTAGAATCAGTTTGCCTCTATATACTGGGTTTCTTTTGTGATTCTACGCACTAAATTGGAACGCACAATGCAAAATGTAGACTTATTATTTCTTCTTCTGGGTGCAGTTCTAGTGCTTGCCATGCATGCAGGATTTGCTTTTTTAGAACTAGGGACAGTTCGGCATAAGAATCAGGTGAATGCCTTAAGTAAAATTTTAACTGACTTTGCCATCTCCGCCATCGCTTATTTTTTAGTGGGTTACTATATTGCCTATGGTCAGCATTTCTTCCACGATGCCCATACGCTGGCAGCCGATCATGGCTATAACCTGATGCGTTGTTTCTTCCTGCTCACCTTTGCTGCGGCCATTCCAGCGATCATTTCAGGAGGAATTGCTGAACGTGCCAACATGCGTGCTCAAGCTTTAGCGACATTATTTCTGGTTGCACTGATCTATCCATTTTTTGAGGGCATGATCTGGAATGGTAATTTAGGCTTTCAGGACTGGTTGGCTCATACATTCGGTGCCAGCTTTCATGATTTTGCAGGTTCAGTGGTGGTGCATGCCATGGGCGGCTGGATCGCATTGGCTGCAGTAATTCTGCTCGGTGCACGTCATGGCCGCTATAAAAATGATGGCCGGATTACTGCACATCCGCCCTCTTCAATTCCTTTTTTGGCCTTGGGTTCATGGATTCTGATTGTCGGCTGGTTTGGTTTTAATGTCATGAGCGCACAACGCCTCGATGCTATTTCCGGACTGGTTGCGATTAATTCCTTAATGGCAATGGTAGGGGGAACTATTGCTGCCAAAATAGCAGGTAAAGATGACCCGGGCTTTCTGCATAATGGACCATTGGCCGGACTAGTAGCGATCTGTGCAGGCTCTGATGTGGTACATCCGCTTGGTGCTCTTTTCATCGGCATCAGTGCCGGCATAATTTTTGTGAAACTCTTTACCTATACCCAAAATAAACTCAAGATCGATGACGTATTAGGAGTCTGGCCTTTGCATGGGGTATGTGGTGCTTTTGGGGGTCTTGCAGTTGGTATTTTCGGTCAGCAATGGCTAGGCGGCATCGGAGGTGTTTCTATTCTTTCACAACTATTTGGTACAGCTCTGGCGATTATTACTGCTTTGGCAGGTGGCTTCCTGGTTTATGGTTTGCTTAAAGTTTGCATCGGTATTCGTTTGAGTCAGGAAGATGAATTTATGGGTGCAGACTTGTCTATTCACCGGATTTCTGCCAACTCCGACGATAATATTTTTTAACGACCAAATTAAAAATAGCCCCAAGAATAGCGGCTATTTTTATATCTATAAGCTGAACTTATAAGAAATAATTACTTCATCCCAAAAATCAGCTTCAAACCTAATACGGTCATCACTGCTCCTGCTGCGCGATCAAAGATGGCCTTAAATTTCAAGTAAACACGACGCGGCTTTTCTGCAGACAATGCCACTGCCACCAGAGAACACCAGCCTGCATCAATAAAAAAACACAAGATAGGCAAGACAAAATAAAAATGCGTTGGAATTTCTTTAGGTAATAGCGCAGTAAAAATACTGGCTAATACAATGGCAATTTTGGGATTGGACAATTGTGTAATCAAGCCGGTGGTAAACGCACGGCGTAACGACATCTGCTTGGTAATGGCAGCATCTGCCTCAATCGGATCTTTGGCATGTCTAATAATTTTAAAAGCCAGCCAGAGCAGATATAAACCACCACAAATTTTTAAGGCCAGATAGGCGGAAGGTACAGCCAGTAAAAATGCCTGTAAGCCCAGCACTGCCAACAGACCAAAAATGGCAGCCCCAGTCCCCGTACCTAAAGCGGTGAATAAGCCATGCTTACGTGAAATCGCAATTGAATTTTTTGCCACATATATAGAAGTCGGCCCTGGGCTCATCGCACCTAACATCAGGGCGAAAGCAATAGAACCTAAAATCCAGAATGATTCCACGTGACTATCCCAGCTTAAAAATGAATGCGCTATTTTAAGTAAAAATAATTAATTTTGCTTTAATATTTCTACACAAATCTCTTAATATTTCATGAGGTCATCTTATTGTTTCAGTTGATCTCGTGCGGTCACCGAGGAGTCAATCCTCTTATAATCCCGGTCATGGACAGGCACACCACCGATAATCATTGTACGGCTTTCGGTTTTAGGCTTATTCATTGCATCATCACAGCCCGACAAACCAAGCAGTACACCAGCTAGAACTGCATAGGATAATATTTTCATTATTCTACCCTCCTCAAGGGAGTTCCTATTTCTAGATTAACATTCCTGCTCAAATAATCAGCAAAATATTTGTGACATTCTGCATCAAAACCGATGTCTAGCTATAAGAAATAACCTATCCTAAGTCTCTAATTCTTTTATTACCTTCGTCATACTGGTAAAACAACCTACTGTCTTGATTTTTATGTTTGAAACGATTGCTCAAAATATTCCCGATCAACAGATTTTTATTAAAGATGTTTCTGTGACCCTACGGCGTCTGGATCTGGTGCATCCCCAGATTTCGGGGAACAAGTTCTTTAAATTAAAATATAATTTTCTTGAAGCGCAAAGACAGGGTTATCAGCATATCCTGAGTTTTGGAGGTGCTTACTCCAATCATATTGTGGCAACTGCATTTGCTGCGCAGCACTTTGGCTTTAAATCTGTCGGGATTATTCGAGGGGAAGAACTGGCTCATCGACCATTGAATCCAACATTAGCCACCGCCCAACAATTCGGGATGCAGTTGCATTTTGTCAGCCGTAAGGATTATCGACGTAAGCAGCAACCCGAATTTTTGACAGAATTGCAGCAACAGTTTCCGGATCATTATGTGATTCCTGAAGGTGGAACCAATGCTTTGGCCATTCAAGGTTGTCAGGAAATTCTAAAAGAACATGATACTCAATTTGATGTCATTTGCTGTGCGGCAGGAACTGGCGGAACGATTACAGGTCTGATTGAGGCCAGTCAGGCCCATCAGCAGGTTTTGGGATTTTCAGCACTCAAAGGTTCATTCTTAAAAGATGAAGTCGCCCGACTTACCAGCAAAACCAACTGGAATATTCTCGATGACTACTGTTGTGGTGGTTATGCCAAAACCTCACTGGAACTAATGCAGTTTATTCAGGAGTTTGAATCCCGGTTTTCAATTCCACTGGAGCAGGTCTATACCGCCAAAATGCTGATGGGGATTTTAGATTTGATCGAAAAAAATTATTTTCCGACCGGATCAAGACTGTTGGTGATTCATAGCGGTGGTCTGCAAGGCCGTAATGTTCCCTTTGCTCCGATTCAGGCCTGAACCGGCTGATTATTATTCAAGGCAATTAATCCTTTGACCAAGCGGTAAATATGCCAGATAAAGACTACAAACACGATCAGGAAACCAATCAGAATCATGGTCAACAAGCCTCCGATGATATAGCCTAGCAAACTGATCCAGAAAGTTTTAATCTGCCAATCGACATGACTTTCCAGCCAGGTTCCGCGCATTTCGTCACGCTTGATATAATTCATCACAATCGCGATAAATGGTGTAACACCAATAATAAATCCTAAAATATACAGGATATAAGTAATCAGATTATATTGTTTTAAATCATCTGCACTTGCCATTCGCTTTTTCCTTCTTATTATGCTTTTTATGGAGTTGGTAAAAAAACTATGCATGAGTTTTAAGCAGCTTTCAAATATTTTATGTTTAAAATCGGGTGCACATCTGCAATCTAGGGACTGTTTTTTCTGGAATAGAGAAAGCTGAAATAAAATTGTCTATAATGCTTTCCTTTTGTTCTCCCTTGAGTGTGTGATGTCTTCCAAGCAATACGATGTTCTCGTCATAGGCGCCGGTGCCTCAGGTTTAATGACGGCGTATATGGCTGCGCAACGTGGGCGTAAAGTCGTAGTGGTAGAAAAAGCCAATAAAGTAGGCAAAAAAATCCTGATGTCAGGTGGCGGAAAATGTAATTTTACGAATCTGTATGTCGAACCTGAAAATTACATTTCACACAACCCGCATTTTGTCATTTCAGCCCTGACTCGCTATACCAACTGGGATTTTATTGGACTAGTGTGCGAATATGGCATCGAATATGAGGAACGCAAACATGGACAGTTGTTTACCTTAAATGGTGCCAAAGATATCCTGTCAATGCTATTGGCAGAATGCGATAAAACCGGTCTGGTCGAAATTAAAACCAGTTGTGAAGTCAAAGCAGTCAATGCGGTAGATGATCAAAGTTTCCAGGTTGCAACGTCTTTGGGGTATTTTGAAGTTGAGTCGGTCGTGGTGGCATCTGGCGGTTTATCGATTCCTACTTTAGGCGGTTCAGGAATTGGCTATGAAATCGCAAAACAGTTTGGACATCATGTCTATCCAACCCGTGCCGGACTGGTCCCCTTTACTTTCTCTGATGGATTTAAAGAAGTTACCACGCGTTTGAGTGGTAATGCCGTAGAAGCAACACTTTCTAATGAGCTTAATAGTTTTACCGAAGCGCTGCTATTTACCCATCGCGGCTTAAGTGGACCAAGTTCCCTGCAGCTTTCCAATTATTGGGATGTTGGTCAGAGTTTTAAGGTAGATTTCCTTCCAAGTGCTGATCTGTTGGATTTCTTCAAATCTAAAAAACAAAGCCAGCCGAAAGTCCTGCTACGTACGTTACTGAATGAATATTTACCGAAAAGTGTGGTTCTGGAATTGCAGAATTTGATCTGGGTGGATGTTGCAGAAACTTCAATCGGTAACATCAGTGATGATAAGCTGGAACAGATTGCGGCGCGTCTGCATGGTTTTGAAGTGAAACCCTCCGGAACTGAAGGCTACCGGACTGCTGAAGTGACTTTGGGTGGTGTAGATACCACTGAAATATCCTCAAAAACCATGGAAAGTAAAAAGCAGAAAGGCTTGTATTTTATTGGTGAAGTTGTGGATGTCACCGGACATTTAGGTGGCTATAACTTCCAATGGGCATGGTCATCTGCGCATGCCGCATCGGAATATGTTTAATCAATAGATGATCTGGATTGATACTTTATTCATTCCAGATAATCTGTTTTAAACAGGTTGAGATTGGCCGTACTTTCTAAACGGTTAATCGCAAGCTGCATTTTTCGCGTTGCTTCTCGCAGATGTAATGGCAGTTCATCTGCTGTAGATGCAATGAATGTATGGTGTAGTGCTTTCCACATATTGTTGATCTCCTTGTCCTTATATTTTTAATGCAAGAAGAATACCAAAATCATTTTAGTATTCACTTGAATATTATATATATTTTAAAGACCATATTCTATTTTTAAGTACGAAGCTGGATTTCACTTTTAGTTAAATTCATCAGTTTCAGGAAGTTCCTTTTCCAGCTCTTGCTCAGACTGTTCGTCCTGTTTGCTCTTCACAAAAATAAATCGGTAGGCAGCAGTAAAAAAGCCAATGGTAATTCCTGCGATGACTAAAGGCGCCAGGACCTTGTTAGGTTTCTTGGTATTCATGCAATTTTCCTTAGGACTGAAAAAAATCGACCACTTAAGCGTGGTCGATTTCTCTTAGAAATAACAGGTTATTTCAGGTCATCTTTGTTCTGGGTAGAACGGTCAATATCAACATTCGGCTCTTTTTCTCCGGTTGAACCAAATGGATTATTGGCTGGCGGATGAGTCGGATCGACTTTTACTGAATCCGGTACAGCTTGATCCTCGTCCGAGACTGGATCAATCCCCAAAGACTCATCATCCTGTGGTGCAGTCGTAAGGATTGCTGGTGTCGTATGAGATAAATCGTCATCTATAGGGGTATTATCTGAGTCTTGATTTGGCACGATACCTGCTCCTGGAGTTGTGATTGAAGAATCATTAGTACCTGTTCCGGTAGTACGGTTTTTGCCACCTAAGCCAGAGAATATACTGTTTTCAGCTTTGTCTTTGACCGGATTTGGATGTTTAGCTTCTCGTTTGGCTTTGTCAATAAGATCTGTAAGTACACGCTCAGCAGGTTGACGGCCGCCCAGACCAAATGCCAAGGCAAATGCCACTGCTACAGCACCTAGAGTTAAACCGAATGCCAGGTTAACAATTGAATCAGCAATGCCCATGGCACGCAGACCCATTGCTACAACCAGACCCATGATCAGAACACGAACCAGATTCCCTAACCAGTGTGAACTCTTGTATTCGCCGCGCTGTACGATATTGGCGACGATATTGGCCAACCAGAAACCGATAACCAGAATGACCGCACCTAGCAGGATGTTGGCACCAAAGTAGATGAACATCGCAATCAGGCCACTGATCTGTTCAAAGCCAAGGCGATTCGCTGCTTCGGACACTGCAAATAGCATGGTGAAGAAAACGATCAGGTAACCGACTACACTTGAAAGTTTAGTCGTTCCTAAAAAGCGCTGGAGGTCCAGTTTGGCAGGAACTTCATCAACACCTGTACCGGCGATTACTTCAACTACCAGAGCAGCAACCAGTTTAGACACCACATAAGCCAGTATCAGAATCAACGCAGCAGCGATGATATTTGGAATGGCATTCATGATTTCATACAGCATGGCTGTAGCAGGCTGAGAAATTGCCTCGATACCCAGTGCTTCAAATGCAACGATGAGCGCAGTAATAATGACCACGGCGAAGATGAATGTACCAATTACCTGGGCGACATTCGAGTTTTTAAAAATTCCTACTTTTTCAGCATGCTGTTGTAGATTAAAACTATTTACCAGTCCTTCCACGATACCACGTAAAATTTTAGCCAGGATATAACCGACAAAAATGATCACTGCAGCAATAAAGATATTTGGTAAATAACTTACGACATCAGTCAGCATATTTTCAACCGGTAACAACAGACCGTTGAGACCTAGAATCGAGAGTACGATTGGCAAAAATAGCAACAGGATTAACCAGTAAACAATTTGACTGATGTTTTGGCTGATCGGACTGACACCTACTTCCGCACTGAGTTTTTCATCCAGTTGCGTTCGGTCAAGTACCTTCTGCAATCCCATCTTGACCAGATTGGCTACAATCCAGCCTATGAATCCAATTGCAATTGCACCTAGTAACTGCGGGATAAATAACAGGAACTGCTCGATCATATTACTGAATGGACCACTGACACCAGTAAGATTCAGTACATTCAGTGCACCAATCACGGCAATAATCAGAATAATCCAGAATACGACACGAGCCACAATGCTTTCTACATTAGAGTGATGGCCTGTCGCCGTATTTAAGTGTGTATTGGTTCCCAGTTTCTGCAATAGCTTTTTAACAGCTGCCGAAACCAGTAACGCAATGATCCAGCCAATTACTAAGATGGCAATTGCACTAAGAATGGGATAAAACTGATCCCAATAGTACATTGCATCGAAGCCACCACGCGGGCTTCTCATATAATCATTCATGTTGTTCTACCCTCATTGTTATTAAGCTATTTATCTGAAATCGGGGCATGTCCCTGAAGCAATCAGCCCCTTCTTCTTCCGGATTCATATTTGGATTTGATGTTTTCAGACTTACACCAGGTAGATGGCACTACCTTCAAACATCATGCTCCATTGCAAAAAAGCCCCAGTGGTTCACTAGAGCTTTTCAGGTATTTTTAGTTATTGGGTGGCCTGCCCGTCAGTCGCGGTTGCAGTTGCTTCTGTACCATCAGTTGCAGTTGCTTCGGTTCCATTATTCGTGGTAGCAGTGCCTTGTGTAGGCTCACCGACTGGGGTCGAATTATTTGGGGTAGCAGGCTGCACATTTGGATTTGGATGCCCAGCAGGCGCATCACTTGCATCTGGCTTCATGTCAGAAAACATATAAAACAGTAGGGCAAGTAAAAAAATACCGACCAAAATCAAGATATAAACAGGGATACGCTTTTTCTGCGTCACGTCTGCCTGATGATTCAAAGGTGGTTTTTTATTGAAATCATCGACCATAACCATCCTCACTCTTTGTTATTCATAAGTAGATTTTTAGAATAACAAGCTGTGAATAAGGCTTCTGTGACAAAACATGGTGAGATGGTGACGAGATGTAAGTCACTAATCCCTCAGAATTCTCTCATTGATGCCTTGGTTAAAATAGCCGTTTTACTGAGGTATGTTGCATATCGACTGGGGTTTGGTGTTCATCTTTCAACTGCACCCCTGAAAGCTTAAGTTCGCAGGATTTACGCATCAATGCCACCAGTCGCTGAATGGCAATTGGATATGCCAGACCTGCAGGCCGCACATTGGAAATACAGTTACGCAAGGCATCATGACAGCCTTTAAAAGCATTATAAGTATAGTAAATACCCATACTGTCTGGTGAGCTTAAGCCTGGCCGCTCACCAATCAGCATAACCAGCATTTTGGCTTTCAAGATTTCTGCGACTTCATCCCCTAAAGCGACCCGACTGCCTTGTGCAATTACCATGGGCGCAACCTTCCAGCCTCCCTCCTTGCAAGCGTCTATCAAGGCTGGAACAAAATAAGGTACATTTTCCTCAATAGCGCGTGCTGACAGTCCATCTCCCAGCACAATGGCTACATCCCAATATTGCTGATGTTCGGCCCGGTATTGCTGCAACATTGCTTTGGAGTGTTCTGAAAGCACACGCCCAAGATCGGGACGTTTAAGATAAAGATCTTTCTCTACCGCCTGACTGTCAATTTCCAGAATGGCTAGTCCTGTTTTACTCAAAACCGATTTTAAAGATTCAACATCAAGTGGCTTCAGTACGGCATCTTTGGCCTGGGCATGCGCTAGCTGAAATTCCAGACTTGGTCGAGTCGGCAAGCTGCCACCAGTTCGGCCTAAGGCAATCCGTGCATCAGTAAAAGCTTTCAATTTCTGCCAGGGATTATCCTGTAATTGGGACTCAAATTTCACATCGGCAATCAGTTTCATAGTACTTCCTCAAGACAGGATTAGACGTGAAAATTGCTTCGGTAGCTCGGTCGGCCAGTGCAGCTGATTGGACTGTTGCGCCAAAATTCCCTGCTGCTCCAGCCAGTGGTCAAATTCGGGGGCCGGTTTTAATCCCAGTAACTGCCGGATGTAGAGCGCATCATGAAAGGAGGTCGTCTGATAATTCAGCATCACATCATCTGAACCGGGAATACCCATGATAAAATTTAGTCCGGCATTGGCAAGCAAGGTCAGCAGTACATCCATATCATCCTGATCGGCATCGGCATGATTGGTGTAGCAAATATCACAGCCCATTGGTACACCGAGCAGCTTGCCACAGAAATGATCTTCCAGCCCGGCCCGGATAATCTGCTTGCCATTATACAGATATTCCGGCCCGATAAAGCCGACCACGGTATTGACCAGCAAGGGATTAAACTTACGCGCCACGGCGTAAGCACGTGCTTCCAGGGTCTGCTGGTCCACGCCATGATGGCCATTGCTGGATAAGGCACTGCCCTGTCCGGTTTCAAAATACATCACGTTTTGGCCCACTGTGCCGCGTTGCAGGCTTAAGGTCGCCTCATAACCTTCCTGTAACAGCGCCAGATTGATGCCGAAACCGGTATTGGCTTTTTCGGTTCCCGCAATGGACTGGAACATTAAATCAATCGGAACATTTTTATTTGCCAACTGAATTCCGGACGTGATATGGGTCAAAACACAAGACTGGGTCGGAATCTTATATTCCTGGATAATATGATCGAGCAGTTTGAGCAGCTCAGTCAAATTCTGCAGATTATCTGTGGCCGGATTGATTCCTATGACTGCATCACCATTGCCGTACATCATTCCATCCAGAATCGAAGCTGAGATCCCCATTAGATCATCAGTCGGATGGTTCGGCTGCAAGCGGGTCGATAGATGACCTTCCAGACCAATGGTATTTCTAAAACGTGTGATTACACGACACTTTTTTGCCACCAGAATCAGATCCTGATTGCGCATAATTTTGCTCACTGCCGCGACCATTTCTGGAATCAGGCCCATTTTTAAGGCCGTAATCTTTTCTGTGGTGGCATCTGCACTGAGCAGCCAGTTACGAAAATCTCCAACAGTAAAATGCGAGATCGGATAAAAGGCATCAGCATCATGTTCATCCATGATCAGGCGGGTGACCTCGTCCTTTTCATAAGGAACCACTGCTTCTTGCAAAAACTGCTGTAACGGCACTTCTGCCAGACACATTTGTGCAGCGACCCGCTCGGTTGCATCAGTGGCCGCAATCCCTGCCAGCTGATCACCAGAACGTTCAGGCGTAGCCTTGGCCAACAGGGTTTTTAAATCCTCAAAAACATAATACTGACTGGCCACATTGATCTGATACAGCATAAGCGTGTTCTCCATGCTAGATAATTTATTTCAATTCCTTTTCTGCTGCCTCGATACGGGCAAATTCTTCTTCCGGTGTACCTGCCACTAGATGATGACGGCTATACAGCAGGAAATAGAGAATCAGTGCCACGTAAATGGCAGCTGCCATTAACCAGACTTTTGGATCAACCAGAAAGCCTGCGACCACTGCAATGGCTGCAAGCACTAAAGCAATCGATGCCGTGACAATACCACCTGGTGCCTGATAAGGACGTGCCAGATTCGGCCGGGACAGTTTAAGTTTGATATAAGCCATCATCATCAGCACATAGGAAATAGTGGCACCAAAGACTGCCATCAGAATCAGCAGATCACCTTCACCCGAAAGGGACAACAGGAAGCCAATAATCCCCGGAATAATGATGGCCAAATAAGGTGCATGATTGCTGTTGGTCAAGGACAGTTTTTTCGGTAAATAACCGGCACGTGAGAGTGCAAAAATTTGACGGGAATAGGCATAGATAATCGAGAAGAAACTGGCGATCAGACCCGCCAGCCCGACAAAATTCACGAAACTTGCCATCCAGGTATTGGCGCCATACACTGCAACCAAGGCATCCACCAGTGGTGCACCAGAATCTTTCAGCGTATCTGCACCTGCTGCGCCAGGACCGAGCAGCAAAATACTCAGGGCAAAGAATGCCAGAATCAGCATGGAACCAATCAGGCCACGCGGCAAGGATTTGGCTGGCTCTTTGGCCTCCTCGGCTGCCAGTGGCACCCCTTCAACTGCCAGAAAAAACCAGATCGCATAAGGCACTGCTGCCCAGATACCCAGATAACCCAATGGCAGGAAACTGCTTGCACCAACTGCTTTCGTACTGACTGCAATATCAAACAGGTTTGCACTATCAAAATAGGGCAACATGCCAAAGATAAACACCATCAAGGCAATCGCGGCAATGGCGGTGATCACAAACATGATTTTGAGTGCTTCACCTGCACCTTTCAGATGCAAGCCCATAAAAACCAGATAGCTCACCAGATAAATGATCCAGCCGCCAATACCAAACAAGGCCTCGCAATAGGCGCCAATAAAACAGGCAATTGCTGCCGGAGCGATGGCATACTCAATCAGGATGGCACTTCCGGTCAGATAGCCGCCAAAGGGACCAAAAGCAGTCCGGGCAAAACTGTATCCCCCACCGGCGGTAGGCAGCATGGTGGACATTTCAGACATGGCCAAGCACATACACAGATACATGAATGCCACTACAATGGTCGCAATAAACATACCTCCCCAGCCCGCCTGTGCCAGACCGAAATTCCAGCCGGCAAAATCACCGGAAATCACATACGCGACCCCCAGACCAACAAGAAGCAACCAGCCTACAGCACCTTTCTTGAGCTGTCGCAAGGCAAAATAATCTTCCTGTACTGCTGTTTCAGTCACACCGGTATCAATCACACTTTTTGATTCTGACATAGCAACCTCGTTATTTTTATCGTTGTTCCCTGAAAATATGCATAAGTCGTACCAGTTACGGGAGCTACAGCGAAGACATCCGGAACGCTGCCTTTCAGCGATGAAATGCGTTATAATTATCCACCTTTTCATTTATACACCCGAGTTATATGGCGTATCGTCAACAAAGTGTATCGCTTGATCTTGATACTGACGTCACACATCAATGCATGCTGCACTACAGCCGCGATCAGCATCTGATTGGAATTATTGAATTCAGCAAGCCAAGCTTCCTGCTTCGCTGGCAGGATCTGGAATATTTCCGTCGTCGTACCGAGGAATTTTCCGTGATGCCTTTTCCGGACTGTGTCAATGCAATGATTATCGATATTCGAGATGTAACGGCATGGCTAGATAATGAAGTGCCGATTATTCCGTGGCGCTTACTGGAAGAAGACTGTCCAGTGCGTCTGGTCGTGCCTGCAGACCGTATTGAGCACTATGCAGGATTCTTTGAACCGACCTGGCTCAGCCCCGATGTCGAAACCGCCATTCAGGAAATCCGTGAATCCATGGATATGTTTGTACATTAAGCTTGAAACAAAAAACCTCCGCAATGGAGGTTTTTTTATGACTTATTGTTTTTTCGTCTTTTGAAACTCAGCCTCATCCCTATTTGCATCTTGTCCCTGATCCAACAGGTTTTCTTTTTAAGTCAGTAACATTTCAGCAATAAATTCAGCTTGAGTCCTGCTGGAATTATCCACTAAGATGAATATAAACGAGCATTTAGACTTTATAGCAATAATCTTAATACAGTCTCAGCATAAAAATAGGCTCGATCATAATAATGGAAAAATGGAGTTTCACGATGAAATTAAAATCTCAATTCGCTACCTTGCTGTGTGCCACCCCGCTGATCTTGGGACTGAGTGCCTGTAGTGATAATCAGGCGCCAAATACTCAGCAAAGCGGCGAGAAGGCTTCCGGCACACTCAATAAAATCAAACAGTCCGGCACCATTGTTTTAGGTTATCGCGACTCCTCGATTCCATTTTCCTATATTGCCGACAACCCGAATCAACCCGTCGGCTATGCGCATGATCTGCAACTAAAAGTGGTCGAAGCCGTCAAACAGAAGCTGAACATGCCTGATCTAAAAATCCGTTATAACCTGGTAACCAGCCAGAATCGGATTCCTCTGGTTTCCAATGGTACGGTTGATCTGGAATGTGGATCGACAACTAACAACAAAGAACGTCAGCAACAGGTCGATTTCTCAGTCGGCTTCTTTGAAGTGGGTTCCCGCCTGTTAACCGCAACCGATTCCGGAATCAAGGACTTTAGCGATCTTAAAGGTAAAAAGGTCGTCACCACTGCCGGCACCACATCTGAACGTTATATCCGCCAGCACGAAAAAGAACTGGGTATTGGTGAAATTATTTCTGCCAAAGATCATGCAGAATCCTTTTTAATGCTGCAAAATGGCCGGGCTGCAGCCTTCATGATGGATGACATTCTGCTGGCCGGAGAAAAATCCAAGGCTAAAAATCCGGAGAAGTGGCACATTGTTGGCACTGCCCCGATTCATGAAATTTATGGCTGTATGCTGCGTAAGGGTGACCCCGAGTTTAAGCAGGTTGTGGATGATGCTATTAAAGCCACGTATAGCTCCGGTGAAATCAACAATATGTATAAAAAATGGTTCCAGTCGCCTATTCCACCTAAGAATATCAACTTGAACTATGCCATGTCTGATGCGTTAAAAAATTTGATCAGCAACCCGCATGACCGTGATCAATAAGCATTGAATCTTATCCACCTTACTTAAGCCTAATATGTTTAAGGATCTTTGTTGGAGTTGCGATGAATTATAGCTGGAATTGGGGTGTCTTATTGCAACCGACCGGGATTGGGGATACCACCTATCTGAACTGGATCATGACGGGTATCGGCTGGTTGGCTGTGATTGCGATTGTCGCCTGGTCAATTGCCATGCTGCTGGGCAGCCTCTTAGGCATCATGCGGACCTTACCCAGTCCTACAGCTCGGGCTATTGGAACGGCCTATGTGACCATTTTCCGTAATGTGCCTTTACTGATCCAGTTATTTATCTGGTTTTATGTGGTGCCCAACTTTCTGCCCAGCTATATTCATAACTGGTGGATCAATGATTTAGGCGCCAATACCACGGCACTAATTTCTGCCAGTATCGGCTTGGGGCTGTTTACCGCAGCGCGGGTTTGCGAACAGGTACGTACCGGGATTGAAGCTATTCCAAGCGGACAGGTCAATGCCGGCTATGCCATGGGTTTTAGCACTGCACAATTGTATCGCTATGTGATCTTACCGCAGTCTTTCCGTTTGATTTTGCCACCGCTCAGTTCTGAACTGACCAACTGCGTCAAGAATACCTCGGTGGCTTCATTGGTCGGGGTTGCAGAAATCATTTCCCAGATGAAAACCATCAGTGAATACACCCAGAATACCATCGAGATTTACACCTACGTCACCCTGATTTTTATCCTGATTAATGTCTGCTTAATCAGTTTCATGAATTTTCTGGAAAAGCGCTTTCAGGTACCTGGACTAATTGCAGGAGTGAAATAATGGAAGGGTTCACTGCATTTTTTCAGGATTTACAGCTTTCCGCACCAGCACTCTGGCATGGTTTCAGTATCACTTTAAAAGTTGTATGTTTTGCCACGGTTGGCGGGATTCTGATTGGTACCTTGCTTGCTTTGATGCGGCTGTCATCAATCCGGGTATTGAAATGGCTTGCCAAAGGCTATGTGAATCTGTTTCGCTCCATTCCCCTGCTGCTGGTGCTGATGTGGTTCTATTTTGCTGTGCCCTTTATCTATACCGGGCTGACTGGCAAATATCTGACTATGGATACAGCCCTGGTATCCAGTATTGTCGCCTTTATGCTGTTTGAAGCCGCCTATTTTTCGGAAATTGTCCGTGCCGGGATTCAGTCCATTCCGAAGGGTCAAACCGATGCTGCCTCTGCACTGGGGATGAGTTATGGCCAGTCCATGCGACTGATTGTTCTGCCTCAAGCCTTTCGCAAGATGACACCGCTGTTATTACAACAGACTATTATTCTGTTTCAGGACTCGACCATGGTCTATGCCATTGGCCTGCTGGACTTTTTCCGTACCAGCTATGTCCGGGGGGACCTGATGTCTTTACTGACCCAATATATTCTGTTTGCCGGATTGGTGTATTTCACCGTCAGCCTGATTGCCACATATATCGTGAAAAAATTACAGCAGAGGTTAACTGTATGAACGAAGCCAAAGTCATGATTGACCTCCAGCATGTCAGTAAATGGTATAAAGATTTTCAGGTACTGACTGACTGCACGACGCAGATCCGGCAAGGTGAAGTTGTCGTTGTCTGCGGTCCTTCAGGCTCAGGAAAATCCACCCTGATTAAAACCGTCAATGGCCTAGAACCTATCCAGCAAGGCAATATTCTGGTCGATGGAATTAAAATTAATGATCCGAAAACAAATTTGAATAAATTACGCAGTCGCGTCGGCATGGTCTTCCAACATTTTGAATTGTTCCCGCATCTCAGCATTACCGAAAACCTGAGCATTGCCCAGATCAAGGTATTGGGCCGTTCTGAAGCCGAAGCCAAACAGAAAGGTCTTGCCTATCTGGATCGTGTCGGCCTAAGTGCGCAAGCCAATAAATATCCGGCACAACTTTCTGGAGGACAGCAGCAACGTGTTGCGATTGCCCGTGCATTGAGTATGGATCCGATTGCCATGTTATTTGATGAACCGACTTCTGCACTTGATCCCGAGATGATTAATGAAGTGCTCGATGTCATGGTCGGACTGGCCCAAGAAGGTATGACCATGATGTGTGTCACGCATGAAATGGGCTTTGCCCGACAGGTCGCCAACCGGGTGATCTTTATGGATCAGGGAAAAATTGTGGAAGATTGCAGTAAAGACGATTTCTTCAATACCCCGCGTGGTGAGCGTGCCCAGCAATTCCTGAACAAGATTCTACATTAAGGTTTATTCGTCATCTTTCATCTCAAAAGCTCCTTCAATTTTCAGAAGGAGCTTTGAGTCTAAGCTTTTTGCTTACCAGTAATTTTCTACTGCAATATTTCCTTCACCACGGCGGTTCATGGTTAGGCCACGGGCCTTTAAAGCTTCTTTGGTGTCGTTCACCATCTCCGGATTACCGCAAAGCATGACATGGGTCGTTTCCGGATTAAACGTTAAACCCGCTACCTTTTCCAGTTCACCATTGGCAATCAGGACCGGCAACCGGTCGTGCAAAGGTGCATCAGGTTCACGGGTAATCACCGGGATAAATTTAAAACCGCTATGCCCTTCGCCAAAGGTCTGGGCAATTTCCTGAATCCGCTCTACATAAGCAAGTTCATCCTGGGTGCGTACACTATAAACCAGATTGATCTTTTCGTATTTGCTCCAGGTTTCAAAGTCTTGTAACATGCAGATAAATGGTGCCAGACCCGTCCCAGTACCCATTAGCCACAGGTCTTTCGGTAAAGGCAACTGATAACGTGCCAGAGTCAGATAGCCATAAGAAATTTTTTCCAGAAACAGCTCATCCCCGACTTTGAGATGCTGTAAATTGGAAGTAAATTTACCTTCGGGTACGACTACCGAGAAAAACTCCAGGATTTCATCAAAAGGTGATGAAACCACTGAATAGGCACGAACTACCAGTTCATCTCCCACCTGTAGGCCAATACGCGCAAACTGTCCGGCCGTAAACCTGAAATGTGCCGGGCGCGTCATCGTAAAACTAAATAATGTATTGGTCCAACGATGTACAGATAAAACTTTTTCTTGGGTAAATTTTTCAATTGACATGATTTCAACGTGGCATGAAAGACTATGCTCATGGTAGCATGGCAGCATAATTTATTAATATTTTTTAAATGTTAAGGCTCTACTCATGCGCATGACTTTACGCCAATTGGCTGTTTTTGTAGCAGTGGCACAAGAGGGTACCGTAACGAAGGCTAGCGATGCCGTCAAGCTTACACAAAGTGCGGCTAGTATGGCGTTAGCAGATCTGGAAGATGGTCTGGGTGCTCCACTATTTGACCGTCTGGGCAAACGCTTACAGCTGAATGATCTAGGGCGCTTTCTTCTCCCTCAAGCCCTGGAAATTTTAGGTCGCTGTGAATCGTTTGAACAAGTCGCCAAAGGCGAGCTGCAAAGTATCGATTTACGTTTAGGCGCAACTCTGACAATTTCAGATTATCTGATTCCTGACCTGATGGCCGATTTCCTGAAAATTCAGCCGCAAACCCATTTACAGCTTCAGGTTGGCAATACCCGTCAAATGATTGAAGCGGTAAATCAGTTCCAGCTGGATCTTGCCCTGATCGAAGGCTCCTGTCATCTTCCGCAGTTACAATGTATCCATTGGCGTGATGATGAGCTGGCCGTATGCTGTGCACCAGATCATCCCCTTGCACAATTGAACCGTGAGCTGACCGCTGAAGACTTCAAATCTGTGGAATGGATTTTGCGTGAAGAAGGTTCAGGTACCCGTGAAGTGTTTGACAATGCCATTTTAAAAGATGTGCCAGATGCCAGCATTCGTCTCACCCTTGGACATAATGAAGCCATCTTGAAAATTGTAGCAGGTGGAATCGGCATGTCCTGTATTTCCAAACTTGCGATTGAACCATTACGTGAAAAAGGTCAATTGGTGATTCTGGATACCCCATTCTGGTCGTTGACTCGTCCGCTATTTATGCTGGTGCATCGCCAGAAATATCAGGGCCCAGGGCTAAAAGCCTTTATGAATTTTTGTGAAAGCTAACAATAAAAAAAAGCACCTGAAGGTGCTTTTTTTATTACCATCTATTTTTAAATTGCCCTTCACATGGCTCGCCATCACGATCACCATCCATCATTGTTCCAGGGCAATGATTAATAAAGAATACCGCCTCTTCGTAAGAACGCATTTCTGAACAATGCTTTCGACCATCACAACTATATAAGTCAGCATGATTTGTTCTAGGGTTATTTACCAGCTGAGATGTATTAGTTACTTCAGCAGCCTGCATTTTTAATGTTTCTCTTTGATATATTCCCGATATAAATGGAATAAAAATAGCACCGAATATAGTTAAAATAATTAAACCAACAAGAAAATTTATAAAATTAAATCCCTTTGTCTTCTTCTCTGTTTTCCGCAGATTACTTTTTCTTTGATTGGGATTATTCACAAATTTACTCTGTGGTATATGACGATCAATTTCAACTTTAACATCCAGCCGGACAATATGGTCTGCCTTAAACTTTCCATTATCTTCCACAATCAGAAACTTTAATTTTTCCCCAATTCTTGGCGGAATTTTTTTATTGGGAAAGTCTGTGACATGAAAAAATAATTCTTTAGATTGCCCTTCGATCTGAATAAAACCAAAACCACGCTCTTCGTGAAAAGTTTTAATTTTCCCCTCTTGAAACATAATTCACTCTTATCTTTAATATTTTTAATAATTGTAATGAAAAAGAGACTATAAAGCTTTCTTGATTTTTTTGATGCTGAAACAAAAAAGCACCGCAAGGTGCCTGTTAAAATTGAAGAATAGATAAATTCCAAGTTAAAAATAGAAAATAGGCACTCTCTAGCGTAACTTTAAACTTCACCAAAAATCATAAAACCAACAGCTGATACCAATGCCAGCCATAGTGTCGGACTAAAGAAAATTGAATTGCGTACCGGAACAGACACTGTAGGTGCCAAGGACTGTAAGGCAACAATATCTGGCACAAACTCATCCTGCACTTTAATATCAAGGCGCACCATATTGTCCAGTTTCATCTGACCTTGGTCGACAATGACTCTAAATTTAAGCCGTTCTCCGATTTGTGGTTCAATTTCAGGCGAAGGTAAATCCTGTAGCTTAAAACCTAATTCTTGAGCTTCTCCTATGATCTGCAAAATACCCACAGCACCTTCGCAATCATAAGCTTTGATTTTTCCATCCTTAAACATGACATTTATCTCTATTAATCAACAAATGTATTTTAATTGAGGAGAAATAGGGAGGATTGTAGAGCTTTGGTGGAAATTTTATTGTTTGCGTAAAGAAAAACAGGCTTTAGGTTACAAAGCCTGTTTTAAACCTGCCACTGACAAATTCTTATATAAATAAAGAGGCACGAATGCCTCTTTATTTAGCCCTACCCATTGTAGATTAGCGCTTAAGGTTTGATAATAATGCAGAAGTAATTGACTGGTTATGTGCAGCAACCTTAGATTTTTTAGCTTTCTTTGATTTGTCTTCGACACGTTCAATCTTGATCGCTTTATATTTGTCACCATTTTCAACCACATTAAATTTCACGCGTTCATTGCGTTTTGGTTCCCCTTCTGCTGCAGGGAAGTCTGAAATATGGAAGAAGACATCTCCTTCAGTGCAGCCAATAAAACCGAAACCTTTGGCAGAATCATACTTCTTGATTTTGCCCTGATACAATTCATCTTTCATGCTGTTGTCCTATTCTGAAAATGCCTTTTCTACATTATATAAAAAAGAGGCTGTAGTAGCCCCTTTTTTCATTCCATTCAAAAATTAGTCTTTTTGAACTGAACCGAAGATTTTATCGCCAGCATCGCCAAGACCCGGAACGATATAACCATTTTCATTTAAACCGCTGTCAATGGATGCAGTAAACATAATGACATCCGGATGTGCAGCTTCTACACGTTTAATCCCTTCCGGCGCAGCCACCAGAACCATCACACGAATGTCTTTACAGCCGCTGGCTTTCAGCACGTCAATTGCCGCTACAAGAGAAGAACCTGTCGCCAACATTGGATCAATGATCATTGCGATACGGTTTTGTACGTCTGGAACCAGTTTTTTATAGTAAGTACGTGCTTCCAGGGTTTCTTCATCACGCTCTAAACCAAGTACAGATACTTTTGCGCTTGGGATCAGGTTAAGGAAACCATCGAGCATGCCAATACCGGCACGTAGAATCGGCACAACCGTGATTTTTTTACCGGCAATACGGTCAACCGTTACAGCCCCATTCCAGCCGTTAATGTCGTGTTCAACCATTGGCAGGTCTTTGGTCGCTTCATAAGTCAGAAGCATCGTCACTTCTTGAGCTAACTCACGGAAGTTCTTGGTACTGATATCTGCACGACGGAGTAAACCAAGTTTATGTCGGATGAGCGGATGACGGATTTCATGGATTGCCACGGGAGAACACCTAAAAGGTTAAAGATAAATTTCCGCTATTATAAAGGCATTTATTCGTTTGTATAAATAAAAAAGCCCCCAATCATGGAGGCTTTTTTTGTAATAACATTAATCTTTGCAGATATTAGTTAAAACCACTTTGTACCAGAGTAAAAATGAACTGCTGTAATTCAGGTGACATTGCAAAGAATGCATACTTAGATACTGCAATCACTGGATCTGGGTAGACACCAATCACAAGTACCGCAAGCGCAGCAAGAAGCACCATGATACCGCCGACTTTTTGACCCCAATGATTCACCGCATCTAGACGTGGTGTTTCAGGCGGTGTCATATAAAGTACAACCATTACACGCAGATAATAATACAAACCGATACCAGAGCCCAAGATAACCATTGCACTCAGGAACCATGCTTCGCCTGCAACTGCAGTTTTAATCACCAGGAATTTACCGATAAAACCGGCAGTTAAAGGAATACCTGCAAGAGACAACATCATGACGGTTAATACAGCAGTCAATACCGGACGGCGCCAGAACAGACCACGGTATTCAGCCAGACTACCCGCTTCGTCAGTATTGTTATACGGACTAGACATCAGTGTCACGACACCGAACGCACCAATCGTCGTTAACACATAGGTAATCACGTAGACGTTTACACTTTCAAAAGTCGCAAAACCTTGAACCTGCAAGAAATCGGTATTACGCGAAGTAACGATGGCAACCAGCAAATAACCAAAGTGTGCAATTGAAGAGTATGCCAGGATACGTTTCAAGTTCACCTGACGAACCGCCAGCAAGTTACCTGCAAGGATAGACAGAACTGCAATAATCGAAATGATAGTGACGAAGCTGTCCGCCAGGATTAGGCCTGAAGACAAAGCATAACGAACAAACAGACCAATCATTGCCACTTTCGCTACTGTCGCAAGGAAAGTCGCGATTGGTGCTGGCGCACCCGCGTATACGTCTGGTGTCCATTTGTGGAATGGTGCCAGCGATAATTTAAATGCCACAGCAAATACAATTAATGCCAGACCAATGACGACAGCCGGTTGGCTGAATGCAGTAAACAGCTTGCCCGGTTCTGCAACGAAACTTAAGCTGCCGGTATAAGCATAAACATAGGCCATACCCATCAACAGCATTGCAGATGCCGTTGCTGAAAGCACCAGATATTTCACACCTGCTTCAAGCGATTGAGAACGTTGATGTGTATATGCCAACAAGCCGTATACAGGGATCGACATCAATTCAAGGCTGATAAAGAATGATGCATAGTGCGAGCTTGCTACCATCAGCATGGCACCCGCAACGGATATCAGCATCAAGATATACAGCTCTTCACGGTTATCTTTATAAGTTTCGATGTAGGCATGTGACAGAGTGCTACATGCAAGTGCAGCAATCAGGATCACAAACTGGTACAGCATCGTAAACGGATCTACGAGGAACAGATTCATCACATTGGCAGGTGCAAATACGCCCGCCAGCAAAACGAAAATGATATAAATCGCAGCAAGGTTTAAACCAATCACTGTGGTTGTAGCCACCAGATTATGGTTACGCTTGATTGCGGTCAGCAACATCACGACGATCGCAGTTAACGACACGATCATCACAGGTGCTAGAGGCATAAGCTCAGAAAAAGACATTGTGAAGTTCATGGCTTATTGGATCTCCACATTTTCAAGTTGAGTCGTTACTTGATTAGTAACTTCAACCACTTCTTGAACTGGAATGTAGCTATTCGCTAACCACGCCATGCTTGAGTTTGAAATATCAAGGAAGCTTTGTGGATATAGACCAAGCCAAAGTAGACCAAACGCACAGATCAGCAATAATACAGTTTCACGTGCATTTAGATCTTTTAACGGATTTGTATAGTGCTGCTTTTGTGCTTCACTTGGTACACCAAACAGGGCTTTGTGAATCAGGATCAGACCGTACAGACCCGCAAACACCAGACTGATCGCAGCAAGAATGGTAAACGCCGGGAATTGTGCATAAGCACCCATCAGGATCAGGAACTCGCCAATGAAGTTACCTAGACCTGGAATACCCACCAATGCCGCAACGAAGAACATCAGGAAGAATGCAAGATATGGGAACTGACCACGCATACCCCCCATCAAACGCATATCACGCGTATGCACACGCTCGTATACCTGACCACACATAATGAACAGTGCAGCAGATGAAATACCATGTGCCAACATCATGATCATCAGACCCTGGAAGGTCAGGATGTTACCTGCGTAAATCGCAAGTAACACAAAGCCCATGTGTGAAATAGAGGTATAAGCCAACAGGCGTTTCATATCGGTTTGCTGGAAAGCACACCAAGCACCGTAGAAGATACCAATTAAACCCAGGATGATCGCGAAGTCTGCAAACTGTGCAGATGCTGCCGGGAAGAATGGAATCACAAAACGAAGCAGGCCGTATGCAGCTGTCTTAATCAAGATACCTGCAAGATCGACAGAACCCGCTGTTGGTGCTTGTGCATGTGCATCTGGCAACCAGCCGTGTAATGGGAAAACTGGAAGTTTTACCGCAAAACCGATGAATAAACAGATCATGAATGCATAAGCAACTGCTGGAGCCTGAGCATCAAGCGTATTCGCCACACCTAATAAATAGTTGTAGTCGAAACGGATTTCGCCAGTCAGGGTGTAGCCTACTGTGACCAGACCCAGGATACCAATCAGCATCACCAGACCTGCGACCTGCGTGTAGATGAAGAACTTGGTTGCTGCATATACGCGTGACTTGCCTGCTGCCCCTTTATGACCCCAAAGGGCAATCAGGAAGTAGATTGGCACCAGCATCATCTCCCAGAAGAAGAAGAACAGGAACAGGTCAATCGCGAGGAATACACCAATTACACCACCCAAAGACCATAATAGGTTCAGGTGGAAGAAACCCACATTCTTTTGAATCTCACCCCATGAACAGCCGACTGCCAAAACACCTAGAAGTGCAGTCAAACCAACCATAAGAAGTGATAAACCATCCACTGCAAGGTGAATGTTAATGCCCAGAGTTTGAATCCAAGGCAGTTTGAATTCGGCAGCCCACGAAGGTGTAGCACCGCCCAATTCATAGTTATAAGTACCAGTCTGCCAAAGGACGATAGTCAAGACCAACGTCACCAGCATACCGATCAACGCGATATAACGCGGCAAGTGCTGGTCGAGTTTATCGACCAACCAGCATATGAAACCTGCAATGAACGGAATGAGGATCAGAGCCGGCAAAATAATATTGTTTGGAGCTTCCATTTTATTTCCCCACAACCTGAATCACGATCAAGATCATCAGTAGGACAACGACACCGAGCCCCATACTAGATGCATATTCACGCACTAAACCGGTTTGACGTGAACTTGTAAAGCTGTTACCACCTTTAACAAGTGCAGGAAGTACCAGCCACAGGCCATCAATCGGATCACGACCAAAGATCTTCGCGAACAATAAATATGGCTTCACGAAAATGATGTCATAAAGCGTATCGAAACCTAATGCATTACGGCAGATATTGACCAGACCAGCACCCACAGAAGTAGCTGCAAAACGTTTTACTGCACTGTAAGCAAAAGCGAACAGTACTACACCGACTACCAGTCCTGTCAAAGCAACAGCGATTGCGATGTATTCAGCACCATGTGCACCTGCTTCAAGCGCTTCAGGAATAATAAAGGCTGGAATTCGTGCAGCATCCAGAATGCTCATTACCGGTGCTTTCAGAACGATCGCAAGACCTGTAGAAAGTACAGCAAGAATCGCCAATGGCGCCCAGTATGTTGCACCTTTGATTTCGTGATAAGGCGTGTTTTCTTTGCCAAAGAATACAACCCAGATTAAGCGAAATGTATAAATAGACGTTAAGAATGCACCTGCAACACCGACCCAGTACAGCGTGTTATATACCGGCAAACCGGCAACATGACTTTGCGTCCAGACTGCAGCAAGGATCGCGTCTTTTGAGAAGAAACCAATGGTCAGGAATGGGATCGCTGCCAATGCACCGCCACCAATCGCGAAACATGCAAACAGGAATTTGTTCTTGTAGAACAGACCGCCCATCTTGAAGATGTTTTGTTCGTGATGGTAAGCCAGAATCACCGCACCAGACGACAAGAACAAGAGTGCCTTGAAGAATGCGTGTGTCAGCATGTGGAATAGGCCTGCCTGATACGCTTCAGCACCTACAGCCATAAACATATAACCCAGCTGACTCATAGTTGAGTAAGCCAGAATACGTTTGATGTCGGTTTGAACCAGTGCAGCAAAACCAGCTACAAGCAATGTCACCGCACCTGTGATCGAAATAAATACCATCACTTCTGGTGCAAGTTCAAATACTGCGAACATACGGCAGCACAGGTAAACACCTGCGGTTACCATGGTCGCAGCATGGATCAATGCAGAAACAGGTGTCGGACCTGCCATCGCATCGGCTAACCATGTTTGTAACGGGATCTGTGCAGATTTACCCGCCGCACCCAAGAACAATAACAATGCTGTCCAGATGGTCAAAGATGAACTTTGGGTCATTACAGTCGCTGCATTTTCAACGATGTACTGAATGTTCAAGGTACCAAATTGTTGGAAGATCAGGAACATGGCAATCAGCAGGAATACGTCACCGATACGGGTCACGGTAAATGCCTTGATTGCCGCCAGACCGTTTGCCGGGTTCTGGTAATAATAACCGATCAGCAGGTATGAACACAGACCTACGCCTTCCCAACCCAGGAATAACAACGCCAGGTTGTCACCTAATACCAGCAATAACATGCTAGCAACGAACAGGTTGAAGTAAGAGAAGAAACGTGCGAAGTCTTCCTCACCGCGCATGTACCATGATGCAAAGATGTGAATCAAGAAACCCACCCCTGTCACCATACCTAGCATCAATAAAGATAGACCATCCAGCTGCAAGCTGATGCCCGGTGCAAAACCGCCAACACTGAACCAGGTCCAGAGATGTTGTACCACTGCAGTTGAACCATTATTCACAAAGTCCATACCTGCAATCAGTGCGAACAGTGCAGATAAACCGACTGCACCGACACCAATAATGGCTGCAACAGATTCCGGAAGCTTGTTGCGCCCCGCCGCTAACAGGACAAAACCAATGAGCGGAAATAAAATTGTTAGATATAAATAACTCATCCGCGCATCTCACTAGCAGCATCCACATCCAGGTGATGGAAGCGATGATAGAACTGAAGGACGATCGCAAGACCAATACAAGCCTCTGCCGCAGCAAGTGTCAAAATCAGGATAAACATGATCTGACCGTCTGGCTGCGCCCATGCACTACCCGCCAAAACGAACGCCAGAGCAGCAGCATTCATCATGATTTCAAGGCTCATTAAAATAAATAGTAGGTTGCGTCGCACCATTACACCGTAAAAACCCAGTGCAAAGAGAATAGATGCAACGATCAAACCATGCTCTAAAGGGATGTTGCCCATTATTCTTTTTCCTCTTCTGCATCTGGTTCACGTTTACCTAAATGGAATGCAGCTACTAATGCAGCAAGCAATAACATCGCGGCAACTTCAACCAACAACAAGTACTGCGTAAAGAGTGATTGACCCACTGCTTTCGGGCCCACCATTTCTGTACCCATCACCAGTGAAGCTTCCGTGTAGTCAGAACTTAATACCCACACCAGCACCAGACCGATCAGGAAGCTCATCAGTGCCGGATAAGCCCAGGCTGATGAAGTCAACCATTTACGTTCTTGTTCAACAGTCTGCTCACCCAGGTTCAGCATCATTACGACGAATACGAACAATACCATGATCGCGCCCGCATAAACGATGACTTCCAGTGCACCCGCAAAAGGCGCACCGACAATCAGGAACATGCCTGCGACTGCAAGCAGGGATACGATCAGGCTTAATAAAGCATGTACCGGATTCGCGTTAGTGACCACGCGAACCGTAGAGACAATGGCCACAAGGGCCATTAAATAAAATGGCCACATCATGGTAATAGACTCCGTACATCAACAGGTGCACTTTCACGCTGTGCCTGACCTTTGTCCTTGCCTGCAATTGCCATACCGGCTACACGGTAGAAGTTATAGTCAGGATATTTACCAGGACCAGAAATCAGCAGGTGTTCTTTTTCATAAACCAAGTCCTGACGAACATATTCGCCAAGCTCGAAGTCAGGCGTCATTTGAATCGCAGTGGTTGGACACGCTTCTTCACACATACCGCAGAAAATACAGCGCGAGAAGTTGATACGGAAAAATTCCGGATACCAGCGACCGTCTTCACGTTCTGCTTTTTGTAATGAAATACAACCTACCGGACAGGCAACCGCACAAAGGTTACATGCCACGCAGCGTTCTTCGCCATCAGGGTCGCGTGTCAATACGATACGACCACGAAAACGTGGCGGCACGATTTCTTCGGCTGGTACTTCTGGGTAAAGAATAGTGTCACGTTTACGCGTTGCATGGCTGAACACCATCCAAAGTGAACGAACAATCGATCCAAACCCGGCTAGAAATTTAAACATTTTGTTCTCCCTGCCCTTACCACAAGATAACCGCGCCAGTTACCAACAGGTTAACTAGAGCTAATGGCAAGCAAATTTTCCAACCAAAGTTCATTACCTGGTCATAACGTGGACGCATTAATGAACCACGCGCCAGTACAAACATCATTACAAAGAAAGCTGTTTTGATAATGAACCAGAATGCTGCTGGAAGGAACGGAATATCAAGGTTGAATGGCGCAAGCCAGCCACCAAAGAATAGAGTCACGATCAATGCAGAGATCAGTACCACGTTAACGTATTCCGCAACGAAGAACATCCCCCATTTCATACCGCCATATTCGACATGGTAACCTTCCGCCAGTTCCTGTTCCGCTTCTGGTTGGTCAAATGGATGACGATGCGTTACCGCCACACCCGCAACCACAAAAATCAGGAAGCCAAGGAACTGAGGAATCACAAACCAGACGTCTTTTTGTGCTTCAACGATTTCACGCATGTTGAATGAGCCGGCAATTGCCACCACACCCATGAGTGAGATACCTAGGAACACTTCATACGAAATAGTTTGAGCTGCAGAACGCAAACCGCCCAATAAGGCATATTTGTTGTTGGATGACCAGCCACCGAACAGGACTGCATAGACTGCAATCCCTGCCATTGCCATAAAGAACAACAGGCCGATGTTCATGTCTGCAACACCCAGATACGGTGAAACAGGAATAACCATGAACGACAGCACCGCAGTTGCCATCGCAACTGCTGGCGCCATCCGGAAAGTCAATTTGTCAGCAAATTTGGGGGTCCAGTCTTCCTTGAACATGATTTTCAGCATGTCGGCAACAATCTGGAACATACCGCCCGGACCAACACGGTTCGGACCGTAACGGTCTTGCCACAAGCCGAGTAAACGACGTTCAATAAAAGACATCAACGCAGCGATCAGTACCACAACCAGCAAGATCACGATCGCTTGAATGACTGAATAGGCGATTGGCCAGTTTTCAGCCCACAGCGGCGTTTGACGGATTAATTCTTGTTCCATGAATTACGCTCCTACCGCGACTGAAACAGGCTCTGCAAGAGATACCGTCGGTGCCAGACCGATTGGGTAACCAATATAACCTGTTGGTAAGTATTCGATTACTTGTACAGGAAGAACAATCGACGTTTTACCTGCTTTAACTGTAATCCGCTGACCATCTTGAACATTCAAGCGAGCAGCATCCTGTTCACCTACGGCAAATACCGGCTCAGGAATACGGGTTTCCATCGCTGGTGTTTTTACTGTGAATTCACCTGAACCAAAGATATGGTGCATTGGTACCAAACGGAAGCTCTCAGCATTCACCAAAACAGGTGCCGGTGCAACAAAACTGCGCGCTGGACGTTTTGGTAAACGGTCGAATAGACGAACACCTGAATCACCACCTTTCAAGTGACCACCCACTTCATTCTGGTACTTATTCCAAGCTTGTGGAGAGTTCCAGCCTGCAGACCAGGCAAATGGAATCAGTGGAGATGGTGTTTCATTACCCACATAACCTTCCATAGAGAATGTTAATGCAGAATCGATATCGGTTGGCTGTTTCGGCTCGTGGACAGACAATGGCGCACGCATCGAAGTACGGCCTGAGTAACGACGTGGTTCACGTGCCACTTTCAGACCATGTACACGGAAGCCCGCATCAGGTGCAACATCCAGAATGCCTTCCAGCGCTGGAATGTTTTTTGCCACTGACTCGATCACGTCATCCAGCAAAGTCCAAGAAATCGCTTTGCCTTTCACGCCTGTTTCCAGAGCGTGTAACCAGCGCCAAGATTCTTTAATCGCCAGCTCAGGATTGTAGTAGCTTGGGTCATACACTTGGTAGAAACGTTGTGCACGGCCTTCTTGCGATACAACCGTACCATCACCTTCCGCGAAGCTTGCAGCAGAAAGCACAATGTCGGCTTTTTTCACTGTTTCAGTTTCAGAGTGATCCAGTACGATCACTTCTTTACCTGCAAGTGCAGCATCGACCTGTGCAGCAGGAAGACGACGGTAAAGGTCATTTTCAACTACGATGACAGTATCGTAATCTTGTGCAAATGCTTGCTCCAGGCTTTGACCACCAAAGATTGCCATACCCATCGAGTTCACTTCAGGAACCGTCAAGGTCAAACCGGCATTACCCAGATTCTGTGCAACTTGTGCCGCAGCTTCCATAATGGCAGGATCTTGCAGGCTTGTACCCGAAATGATCAGTGGTTTCTTGGCAGCTTTTAAAGTGTCCGCAATCGTTTGTGCAAATGCTTTCGCGTCATCGTCTAAACCAAGGATGCTCTCACCTTTCACGCCTGCCGCAATCGCAAAACCTAAACGCGCGATGTCGTTTGGCGACGCAACCACTTCCCCTTCAGCAACATCAGACAAACGGGTTTGAGTCGCAGCCAGAATGTAAATCGGAGATTTGGCATCTTGCGCAATACGTTGTACCGGTTCAGCCAGCCATTCTTGGGTACGGCGCTCTGCTGCCATCTCTTTGCCTTTATTTTTCGCAGCCTGGCGAACAGATAAGGCCATACGAGGTGCAGTTTGAGTCAGGTCTTCACCCAGAATCAGTACAGCATCATAGCTCTCAATTTCACGCATGTTAGGGTTGTATACACCCTCGGTTTGCATGATAGAAGCAGCCAGTTCAACCAGGTTTTGCTCTTTTTGAGACAGACCGGTTGAGAAGCGATCTTGACCAACCAGCTCAAGAAGTGCGTAGTTCGATTCAAGAGATGCTCGCGGTGAACCAATACCCAGTACTTTTTTGCCCTGGATATTTGCAATAACCGTATCGAGTGCTGCATCAACTGAAACAGTTTCAACAGTAGCACCATTACGGAATTGTGGCTGACGTGGACGGTCTGCACGGTTCACATAACCAGTACCGAAACGGCCTTTGTCGCATAGGAAGTATTGGTTCACTTCACCATTAAAACGGTTTTCTACACGACGAAGCTCGCCATAACGCTCACCCGGAGAGATGTTACAGCCTGAAGAACAGCCCTGGCATACGCTTGGCGCATACTGCATGTCCCACTTACGGTTGTAGCGTTCAGAGTGAGTCTTATCTGTGAATACCCCAGTCGGACACACTTCAGTCAGGTTACCCGAGAATTCAGACTCTAAGGTGCCTGATTCTGGACGACCGAAGTACACGCGTGATGCGTTGGCATACACGCCAAAGTCGGTACCACCTGCGTAGTCTTTGTAGTAACGCACACAACGGTAGCATGCAATACAACGGTTCATCTCGTGCGCAATAAACGAACCAAGTTCCTGGTTGTAATGCGTACGTTTGGTGAAACGGTAGCGACGACGGTCATGCTGTGTCATTACAGTCATATCTTGTAAATGACAGTGACCACCCTCTTCACAGACGGGACAGTCGTGCGGGTGGTTGGTCATCAAGAATTCAACAATCGAAGCGCGGAAATCCTTGGCTTCTTTGTCTTCAATCGAGATGTAGGTATTGTCTGCTGCAGGTGTCATACATGACATGACCAAACGACCACGCGTATCTTCTGGATTCGCGTACTGGGTCACGGCACATTGACGGCAAGAGCCGACAGAACCTAAGGATGGATGCCAACAAAAGTATGGGATATCAATGCCAAGACTCAAACATGCTTGTAGCAAGTTTTCCGAGCCGTTGACTTCATACGATTTGCCATCGACATGAATTGTAGCCATAGTCGAATTCCTTAAGCTTGTTCTACGGAGCTAACTTGAGCGGCGGCATTGATGACCTTCGCTTCAAATTCACCACGGAAATGTTTGAGTGCACCCATAAGCGGCTCCATTGCACCAGGAGCATGCGCACAGAAAGTTTTACCAATCCAAAGCTTACGAGTCAGTTCTTGTAAGTGATCGATATCTTCTTTCTTACCTGTGCCATCTTCGAGTGCTTTTAGTGCTTTCACAGCCCAAGGCAAGCCATCACGACAAGGTGTACAGAAACCACATGATTCACGTGCAAAGAATTCTTCGAGGTTACGTGTCGCTGAAACCATACACTGGGTTTCATCAACCACCATGAGCAGACAGGTACCTAAACGTGAACCTGCTTTCATGATGCTTTCCGCATCCATAGGAAGATCAATATGCTCGGCAGCCAAGAAGTCAGTTGATGCACCGCCTGGTAACCATGCTTTCAGTTTCAAACCGTCGCGCATACCACCAGCGTGTTCTTCAATCACTTCACGCGCTGTTGTACCAAATGGCAGTTCCCATAAACCCGGGAATTTCACCTTACCTGATGCACCATAAATCTTGGTGCCCGGATCTTTCGACTTACCCGCAGACAGGTTGATATACCATTCAGGACCGCGCAGCATAATAGCTGGCAAGTTATTGTAGGTCTCTACGTTGTTGACAATCGTAGGACGACCCCAAGCACCTGCAACCTGTGGAAATGGCGGTTTAGTACGCGGGTTGGCACGGCGGCCCTCAAGCGAGTTAATCAATGCAGTTTCTTCACCACAGATATAACGGCCCGCACCGGTATGCACATGCAACTCGAAGTTCCAGCCAGTACCGAGGATGTTGTCCCCTAAGTAGCCTTTGGCACGAACTTGCTCAAGTGCTTCATTTAAGTATTTTGCAGCTTCGATGTACTCGCCACGGATAAAGATATAACCATGGGTCGCTTCCAGCGTATAGCCTGCAATCAGCATACCTTCGATCAATTGATGAGGAAGATCTTCCATCAGCAAACGGTCTTTGAAGGTACCTGGTTCCATCTCATCGGCATTACAAATCAGGTAACGTGGACCCGAGTTGTCATTTGGCGCCATCAATGACCATTTGATGCCTGCCGGGAAGCCTGCACCACCACGACCTTTTACAGTCGCTGCCTTAACCACTTCCAATACATCTTTAGGCGACATAGACAGGGCTTTTTTAAAGCCTGCATAACCTTCCAGCGCTTCGTAATCATCAGCATTACGAACGTTGGCCTGCTTGCTTAAACGCCAGGTAAGCGGATGAGTTTCCGGGTTACCGTCACCATAAATTGGTTTTGGTTCAGTATTCATACATACTTCTCCAACAGCTGTTTCACCGAAGTCACTTCAACCAGACCGTGCGTGTCTTCATCAATCATTAAGGTTGGACCTTTGTCACAGTTGCCCAGACAACAAATTGGCAACAAAGTGAAACGACCATCTGCAGTCGTTTGACCAAACTGAATGCCTAATTCGCGCTGGAATGCTTCTGCCAAAGTTTCCGCACCCATCAGGAAACACGCAATCGAGTCACATAACAAAATTACGTGACGACCGACCGGCTGACGGTAAATACGGTTATAGAACGTCGCTACACCTTCCAGATCTGCAACGCTCATGCTCAGCATTTGTGCGATGGCATTCATTTGCGCATCATCTACCCAGCCATTACGGCGTTGTACACACTTCAGCGCATCCAGACACGCTGCACGTGGGTATGGATAGTGCCCCATGTGATGTTCAATATCGTGAATTTCGTCCGCAGTCAAAATTCCTTCAACATTCACACGTGGCTTTTTATCAGTCAAAATCATCATAATGCGTTTACCCCTTAGCGATCCACGTCAGCCATTACGACGTCAATGGTCGCTAAATAAATGATTAAGTCAGACATTAGGCTGCCGTTAATCACAGAAGGCATTTGCTGTAAATGCGTGAAGGTTGGTGTACGGATACGGGTACGGTAACTCATGGTTGACTTGTCTGAAGTCAAGTAGTAGTTCGACGCGCCTTTTACCACTTCTGCCATCACAGATGCTTCACCTGCCGGCATTACAGGACCCCAAGACACGCTCAGGAAGTGCGTAATCAAGGTTTCAATATCTTGTAATGTCTTGTCTTTTGGTGGTGGAACAGCCAGTGGATGGTCTGCTTTATACGCACCAGACGGCATGTTGTCTAAGCATTGCTTGACAATTTTTAGTGATTCTTCGATTTCACGGAAATGCACCATAACACGTGCATATGCATCGCCTTCGTACTCTAAAGGCACGTCGAAGTCGTAGTTTTCATAACCGCTATATGGACGGTATTTACGAACGTCGAAATCAATACCTGTAGCACGCAGACCTGTACCCGTTACACCCCAAGCCAATGCAGATTTCGCATCGTATTGCGCCACACCCTGGGTACGCCCCATAAATACCGAGTTGCGTAAAGCAGCCTTGTAGTATTCATTCATACGTTTTGGCATCCAGTCGAGTAAATCTCGAACCAGCTTGTCCCAACCATTTGGCAGGTCGTGGGCAGTACCGCCAATACGGAACCATGCCGGGTGCATACGGTAACCCGTAATCGCTTCTACGATATCGTAGACTTTCTGACGGTCGGCGAACATGTAGAACACTGGCGTCATACCGCCGGCATCCTGAATCGCGGTACCAATAAACAGCAAGTGGTTATTGATACGGAACAGTTCCGACAACATGACACGGATACACTGGGCACGGTCAGGTACAGTAATACCCGCCATTTGTTCCACGCCCATCACATAAGGCATGTTCTGTGCACAGCCACCGAGGTAGTCGACACGGTCTGTATACGGAATGAATGAATGCCAGGTTTGACGTTCAGCCATCTTTTCCACACCACGGTGGTGATAACCGATGTCAGGCACACAGTCTTTAACTTCTTCACCGTCCAGCTGCAAGATCACACGGAAAGCACCATGCGCAGATGGATGGTTCGGACCCAGGTTCAGGAACATGAAGTCTTCGTCAGCATTGCCGCGCTTCATACCCCAATCTTCAGGAACGAAACGAAGATGTTCCTGTTCGTAGTCCTGTTTGGCTTTATCTTGCAGATACGGCGTATATTCGGTCGCACGCGCAGAATATTCTTTACGTAGCGGATGACCTTCCCAATAGGTTGGCAACAAGATACGACGGAGCATTGGATGCCCTTCGAAATTGATCCCGAACATATCGTAAGCTTCACGTTCGTACCAGTTGGCATTTGGCCAGATATTGGTTGCCGTTGGAAGATTCAAATCGCTTTCTGCTAAGGCAACTTTAATACGAATGTCAGTATTACGCTCGAGCGACAACAGGTGATAGAACACGGTGAAGTCAGACGCAGGTAAACCGTCGCGGTGCGTACGCAGACGCTCATCTACCGCTGACAGGTCGAACAACATCACGTAAGGACGTGACACTGTACGCAAGAACATTAAAACTTCTTGTACACGTGCGCGCTCAACCCAGACTGTCGGAAAATCCTCGAAAGTCGTTTGCACAAAGAAGTTCTCACCAAATTTGGTTTTGAGCTCTTCAATGATCGCAAATGCTGGGCGTGAATCAACAGGCGTTGATTCTGGCATAGCAATGTCAGTTTCAGCCATTGGCTTGGCTTCCTATTTAATACAAATTCAGTCAACCTAAACGACAACTACACCCATAGCGGGTGCACAACAAAAAAACCTGTCGTTTAAATTATTTAATTTCATCCATAGAGCGTAAGTTTTTCACAGCAACACGCTGGTCTTTCTTACGGTCACGTTCCGGCATCATCTTTGGCTTATACACTGGCTTAAGATCATCACCGATTACCGCAGAAAGCGGACGTCGCTCTAGTTGAATCTGGTCTTGCAACAGCATCAATGCCTGAATTAAAGCTTCAGGACGTGGTGGGCAGCCTGGAACATACACATCCACAGGGATGATTTTATCCACACCTTGTACAACCGAATAGATGTCGTACATACCACCCGAGTTGGCACATGCACCCATAGAAATAACCCATTTCGGTTCAAGCATTTGTTCATACAAACGTTGAATTACTGGTGCCATTTTTACGAAGCAGGTACCGGCAACGATCATCAAGTCGGCCTGACGCGGTGAAGCACGAATAACCTCTGCACCGAAACGTGACAGGTCATGTACGCCTGTCAAAGTCGTCGCATACTCTACGTAGCAGCAAGATGTACCAAAGTTAAATGGCCAAACTGAGTTTTTACGCCCCCAGTTGACTGCTGTATGTACTACATCCTCTAAGCGAGTCATGAATACATTTTTATTCACTTCTTCTTCTAGCAACGGATCTTCTACAACAATGCGTTCCTGAAGTGGATATTGATCAGCATTCGGATTCGCACGGGTTAATGTATATTTCATCCCGTATTACTCCTTATCAGATAATTGAGCTTGTGACTTTTTCACAAAACCAGATGATTGAGCCGGGATTTGACCCGTAGGATCCATCACCAATTCTTCAACCGAGTTGAAACGCGTAATTTCTGCAAGATCCATATTTGGCGAACCAATCTTAGCTTTAATTCCTGCTGCCTTACGTCTGTCTGAAGGTGCCCAATTGAGAGCGCCTGTCGATAATTCGTAAATCAAACCAACAAGTAAAACTAAAATAAAGATAGCTGCAGTTGCAAAACCAATCCAACCCACTTCACGAACAGAAACTGCCCATGCATATAGATAAAGTGCTTCCAAATCAAACACTACGAAGAATATTGCAACTAAATAGAATTTTGCAGACAAGCGGATACGAGCTCCACCTGCACTAACTACACCTGACTCAAACTGCTCCTGCTTGGCACGGCCCCATGATTTACCCCCAAGGAGTAACGGGACAGTCAGCATAAAGACGCATAAAAATGTAACGCCGATCACGAAGGCAATAATTGCCCATTCGTATGGAGTAATAGCACTCATGCGGGGATAACTCCTGGCAGGCCTATTTATTAACAAAGAATGTATGTATTGGCCTTCAAATACACCATACACAAAATTAATCCCGCCAATTGTACCTGATTTATGATTTCACTTGCTAGTTTATAAGCCTTAGTCTTTGGGATGATTTTTTAAGCATTTCAGCATTTAATTTCACTTTCATCACCCAGAACCCGCTTTTATCGTTTTATTGAATAAAATTCTAAATTTTTATTTATTTTTCTATAAAAGGAGATGCAAAGCCACTCGCATTCCGATTTGCAGCACTCCTAGCCATTTGTTTAGATATAGTCCTTTTATCAATCAAATCCAAGTCCAATCTGATTAAAACTTATTACAGGATTCCAAAATCCCGACCAAGCTTTAATTCTCTTACAGGCTCTTCAGCTGAATATGCAGGTTTAACATCTATTTAACGTTCATCTGCTCTAGCGTAATGTTAAACAAGCATTTGTGTCTTTTTGCAACACACTCAACAGACTGATTCAGAATATGTTATTTGTATTTCTTAGTTCCCATTATGACTTTATAAAGTAACAATAAAGGAGTCCCTGCAT
This sequence comes from Acinetobacter sp. 197, assembly GCF_048148385.1. Taxonomy (NCBI): domain Bacteria; kingdom Pseudomonadati; phylum Pseudomonadota; class Gammaproteobacteria; order Moraxellales; family Moraxellaceae; genus Acinetobacter; species Acinetobacter sp. 197. The sequence continues at coordinate 73,946 of NZ_JAYWZK010000010.1, forward strand.
GTCTCTGCATTATGCCCATAAACCAAATTATTTTTTATATGCTCAATTAATCGTTCGACATATCCAAAATTACGTCCAGAAAAACCAGAACACCAGCCAGCTTGTTTTTGAATTAAATGAGATTAATGCACTATTTCAGGATGATTTTGCGTCTGTCAGCGTCAATCTGGATGGAATTATGAATATCGCTGATGAATATAAAGTCGAAACCCTATCAGGCGACCAGAAATTGATTCAGCACTATAACGTCGATGTGAAAAATGCCCAACTGCTGATCGATTGCAACCCTGAAGCATTACAAAGCTTAAGAGATGGAAAGCCACTCATTGAGCCAGATGCCACCATTCAAGAGTAAATTACTACCCATAAAAAACGATGCATCAGCATCGTTTTTTATGGGCAAGATATTATTTACATCGTATTAAACTGAATGATCACTGCTTTCCTCAGTCTTTTTTTCCAGCAACTTGCGTTTATTCTTTTTCACATAACGCTGTGCCGGCCAGGTCATGATAAAACGTGCACCGCCCAAGGTTGGACTTTGATCCACCTGAATGGAACCACCAAACCAGTAGGCAATCCGGCTGACAATGGATAGACCCAAGCCATAACCACCTGAAGCACGGGTGCGACTATCATCCAAACGGGCGAAGGCTTCAAAAATACGGGCACGATCTACTTCCGGAATTCCGGGACCGTCATCTTCCACACACACATAGGCCTGGCCGTCCTGATCCAGACCACCGCTGATTAATACCTTATTATCACAATAACGGATGGCATTCCCCACCAGATTCTGAATCACGCGATGCAGATAACGACGCTCCGCCTCGACTACTACAGCCACAGGCATTGGGTGTAATTCAATAATTTTATGGGTTTTCAGTGCTTGGGTTTCCACCATCACCTGATTCAGCACGTCATACAGATCAATCTGCTCAAACTCAATCGATGGCATACCCTGTTCCAGTTTGGCATAGGTCATGATCTCATCAATCAAGGTATTCAGCGCTTCAATATCCTTATCAATCTGCTCAACCTGTTGCAGACGATACTCGTAGTCATCTTCATCTGCCATCATTTCCACACCAAAACGGATCCGTGCCACTGGTGTGCGCAATTCATGCGAAACCGCACGCATCAACTCCCGCTGCGCTTCGATCAAGCGCTGGATATGGTCTGACATATTGTTATAACTGGAAGCCAGTGTAGACATCTCATCACTACCATCCACCGGAAGACGCAATGACATATTCCCCGTCTTCATCTTGTTTAAGGCATAGCTCACTTCACGCAGCTTACGCTGCATCGGAACCAGAAGGCCATAAACACCCAAACTCAGTACAAACAGGCTTAATAAGGTAATACCGGTCGCCAACTGGAATGGCATCCAGTTAAATAACGGTACTGGCCCCATGACCAAGACCTGGGAGGTCGAGCCTGGAATTGGCGAAATAATTGAAATGGTCGTACCACGAATAGAAGCATTATCGCGGTATAAAATAATACTGTGATCCAGACGCAAACGTCCGATCTGCTCGGAGTCCAAAGGCAGAGATTGAACATTTTCAATGGAAACCGGATAGGAGAAATAATCCTGAATACGCGCAAGGTATTCTTTTTCCTGACCCGGATAATAAACCAGATAATCCAGAATAAAGACCGCCAAGGCCTTCATCTGGCGTTCAGTGATGTTGTCAGCCTTTATATAAAGGTAATGATCCGGATCATCACGCAGTCCCACCACAATATAAGCGATACCGGACTCGGCATCCCAGCGCACTACAGCCTTTCGATCAGCAATACGTCTCGCTTCAGCACGGGTAATATCTACCTTGCTGGCATCTACATAATGAATGGGCAACTCCAGCAGATCAGAGGCATCAGAAATCCAATCCATCTTCTGCTGGAGATTTGGCTGGCGCGCAACTCCCTCACTGATGATATATGCCATGCCATCAGTCAGGGATTCGCGATATTCTTGCGCACGCTGATAGTTGATAATCTGTACCAACAAATAGCCGAACACCGCCACCAAGACGACAAGGATGACGAGTCCTGCATAGATACGCAAAAATATACTGTGTTTAAACACCTATAATTTATCCTGCTTGTTCAAGCAAAAAACCACATTTGCTTAAAGTCCATTAGTCTCTTTAACGAAAAGATAACCTTTACTACGTACTGTTTTAATACGCTTCGGATTTTCTGGATCGTCACCAATTTTTGGACGGATACGCGAAATACGTACATCGATTGAACGGTCTTGACCGTCATATTCAATACCGCGCAAACGTTCGAAAATATCTTCGCGGGAAAGGATACGACCCGCATTCGATGCGAGCAACCACAACAGGTCATATTCTGCGCTGGTAAAATCAACCAGATCGCCATTTAGGGTTACCGAACGCCCGCCATTGTCGATCACCAGATCATCAAATTCGATACGCTGTGCCACTTCATCTTCAGGCACCTTGTCCGTACGACGCAGCAATGCGCGGATACGCGCCAGCAATACACGCGGCTGAACCGGTTTAGCAACGTAGTCATCTGCACCCATCTCCAGGCCCAGAACCTGATCCATGTCTTCAGTACGTGCCGTCAACATCAAAATCGGTTGATGATAATGTGGACGTACTTCACGGCAAATAGTCAAGCCATCCGCACCTGGCAACATCACATCCAGCACCACCATATCTGGCTGTTCAGCAATAATCCGACGAATGGCACGGTTGCCATCCGGCTCTACCCCCACCTCAAGTCCGTTACGGATGAGGTATTCTTGCGTTAAACGGGCAAGACGCTCGTCATCTTCAACAATTAAAATCTTGGGTAACTTTTCTTCTTGGCTCATGTATTGCCCCTTATATGGTGGATCTACGCTATAGGCGTATCCTTTTGAAATCCAATAGATACGTTTTTAATATGCTTGCAATATACACACGTTTACATTGTAAACAAGATGGCGTTCACCAAACTGATACATCAAGATAGCATTTTGTAATATTTTATCGTGCATTTTTTGGGCAGTTGTGCTTGAAACAGTGGCTTAGATCTGAATTGGGGCTTACACAACTATTACATGAACAAAATATGACTGCTTGATTGAGCGCTTTTTAGTTATCCACAATGTTATCTATAAGCACTTTCTTTGGACTTTGTTATGCTATGCCTTGCCTGATAAGGCTTATACAAAAATCAATAAAAATAGCGATATTTTTGCAATGATTAAAGCACAACTAAAGAAAAATATTTAGCTGAATGTCAATATTGATCTACCCTAAATTTTCCCGTATCTTGTGTTCAATTAATTTTAAAACCACTAGGTCTTGTGTTTATTCCTCAAATACTGTGGCACGAATTTTGCCCGGTTCAAACGGTCCATAAACATAAAAATAGATGACAATGGAGCTATGCTAACATGAGCGTAATCACTTCAACTCCTGGTCAACTTCAGGTGATTAAACGCACCGGTGATGTTGCCGCTTTTGATGCAGAAAAAATTTCTGTCGCAATTGGTAAAGCATTTTTGGCGGTTGAAGGCCAACAAAGCGCTGACTCGAGCCGAATTCATGATCGTATCGAGCAACTGACGGAAATGGTATTAAATACCTTTAAACGTCGTTTACCTTCTGGCGGAACGATTCATATTGAAGAAATTCAAGACCAAGTTGAACTTGCGCTAATGCGTACGGGCGAACAGAAAGTTGCACGCTCATATGTTATTTACCGTGAACAACGTTCTGAAGCGCGTAAACAGTTAGGTGCGAATCATCACCCGACGCTACAAATCACTGATGCTGAAGGAAAATTAAAACCATTAGATCTCAGCGAGTTGACTGCGACTATAGAAAAAGCTGCTCAAGGTCTGGAAGGAATTGATGTTCAGGCGATCATCGATGAGACCGTGAAAAACCTCTACAACGGTGTAAAAGAGTCTGATATCTCTACCACCATGATGATGGCGACCCGTACCCGGATCGAACAGGAACCAAACTATACTTATGTGACTGCACGTCTGTTGCGTGATGACCTAGTAGCCACCGGTTTAGAGTTTTTGGGTCTTCCGACAGACACCAATGAAGGCGATGCGCTTGAAACTTTCCTGAAAAAAGGGATCGAGCTTGAGCTGCTTTCTCCAGAATTGCTGAACTTTGACCTGGCCAAACTGGCTGCAGCGATTCAACCGGAACGTTCAAACCAGTTCACCTACTTAGGTCTGCAAACCTTATTTGACCGTTACTTCATCCATTCAGATGGCGTACGTTTCGAACTTCCGCAATTGTTCTTTATGCGTGTTTCTATGGGCTTGTCGCTCAATGAAGAAAACCGTGAAGACCGTGCAATCGAGTTCTATAACCTGTTGTCTAGCTTCGACTACATGGCCTCTACGCCTACCCTGTTTAACTCAGGTACGCTTCGTCCACAGTTGTCTAGCTGCTACTTGACCACGATTGATGATGACCTGTACGACATTTATGGTGCAATGCGTGATAACGCAATGCTGTCTAAATGGGCAGGCGGTTTAGGTAATGACTGGACACCAGTTCGTGCCTTGAACTCATACATCAAAGGTACTAACGGCAAGTCTCAAGGTGTTGTTCCGTTCCTGAAAGTAGCGAACGATACAGCTGTTGCGGTTAACCAGGGTGGCAAGCGTAAAGGTGCAGTATGTGCATACCTGGAAACCTGGCACCTGGACATCGAAGAATTCCTTGAACTGCGTAAGAACACCGGTGATGACCGTCGTCGTACCCATGACATGAACACTGCGAACTGGGTTCCTGACCTGTTCATGCAACGTGTATTCGAAGATGCGGAATGGACTTTATTCACGCCTTCTGAAACGCCTGATCTGCATGATTTGACTGGTGCTGAATTCGCTGAGCGTTATGCACACTACGAAGCGATTGCCAAAGAAACAAACATGTTGCACAAGAAAATCCGTGCAAAAGATTTGTGGCGCAAAATGCTGTCTATGTTGTTTGAAACTGGTCATCCTTGGATCACATTCAAAGACGTATGTAACCTGCGTTCACCACAACAACACGTAGGTGTGGTGCACTCTTCTAACCTGTGTACAGAAATCACGCTGAACACCAGCAAAGAAGAAATCGCGGTATGTAACCTGGGTTCAATCAACCTGGTACAACACGTTCAAGGTGGTGTGTTAGATCGCGAAAAACTGGCGCGTACAGTAAAAACTGCGGTTCGTATGCTCGACAACGTGATCGACATCAACTACTACGCTGTTCCACAAGCGCGCAACTCGAACCTGAAACACCGTCCAGTCGGTATGGGTATCATGGGCTTCCAGGATGCGTTATACGAAATGAACCTGGCTTATGGTTCTGATGCTGCGGTTGAGTTTGCTGATGAATCGATGGAAGTGATTTCGTACTACGCGATTTCAACCTCAAGCGATTTGGCTGTTGAACGTGGTACATACGAAACATTCAAGGGTTCATTGTGGGATCAAGGTATCCTGCCAATCGACTCGCTTGATCTGGTTGCGAAAACTCGTCCTGAACGCATGTTCGAAGTCGACCGCACTCAACGTCTGGACTGGGACACTTTACGTGCCAAAGTTCAAAAAGACGGTATGCGTAACTCGAATGTGATGGCAATTGCTCCGACTGCTACGATTTCAAACATTTGTGGCGTGTCTCAATCTATTGAGCCAACCTTCCAGAACCTGTATGTGAAATCAAACCTGTCTGGTGAATTCACCGTGATTAACCCGTACCTGGTACGTGCGTTGAAAGAACGTGGTCTTTGGGATGCGGTAATGGTCAACGACCTGAAACACTTCGAAGGTTCTGTGCAAAAGATTTCCCGTATTCCTGAAGAGCTTAAAGCCATCTTCGCGACTGCGTTTGAAGTTGAAACTCGCTGGATCGTGGATGCTGCATCACGTCGTCAAAAATGGATCGACCAAGCGCAGTCTCTTAACCTTTACATCGCTGGTGCAAACGGTAAGAAACTGGACATCACTTACAAGATGGCTTGGTTACGTGGTCTTAAGACGACTTATTACCTTCGTGCATTGGGTGCAACGTCTGCTGAGAAATCAACAATCAACACTGGCGCATTGAACGCAGTTAAACCTGCAACTGTTGCGGCTCCTGTTGTAGCAGCAGCTCCTGTCGTTGAAGCGCAAAAACCTGAAGCTCCTGCAGAGGAAGAAGGTTTTGCTCAAGCGGCTCCAGTGCCAATGGCATGTTCAATTGACAATCCTGATTGTGAAGCTTGTCAGTAAGCTTCGCTTGACCTCCCCTAACCCCTCCTAAAAGGAGGGGGATCACAGCTCAGTCATCTGACATGTGAAAGTCCCTCTTTTTAAAAGAGGGATTTAGGGAGATTAAAATAACAAACAAAGGAAACCTCAATGCCCCATATGACCCACAACTACATGTTAGGACTTGCGGCATTGCTGATTTCCTTTGGTATTACCTTTTACGCGCCACTTGCTTATTTCTGGTTCAAAGTTCGCCAGCAGCGTAAGCAAAATAAGTAGTGGGGATTGTGCTTATGTATAAATTCACAGCATTCATCGACAAAACTTAATTTTGCTTAAACAAATTGAGCGTATAGTAAGACATCTCAGCACTGCTGAATGTCTCATAAAAGATATAAAGCAACGTAGAGAGAATTGATATGTCTATCCTAAGTTGGGACGATTTCGAAGATGATTCGCAAAAACCGGCTGCACCTGAACAGCAGCCTGCGCCCGTCGAGCCGCAAAAAGCGACTAATTCACAGATGGTATCTGATGCAGGCAACGCATCGCCGGATGTGGCAGCTGCACAACCCCTTAGAGCCACTCAAAACCGAGGATCAAATCCAACCGATTCGCTGGCAAGAGCATCTGCTTCCCTAGATCAGCTTGATGTTGCTCCAGGCCTTGAAGAGCTTGAAATGGGTGCGCAACGTGTACAGGTTGACGACAAGGCGATGATCAACTGTCGTGCAGACTTGAACCAGCTTGTACCGTTCAAATACGAATGGGCTTGGCAGAAGTATCTGGACGGATGTGCAAACCACTGGATGCCACAAGAAGTCAACATGAACCACGACATTGCGCTGTGGAAGTCTGAAAATGGCTTGACTGAAGATGAACGTACCATCGTGATGCGTTCACTTGGTTTCTTCTCGACTGCCGATTCACTGGTTGCAAACAATCTGGTACTGGCGATTTATCGTCACATTACCAACCCTGAATGCCGTCAGTACATCTTGCGTCAGGCATTTGAAGAAGCGATTCACACGCATGCTTACCAATACTGTATCGAGTCTTTAGGCATGGATGAAGGCGAAGTCTTCAACATGTACCGCGAAGTACCGTCAGTGGCACGTAAAGCGGCATGGGGCCTGAAATATACTCAGTCTTTAAGTGATCCTACTTTCAAAACTGGTACCCCTGAAAACGACCAGATCCTGCTTCGCAACCTGATCGCGTTCTACTGTGTACTTGAAGGGATCTTCTTCTACTGCGGTTTCAGCCAGATCCTGTCGATGGGCCGTCGTAACAAGATGAATGGTGTTGCCGAGCAGTTCCAGTACATCCTGCGTGATGAGTCAATGCACCTGAACTTCGGTATCGATATGATCAACCAGATCAAGATCGAAAACCCAGGTCTATGGACGACTGAACTCCAGGAAGAAATCATTCAGATGATTCTTGAAGGTACGATGCTGGAAATCGAATATGCACGTGATACCATGCCACGCGGTGTACTTGGCATGAATGCTGGCATGATGGAAGAATACCTGAAGTTCATTGCTAACCGTCGTCTGGCGCAGTTAGGCTTGCCTGAACAGTTCGCTGGTGTGAATAACCCGTTCCAGTGGATGTCAGAAATGATGGACTTGCGTAAAGAGAAGAATTTCTTCGAGACGCGCGTAACAGATTACCAAACTGGCGGTGCGTTAAGCTGGTAATTCATAAAAACATCACGCAACACATAAGTTGTCATTTACGACTCATAGTTTGTCATTGAAAAAACCGCCAATACTGGCGGTTTTTTCATTTCAACAGAAACAATAACTACCAATAAAAGCTTTAAATTATATATAGATATAAAGCGCTCAAAAGACTGAAATACATACACAACCCAGTAGAAATTAGGCAAGAGAATATTTAGATGTCAAAAGATAAACGCCAAAGAATTAGGAATGAAATCAAGATAGCCTATATAAAAAAGAAATTATCTCTACTCCCCAGACAGTAGATGACCTTATTTATTAGAAGCTCATTCCATGAGAGGAACTCAGTAAAGTACTTAAATTGAAGGAAGTCTATATGACAGGTAGTGAAGCTAGTAAGTTACTGGGAATGAGACATTCACATATAACGAACCTACAAAAATAAGGTTTAATTCACCCTTATTATCTTGGTAAGACTAATTCAAAAATTAGGCTGTTTAAAAGAGATGACGTTATACGTATCAAAAATGAGAATTCTTAATTCATTAAGAATTCTCATTTATCAGCGGCTATATGACCTTCTAACAACTAAAAGAGAATCGTTTGGGATTTCCACTTTTATTTTTATCTGTATATCATTACCTCTTTAAAAATGAGATCTATTATCCTTGTGGAATATTGGCAACAGTGCCGCTATTTTTATTCAACTTATTAATATATAAGAAAAAATATGGAAAACCAATTAATATGTTCGGTAGAATCGTATAAAAAACATGTTTAGTCCCAATATAATGATGAATGAAAGCATAGAGGATCATCAGTGAACCATAGGGAACAAATGCCGAAACAATAAATTTATAGGGCGCAGGAACGTTTCTGTAAGTAAATTCAACTAAACCCGCAACCAAATAGCCGCCGATAAAACTATTTACAGCTTGTGTAAATGCAGAAAGCCAAACATTATCAGCACTATAGTTAATATAATACGTCAAAATACCATAAAGTATTGCAGATAAAAAACCTGTAATCAGCATTCTAGTTTGAGATGTCATCTTCTTAAAACTCCAAGTTATTATTTTGATGGATCATGAATTAAAAAGCTAAATCACGCCTTTTTCGCCGATATCCACATGGTAATGGTTGCTTTAAAGACAATTTCATCAAGCTGATCTTTGACTTCAATATTGACCTTATATTCACTCGGTTTGGTTAAATCCATTGTTGTTGCAGGTGTGGCCGTTGCGACCAATCCTGTTGTCGCCTTTTTCAGATATTCAACCGTCATATCCTTCGGAATCCAGCGATGCGTAGACGGTACTGTCACTTCGGTCATCGTACCGCCTGAGAGCTCGGCCATATTGCACATTGCAATGGCATGTACGGTGCCTAAATGGTTTGTGACTTTTCTAGATTTTGAAATACTGACTTTACAAAACTCAGGTCGCAATTCCTCAAATTTTGGACTGATACTTGCAAAGTAAGGTGCTTTAAGACATAACGCTTTCGAAAATGCCCATTTCCCGCCAGGTTTAGATGACAGTTTTTCCCATATATTCAGTGTGCTCATGACACATCCTCTTTTTTATCATCAATTTTTTAAATTAGAATTATGTTCTGTTTTTGAGTTTTATTCTGTTTTAACTAATTGTCAAGTGACTGATAATTCATTTAAGATTCTGTTTTCTTCAAATTCTGTGTGTGAAATGAATACCATTGCTATTTTTGAAAAGCACTACGCTGGAAGACGAAAACAATTAAAAAAAGAAATCTTAATAACAGCATTACAGCTTTTTAATCAAAATGGTATTGAAGCCACGACCATTGAGCAAATCAGGGAAAATTCTGATACCAGTGTTGGAGCGATTTACTATCATTTCGGTACAAAAGAAGGAATTATCGCCAATTTATATTTTTTAGCATTAGATGATCAGGCGATTGAAAGAGAAAAATATTTTAAAAATATCAATAATATAAAAGAATTCATTTTTGCAATTGTCCATAGCTATCTTGATTGGATAGAACAAAATGTAGAACTTGCGAGATTTCAAATTACTGCCCGATATTATGTTTCTACGAGTACATATGAGGATGAATTGACTGAAAAGAATAAGACAAGGAATAAAGCAATTTTTCAGCATTTAAAGTCTGTATATTCAATGGAAAAACTCGAGAAATTACAGTTAAACCTAATCGTTTCATTAATATTAGGTTCCGCTGAAAATTATGCAAAACTATGGCTACTAGAAAAAATTTCTGAGAAACCGTCCAAATATAGAAATGAATTTGCTCAATCAGCCTGGTTATCTGTTGAACGTTTTTTTATAACAGATCAATAATTTTCTACCTTGTTTTGGATCTTGAGTCTAAAAAATTATTTATCAAAAATAATATTGGTTGAGTCTTCTTAAACTCATAACGACATCGGTTGAGTCGCAGTATAATGTCATTATGGTTCGTTAGAAGAACTAAGACATTGATTTAATTATCAAGCGAATGACAACTTATGTATCGTTTGACGCTTAAAATCACACGATATCTGTCATTTTAACTTTTAAAAAAAAGCCACCCTCGCGGTGGCTTTTTTATGATCTGATTGATCTTCTTAAATTCTGGAATTTATTTCAACCGTTTCCCTGCTTCATCAATAATCAGTTGCCCGTCTTCTTTGCTAAACGCTGCGCGCTGCGGAGCAGAAAGAATATCTAAAACAACTTCTGATGGTCGACACAATCTCACACCAAGTTCAGTCACCACAAATGGACGATTGATCAAAACCGGATGTTGCAGCATAAAATCAATCAGTTGTTGATCTGTCCAATGGCTGCTTTCCAGGTCAAGTTCTTCATAGGGCTTTACATTTTTACGAATCGCTTCACGTACCGACAGACCCGCATCCTGAATTAACTGAATCAGCTCCTCTTTGGTCGGCGGTGTTTTCAGATATTCAATCACCATTGGCTCCTCACCGGTGTTACGGATCAAGGCCAAGGTGTTTCGAGAGGTTCCACATTCAGGATTATGATAAATCTTGATCTTTTGAGACATGAGTTTTCTCAGTGTATACACAATATTGCTTTTATATACGGATATCCGTATATTCGCAATAGTAAATATATCAGGATATCGTGATGCACCAGACCGATTTTTTCAAATGTCTTGCCGATTCAACACGTTTAGATATTTTAAAGCTGGTCATGGCCAAACAGAATGTCTGCGTCTGTGAATTCACAGAGCAATTAAATCTGAGCCAGCCCAAAATCTCCCGTCATCTGGCCTTATTGAGAAATCTGGGCGTTTTGCTAGATCAACGCCAAGGGCAATGGGTTTATTACCGTTTAAATCCTGATTTGCCGGTCTGGGCAAATGAAGTATTAAAAGTCATCGCACAAGATCCAGAAATTCAAAAGTTAAAATCTACCATTTCATCACCTTGCGAATTATCCTGAGCCCAATATCATGTCTGCTTCAAAAATGTCATTCTTAGATAAGAATCTGACCATCTGGATTTTTATCGCCATGCTGCTGGGGATCGGGATTGGGGTTTTCTTTCCTCAAGCTTCAATTACTTTAGACCGGATGAGTATTGATTCGGTCAATATTCCGATTGCCATTGGTCTGATTATCATGATGTATCCACCACTTGCCAAAGTGGACTATGCCACCTTGCCGCAGGTATTTAAGGATAAACGCACACTTACCCTATCTCTGGTTCAGAACTGGCTGATTGCACCCTGCCTGATGTTTGCATTGGCGCTGATTTTTCTGCAATCCTATCCTGAATATATGACGGGTGTCATCCTGATCGGCTTGGCGCGTTGTATTGCCATGGTGCTGGTCTGGAATGGTCTGGCTTGTGGCGATAACCAGTATGTGGCCGGACTGGTGGCATTTAACAGTATTTTCCAGATCCTGTTTTTCAGTAGCTATGCTTGGCTGTTTTTGACCTTCTTGCCGCCTTATTTTGGTGTGGAAGCACAGGTGATTGATGTCAGCTTCTGGACGATTACCCACGCGGTTCTGGTTTATCTGGGGATTCCATTTTTGCTGGGCTTTTTGACACGTTTGATTCTGGTCAAGCAAAAAGGTCTGGAATGGTATCAAACGAAGTTTATTCCAAAAATCAGTCCGCTCAGCCTGCTGGCTTTGCTGTTTACCATTGTCGCCATGTTTAGCCTTAAAGGCGGTGATGTGGTCAGCCTGCCACTGGATGTACTCAGAATTGCTATTCCCCTGACCATTTATTTCATTGTGATGTTCTTTATCAGCTTCTTTATGAGCAAGTGGATGGGCAATGATTATCCTAAAACTGCGGCCATTTCTTTTACCGCTGCCGGTAATAATTTTGAACTGGCGCTGGCGGTTGCGATTGCCACTTTTGGTCTCGCGTCCCCTGTGGCATTCACCACCGTGATTGGCCCTCTGGTTGAAGTTCCGGTTCTGATTGCGCTGGTCAGCGTTTCATTATGGCTAAGAAAAAAAGTGTTTAAAGAGGCATAACCCGATGGATCTCCCGAATATCAATTTGAATCTGCTAGAAACACCGACGCTGGACAAAGTTCAGGCCAAAGCACTGGATCATCCACCCCGGATTTTGCTGCTGTATGGTTCAAACCGTGAACGGTCCTACAGCCGGCTCGCTGTTCAGGAAGCGGGCCGGATACTGGAATATTTTGGCGCCGAAGTCAGAATCTTCCATCCCAAAGGATTACCCTTACCTGAGGATGCAGATACGAGCCACCTTAAGGTAAAAGAACTGCATGAACTTTTGGCCTGGTCAGAAGGCATGGTCTGGTGTTCACCGGAACGTCATGGTTCGATGAGTTCGATTCTAAAAGCCCAAATTGACTGGATTCCTCTGGCAGCCGGTGCAATTCGTGCGACTCAAGGCAAGACGCTGGCCGTGATGCAGGTTTGTGGTGGTTCGCAATCCTTTAATGCAGTGAATCAGTTGCGTGTTTTAGGACGCTGGATGCGGATGATCACGATTCCAAATCAGTCTTCTGTACCGAAAGCTTTCCTTGAATTTGAAGAAGATGGTCGCATGAAACCATCACCTTATTACAACCGCATTGTGGATGTGATGGAGGAACTCTACAAGTTCACTCTACTCACCCGCGGTCAGTCTGCTTATCTCACCGATCGATATTCTGAACGGATGGAAAGTGCCGAAGAATTATCAAAGCGGGTAAATCAGCAGACAATCTAGTATTTTCCAGATTCTTTCGATTCATCTTTTAAAAACCTCTATATTAAAAAATCCCGCTTAAAAAGCGGGATTTTTTATAAAGCACAATTAAGGGAAAAGTCTGGCATGATCAATGCCAGATTTCCCAATCAAAGGATGAGTTTCAAGTTATTTCATCTTGGCAACGATCTGTTCAGCCTTTTTCAGATGCGCAGCGACCGCAGTACGGGTTTGGGTCAGCATATTTTTTAATTCTGCATTTTTAGCATTCGGAATCAACTGCTTGTCTAGCATGGTCACTACTTTACGATGAACTTCTACCTGACTGGTCATATAGTCTTTATCCGGAGTAGCTGATCGACTCAGCATAGTCACCATCTTGTCGCTGTCATTTTGCAATGATGTACTGATACTGCTTGTTTGTGGCTTCAGATTTAAACGATTTGCCAGGGCCTGAGCTTTTTTCTCATTGGCTGTATGATCAGTAATCATCATTTGTGCATAATTACGGGCTTCTTGCGTTTTCAGTTTTGGCAATGCGGTTTTAGCCTGCTTAATCTCACCATTATTGGCTGTGCTTAATACCTTGATCACCTGACCTTCAGTCAAATTTACACGACTGTCACTCGATACTGCAGAATGCTGCTTCCCAGCGTGCGTAGCTTGCTGGTTCATTGCCATCGTCTGGCCTGCAGCAAAGATTAATGCACCACTGACCGCAACACAGTTCATCATCTTCTTCATTTGAATAGCTTTCATAATGGCACCCTTTAACGTTTTATCGATTAAATTTGCCTTTATAAAGTAGGTGAATTACCTGAAAAACAGTATAAGGTTTGAGTTGTTTTTTTAAGCAAAATATAAAGTGTTTATTAAGTTAGGCAAAGACTGTTGGTGATTAGTTCATTTATTTGATATTTGCAAAAAACTACGTTATTGGACGCTTGCATATAAGTATGACAAGCACTAGTGGTGAGCAAGATTTAAAAAAATCCCGCTGATATAACGGGACCTTTTTATTTTTAATTTAGGAACAGTGAACCATCTGAATTAAAATTCTTTTGTCACACTCAGACCAGCGCTCCAGTTCCGCCCTTCTGCCGGCTCAAAGAAACGGCTATTGCTTTCATTGACAATCACCGAACCAGAATAATCTTTATCAAACAGGTTATCGACCCGTGCAAAAGTATTCACTGACCAATCCGGCATTTTCCATTGATAACCCACATTGGCGCCAGCGACCGTGTAGCTTGGTGCAGTATCAGAATTTAAATCATTCACATAAATCTTGTCGCTATAACGAATATCGAGTCCAATGTGTAGACCATTATCTGGTTTCCAGCCCAGACTTAAAAATGCCTGATTTTTGGCAATCCCTGGAATATAGTTCCCGTCTGTAATGGCAGGAACAGTACCTATAGCAGGAATATCTGCATCAAAAGTGGCATCAATATAGCTATAGCTGGCTTGTGCAGTCAGATCGCGCCACAGGTTTTTGTTCCAGGAGAGTTCCACACCTTCTCTTAAAGTTTTATCGGCATTACGGAAAGTAGAGCGACCATTGTCACTCCCTGCAGAAACAATGTCATTCTTCGTCCTGGTCTGGAAGGCTGCTACGGTGACATCTCCCCACTCACTGGCAGATTTCAAACCGACTTCATAGGTTTCGCTTTCCGCTGCTTTTAAACTTAAGCTGCGGTTTTCAGCAGTATTTGCAGGATAAGACATTTCGGTAAATGTTGGGGTTTCAAAGCCTTGGGCATAACTGGCATAGGCCATCAGCTCAGGTAAGATTTTCCAGCTTAATGCTAAAGATGGCAATAATTTTTGATAATCGGTTTTGCCTGAATTATCGCCATTGGAAAGGAATTTATCTTCAGACTTAAAATGCACATTGCTATAACGCAAGCCGGCATCCAGCGTCCAGTCTGGCAAGAATGCATAGGATGCTTGCAGATATGGATCAAGATTCCACAAGCGATTGTCTTCATCCCGGCGAAGTTCACCTTTTACACCCAAGGTATTGCCTGAAAAGTTTTGATAGCCTTTACGGTCTTCGGTCATGGTATCCACGGCGATACCGGCAATCAGATTAGCATTTGGCAAAATATCTTTAGCTGTCCAGCGCAGGTCAGCACCGTAGAAATGACGGTCAAAATCAATTACGCCACCGGCATGATTGACTCCACTTTGTGCTGTACGCGGAATTGACTGATATTGGGTAACTGCACGCTGTCCCCAATAGGCCATCCCGTAGAGTTCATGCTGATCATTAATCGGTTTATTCCAAGTCATCCCGGTTTGTAGCTGTTCGATTTCTTTACGCGCATTATATAAAAGGACATTCGTAGCGACCTGTTTAGGATTGGCTTGCCACTGTTCGCGAGTCAACCCACCGGGATCATCCGCAGCAATTTTAACGTAATTATTAATCCAGTTAATTTTAGAGCCGTCCTCCAGGTCCCAAGTCAGCTTGGCATTGCTCAGGACTTTATGCGCGCCGCTATGATCCCGGAAACCGTCGGTATCAAAATAGGACGAACTGATCATATAGCTCGGCTCATTGGCATTTTCTGAACCGCCTTGCAAAACTAGCTTGGTCTGCCCTTTATTTTGACTGCCGGCAGAATGACCCAGTTCAATCGAGTCGGTACCTTGCCCCTCTCGCGTGGTGGTTAAAATCGTTCCCCCGGAAGAGTTGCCATACAGTGATGAAAATCCACCACCCAATACTTCAATATGGTCCAGACTGTTCAAATCAATATTCGAGGTTTGTCCCTGTCCATCCGGCATTGTTGCAGGGATTCCATCCACATATAAACGTACACCCCGTACACCAAAACTGGAGCGCGCACCAAAGCCACGCATCGAAATTTGCAGGTCCTGAGCATAGTTTTCACGGTTATTTAACTGCAGTCCTGGAACACCTTTTAATGTTTCCGAAAGGTTCACATTCAGGCTGTTCTCTGGTTGTGCCTGCTCCAGATAATAAACCGATGCAGGCGTGCTCAACTTCTCCCGGTCAGTTCGGGTCGCCTGCACAATAATAGGCGCAAGTTTTTGCACTTCTGTAGCAGTATTTTCAGCATACAGCGTCTGGCTCATACAGGCGATTAAACAGGATAATGTGGTTTTTACAGGGAGATGTCGAAATTGATGCTGCATATTTTGTAGGTTCCAGTTATCTCTATGACTTAGAAAACTCATAAGCTGCCGAAGCACATCACATGATTAATTCTATAAGCCGGTTTGATCTTCAATGATCAGTAGATCGAGTTTGCTTGATCAGATTACAAGTAGAAATTTTAGTTTTAAGCTGCGTGGTCAATAGAAGTCACCTATCAAAGCAATTTATCAAAATCTTTGTTTACTTCATTCAATATCGTGCAGCCCACATGATTTTCTTTAATATTCTAAAGGTTTATAAAAAAACTGATGGGAAAGCCTGACGAATCAGGCTTTTCCATACAACAACAGAGAGTCAGTTACTTATTGTCTGGCAAGGCATAAGCCACCAGAGAGTCGCCCATTTTGGTACCAAAGGAACCATGACCACCCGCCATAATGACCACATACTGCTTGCCATTGGCTTCATAAGTCATTGGTGTAGCCTGACCACCTGCAGGTAGACGGCCTTTCCACAACTCATCACCGTTGTTCACATTAATGGCACGGATATAGTTATCTTGAGTTCCACCCACAAACATTACGTTACCCGCAGTTGAAATAGGTCCACCCAGCATCGGCACACCCATTTTGAATGGTGGCAATGGGATGCCCGGCATACTGTCACGAATGGTACCGATGCGGCGTTTCCAGGCCACTTCATGAGTATTTAAATCCACACCTGCAACAAAGCCCCATGATGGCTGTTTACACGGCAGCCCAAACGGAGACAGGAACGCACTGATTTCAACGCCATAAGGCACGCCATACATCGGTTGAACGCCGGCTTCTGTGCCTGCACCTTTAGCCGTCTTAGGACGGTTCGGATCTTGAGGAATCAGTTTTGATACAAATGGCAAGCCAATCGGATTGGTCAGTGCAATTTGACGGTCCGGATTCACCGACATACCACCCCATTCAAACACACCCAGGTTACCCGGGAAGACCAGCGTCCCATTTTCAGAAGGTGGGGTATAAATGCCATCGTAATTCAGTTTGTGGAACGCAACACGGCAGACCAACTGGTCGAACATGGTCGCCCCCCACATCTGTTTATCGGTCAATTTCTCTTGTGGCGCCAGATTAAAATCAGAGAACGGTTGAGTTTTAGAATAGAACTCGCCTTTGGTCTGAGGGCCACGCTTCACAGATTGTGGTACCGGTTTTTCGGTAATCGGTACAATGGCTTTACCATTACGACGATCCAGCACAAAAGCATTCCCGGTTTTGGTCAAGACATAAATAGCCGGAATCATATTCCCGTTTTTGTCTTTGATCTCGGTCAATGTCGGCTGTGAAGGTACGTCCATATCCCACAAATCGTGATGGGTAGTCTGGAAGTTCCATACCAGCTTACCGGTCGTCGCATTCAAGGCCAGCATCGAGTTGGCATAACGCTCGTCTAACTCGGTACGGTGACCACCGTAAATATCCGGGGTACCGACACCCGTTGGCACGTAGACGATATCCAGCTCTGCATCATAGGCCAAAGGTGCCCAAGCATTTGGAGAGTTATGTACAAATTTCTGACCCGGTGCAGGAATTAAATTCGGATCCTCAGCACCTGTATCAAATACCCAAAGCAGTTCACCGGTATTGACATCATAACCACGGATCACACCTGACGGTTCTTCAGTTGAATAGTTATCTGTGGTTGAACCCGCAATAATAATGGTGGTGCCGGTTACTACAGGCGGTGAGGTTGGAATATAACCGCCCGGATACGGAAATGGCATATCTTTTTGCAGGTCAACTTCGCCATTTTTACCAAAGTCAGAACATGGCTGACCTGTAACTGCATTTACTGCAACCAGACGCCCGTCATTGACTGGTAAAATGACTTTTTGTGGACATTCAGCAGAGCTGCTTTTTTTCGAAGCGAGACTGGTTTCAAAACCAGCCGTATTGTTGACATCATAATAAGACACACCACGGCAGGTTAAATGCTGATAGGTATGATCAGCTTTTAGTTTTGGATCATAAGTCCATTTCGCCTTACCAGTTGCCGGATCAAGCGCAGTCAATTTCTGGTGAGTGGTACAGATGTACATGTTGTCACCCACCTTGATTGGAGTAACCTGATTGGTGGTTTCGCCCGAGTCATTTTCAGTCTTGAATTCGCCCGTGTGATATTCCCAAGCCACCTGCAAATCTTTGACATTTTCAGTATTAATCTGCTTTAAGGGTGAATACCGTAAACCGGACTGGGTACGGCCATAAGCAGGCCAGTCTTCATCTGCCACACCGGGGATTGGCTGGTGGGCTGCAGGCTGCTGGGATTTTAATTCACCGCGAATTTCTTGCGGGTCATTAAATACAGAATAAATCATGACAGCGATGGTAATGGCCAGTGAACTGCCCAGGGCAATTTTCGCACCTTTGCTTTGATCAAAACCGTGTGTTACCGCCGGAATCAGCAGGGCCAGACCAAACAGACCTAAAATATCCAAACGCGGTGCAAGTGCAAAGAAATCTGAACCGACTTCCCACAGCCCCCACACCACCGTTGCCAAAACGAATACAGCATAAACCAGGAGTGCAGCGCTCTTCCGTCGATATAACAGCACTGCGGTCGCAATAAAGAGTATACCTGCAATGATGTAGTACCAAGACCCACCCAGTACTGCAAGATAAATCCCTCCAATCAACAGTCCTACACCGAAAACAGCGGCAATGACTGCTAAAATCGTTCTCAATACCGAACCTGAAGATGAAGTATTCATATCGAACGCCTATAAAAGTTTTTTTGAAAGCTCATGTACCAGACCGGCATAAGCACCCTTATTGTTAAATTCTTAGTTAGAAATACATCACTGTCTTAAGCAGGCATTACTCATCAAAGCAATAAAAGACCTAGAGATTCAATAGTGTATTTGCAACTAAAAACTGTTTTTAGAATGATGTGTTGAACTTGATTCCACCTACCCAGACATTTTCACCATCTTTATATGCGCCGACGTGACGAACATATTGCAGATTCGGGCGAATGGTGAGCCAGGGGGTGGCATGCAAACCATAATAAATTTCTGCATCGACTTCTTGATGATGGTTACCAATGACATCGTCATTCATATTGATCCGTGCAATACCCAGTGCGATTTCATCTTGAGGACGTGAATCCATGGCACCCTTATAAACCAGCCCGATATTTTGCATATCGGTGACACTATTGGTTTTGGAATCATGCACTGTTGCATTTAAAAAGCCGGTCAAACCACGCGAAGTATCTCCGTCATGTGCAGTGAATTGCTGCTTGACCACTACCCAGCCCCCATGGTGATGATCGGTTTGCTCCGGATTGGAAATGACTCCAGCCTCCGCTGTGCTGTAGTAATAACCAGCACGGTATTCACCCGGCAATTTTTGTACGCCCACTTTCGGTGTCCAGACTACTTCTGCAGGAAGCATTGCTCCTTTGGAACCATCTGTGCTCAGGTTAAATCCTTTACCACGTTCCAGATTCTCAGGGTTATATTCATAGACACCGACCTGGGCATAAAGTTCAGGGCTAATGTTATATTTGACCCGTGCTGCCCATTGGCTTACCGGCCAGTTGTACCACTGATCACCAACCCAGTTCCCGACTTGGGAGCCACACAGTGCCAGGTTCTGGAAATCACAGTCAAAACTATTGAAGTCTTCACCCTCACCGAAGCGTCCGACTTTCACATCCAGTTTTTGTTCCAGGAATTTCTTCTTGATCCATAAATCAGTCAGACGCCAGGTTTGACCACGGCCCCAGACTTCTTGCACTGAACTCAAATGACTATTTAAAGCAGCAGAGCTTTGAGAAAGGGAATGACCATTACGCTCGGTGACAGTAATTTGCGCTTCGGTATCTTGCCAGCCTGCAATTTTTGCCAGATCCAGATGAGCCCCAAAAACAAACTGGTCTGCATATTCAGTTGCATGGCTTGAAGATTTCTGGGCATCAATCAAGCTTGCCATTTCACCGGTATAACCAAAATTGAAATCATAACCTTGTTGTTGCAACTGGGTACGTTGCCCGTTCCAGTCACCTAACATCCATGGGCTTTCTGTACTGAAAGCAGTCTCGGCATGCGTAACTGTCGTAGTCAAGAGTAGAGAAGCACAGCAAAGATAAATGGCTTTGGATAATGGGGAGAAATACATTAAATGTGATACCCTCATCACAAAATATGAAGTTTCTTATTGTATGCGTGTTGGTTTTTAAAAATTGTTACTAATAAATTAAAAACATGAACAAAATGTTGTTATTATTAATATTATTATATATTTTTTGTAAATACAAAAACCCTAACTACCTGTTTATTATGACGTTACATATTTAGACTTAAAACCATACCCTAAATATAAAAGTTGATATTTACAGAGTAAATTGAGCTTGAATTTCAGATAAAAGCTTCACAAATAAATCAACTGGATTACTGTTTTACCTTCTTTATTCTTAATAATCCGGTATCTCCATTTTTCCTGAATTGAAGATCGAAGTACTGAGGCTATAACGCTTCTGAATATATGAGAAACCTGCTGCCATTTCACTATGAATTTTTAAAAATCAGGTTATGCTAAAGTTATTCTGATAAAAAATTACCTCGCGTTAAAACAATAATCCAGCTTAATAGACGAGAACCAGTATGAAAGGCTCAATCCTTAATTTTTCTATTCAAAACAATACCGGGGTGATCTCGGGGGATGATAACCAGCACTATACTTTTAATGGTGCAGACTGGCGTGCAGAACGTCCGCCATCACGCGGGGATCGGGTCGATTTTATCGTAAACAGCGCGGGTGAAGCCGCTGATGTTTATCTGGCTCTGGGCAATTCCATTTATCTCGGGGAAAAAATTTCCAGTGAGCTCGGTAAATATTCCAATCTGGATCAGGCCGAGGAAAACTACAGCAGCATTGACTGGTTTGTAAAATGTCTGACCAACTATGCAAATTTTTCTGGCCGGGCACGCCGTAAAGAATTTTGGTTTTTTATGCTGTTTTGTGTAATTTTAGGCATTATTGCTGAGGTCATAGATACAGTTTTAGGCACTGAACCCATAGTAAATAGCCTGCTTAATCTGGCACTTCTGGTCCCGAGTCTGGCAGTTGGCGCGCGTCGTTTACATGATATTGGACGCTCTGGTTGGTGGCAATTACTGATGCTTACCGTGATTGGTGTTCTTGTATTGATCTGGTGGTGGGCAACTGAAACCAAACCACAAAACAATAAATATGGTCCTCCTGCCAAATAACCGAACCTTACAAATCCCGTCTTGATGCAGGATTTGTTTATCGCTTATTTAGTGGGTAAATATCAACAAAATCAGACCTTACCAATGCTGCAAGAACAATTAGTAAAATTTCCAGATGCTGTATGGGTGCAAATTTATAAAGACAAAATGCAGCTAATGGATATAGATGGCACGATCACACATACACGCCTACCGGATGTACCTTATGACCATCCCCGGAGTATTATTGCCGACTTTGATGCAGCCGCAGTGACCCTAAAACAGCTGTTACCCTCACCGGTCATGAAAAGGCTATTCAGCCCTATAGCATTGCTGCAAATCATGGATTTGCCGGAAGATGGTTTAACTGAAGTTGAAAAGCGCGCTTTGCTCGAACTCGGTTATGAAAGTAAGGTGCAAAATGTCATCCTGTTTGATCACGCAGGAAATGCGCTGACCCAAGCCAGTCTTCCCTCCCAACATCGCCTGACGATCATCAAAATTTTTCTGATGATCGTCATTATGGTTGTGCTGGCATCGAGCTGGTTCTTGACGCTTTAAATATTCGACCCATAAAAAAACTCTATGGCCTGCAGGATGCTAATACGGCTTATAATTTCATCATAAGAGAACTGGTTGCCAAATAGTATATTTGCTATAAATAAAGCAGCTTATAGACATCACCTCTCTAAAAATCAGCTCACATAAAATAAGCAAAGATTAGGTTTTATTTAAAATAATCTAGCAACTGATTAAAGCAGTCTATTTGATATTTAGGTTGTGCCAGTGCTAATTCTTGCTGACTGCCATAGCCATAATTTACCGCAATAGTCTCCATACCATTTTGACGGGCACCAAAAATGTCATGCTCACGGTCACCGACCATCATGCATTGATCGGCCTGTAACTGTTGCTGCGCTAAAATATACTGAATCAGCTCAGCTTTATTGGTTCGCTCGCCATTCAGCTCACTGCCATAAATTTCTGTAAAATACTGGGCCAGATCAAAATGCTCCAGAATCTGTTTGGCATACACTGTCGGTTTTGCCGTAGCGACAAACAAGCGATAGCCCCGGCGTTTCAGTTCTGCCAGGGTTTCTGCTACACCCTCAAAAACATGATTTTCATAAAGACCCTTGACTGCAAAGCGCTCCCGATAAGCCATCAGAGCCTGCTCGGCCAGAACATGATCGGCTTCAACATTTAAGATTTTGGCTAGCGAGGCTTTTAAGGGAGGGCCAATAATCCAGTCAATATTGATCTCATCGCTAATCGGATGACCAATCTTTTCCAGACCATAGCGCGCAGACGTCGTAATCCCCACTTTCGGGTCAGTTAATGTTCCATCCAGATCAATTAAAATATTCTTAATCACCGCCTATCCCCTCTCATCGGCACCGATATAAATTAATATCGAGAGTTCATTCAAATTTGCCTATACTAATACAATTTTAGTGAATGAAGGACATCATTTTTGCGCCCTACCGTACTTTGCTTTTCCGGTTTAGACCCTTCAGGTGGAGCCGGCCTTCAAGCAGATATTGAAGCCATTGGTCAAAGTGGTGCACATGCGGCAATTGCCTGCACAGCCCTCACTATTCAAAATTCACAGCAGGTTTTTGGTTTCGAAGCCACTTCCAGAGAATTGCTATTGGCACAGGCCAATGCGGTGGTAAATGACCTGCCCATTCGTTGCGTAAAATCCGGCATGTTAGGCACCACAGATAATATCGCGGCTCTGGCCGAGTTTCTGACTGCACATCCAGATTATCTGTATGTGCTGGATCCGGTTTTGGTCGCCAATAGTGGTGGTTCACTGGGCAATCAGGCAACGTTAGTCAAAGCATTTACCCAGCTTATTCCATTGGCCACCATCCTAACGCCAAATACGGTTGAACTGCGTGCCCTGACGGGTGAGCAAGACCTCAAACTGGCCACTCAAAAATTATTTGAAATGGGTGCACAGGCCGTTTTGGTCAAAGGTGGCCATGAAGATACGCCAGATTATATTCAGAACAGCCTGTATATTGCAGGTGAGCTGATCAACGAAACCCGTTGTCCCCGTTTGCCAGGTGAATATCATGGTTCAGGCTGTTCACTGGCCAGTTTCATAGCCGGGCGTCTGGCCATGGGAGATCAGTTGAAAACCGCGGTACAGCATGCTGAAACCTGGCTATTTGGGGTATTAAAAAATGCTGAAATTCCTGTTCCAAATGGCCAGAGAATTCCAAAGCGTTTTTAAGATCACATGTTTTAAAATTAAAAAGCCTGAATGCGTCAGGCTTTTTTTATCGCTGCTATTTTTTGAATAATACTATTTGGCCGGATAAATAACTTTGCTTACATAGGTTGGTAAATTCCAGGCACCACCAGCAAAGCCTTTGCATTGTACGGTCAGACTACTAAAGCTTTTGGCAAATTTCTTGCCATTCCAGGCCCATTGTTCCTGACGAACACAATCGCCCAAACCGCGTACTTTTTGCCCGGAAAATATCTGGCCTTTATTAAAGGTTTCTCCCGAAGTGGTCACCAGCTGCTTCAACTGCCTGTTCTGGTCCATCAGCCAGAAACCACTGCCCACATTATAAGCCCCGCGCCAGCATGGAATCTGAACCAGCTGATTTTGAGCATTGATGGGATAAATTGTCATGACATCATCCGACATAAAATTCTGGCTAAACAGCAAGTCACACTGATCCTCGTTGGTAGTCGCTTGCAGTTTTCGAATCATTTGCTGACTGGCTGTCGTCTTCAGTTTCGCTTGAGTGACTTTGCCTGACTGATATTTTGGTATCTGAATTTTCGGTATCGCTGCGGCTTTGAGGACCGTCTGATCGGACTTTTTTCCCGGCCTGATCAAGGCTGAGGATGTAGAAAGTCGACGCTGAAATTCATCCATCTTGAGTAAAACGGCACTGGCTCCAGCGGTCGATAAGTTCCAGCGTGATTGCGTATTCTTAAATACAACTGGAGCTGTTCCCTGTACAACTTTTAGCAAGGCTCGCGTTTGATCATTACTGAGTTGCCCTATTCCCTCCCGATTCAGACCAATCATGCCATAAGCTGTATTGGCAATTTGCAACTGAAGCTGTCGAGTGGGCGTGGCCATCGTTAAGGGTAAAATCTGGACCCGAGCTTTGATGTTACTGTTCACACCCGCAGCACGCTCTAATAGCACCGAAACTGGCCGGTCCATGTCTGAGTCAGATTGATATCCGGCAGCACGGCAGGTCCCGGTATTATCACAGGCAATTTCCCAATCCTTATGTGAAAAATGCAGGCCCTGAATAGCTGCCATACTCAATGAACTGATACTGGCCAAGGCGAATGTGATACTCATGGTTTTGATGCTGTAGATCCATTTTTGTTTCATCATTTAGTATTTAGTCCTTTTTTAAAACGCTTGCCGAGCTGGCTGGCTGCATCTTTTCAATCTGCTTCTGTTTATCTTTTTTCTTGCGCTCATTGCTCAGGGTTGCCATTAAATCCTGTGCCAAAGCCTTAAGCAAAATCATATCTTCCGCCTGCATCTGTCTCGGTCGCTTGTCCAGCAGACACAGCCCCCCCAGCGCAATTCCATTTTTATCTTTTAAGGGCACCCCGGCATAGAAACGGATATGCTGCTGTCTTAATTCTGACAGATGTGGAAAGCGTGGGTCACGCTGCAAGTCTTCTATCACTAAAGGCTCATTTTGATAGAGCAGATGAGTGCAGACTGAATCCTTGCACATTTGTCGGATTGCTACAGGTTCTTGGCTAAAAGGACTGACCGGAATATACATTTCATGCTGATTCAGCCAGGAAATTTGTGCGTAATCAACGTCAAAGGCCTGACGGGCTTCTTCAATATATTGTTTATAAAGGATCTGATGACGATGATCCAATAAACCCAATTCATTTAAAGCCTGTTGTCGTTCTTTTTCATTCTTGATCTCCAGATTCTCAAACCAGCTTTCCCCTTCATCCAAGGTATAAGTCTCGACAGTCAGAATCAGATCATCGACATTATTGACCAGTGCCTCCAGCTCAAAACGTTGTTGCAGTTCATCCAGAAGCTCTAGCTGTGTCACACCCCAAGTCGCAAAAATGATTTTCAAATCAGGATATTGCTGTTCCAAATTATATTTTAGCAAACGAATCTGTGCCGCAGGCGCATGATGAAAAATCGACACGCATAAAATTTTGGTTGAAGCTGGCAATACAATGCCCTTTTCAGATTCGCCCGATTGAATCAGCACATTCGGATCATTCCGGGCAGCAATCTGTTTAAGATTCAGGGTGTGCGCCAACATGGCAGAAATTTGGGTATCAATTTCCCAACGCGCACCAACGCAATAGACTTCGGGCTGCTCGGCATTTAATTTGCTCGGATAAGCTTTTTGAAACGCATGATTAAAGAACTGCAAGCCCTGATAAAGGCGCAACCGGTGTTCGGCAGTAACATCGCTATCATGTCCTTGCGAATAAATCCGAATGGCTGGAATAGCCACTTCGCCATAGAACATTTGTACACGACGAGCCACCTCTTCTGCACTGGGCTTTTTTGGCAATTGCGCACAGATGTAATCATTGGCTACCTGCATTGCATCATTGACTTCATCAGCCACCAGTCTCTGGTAAAAACGCTCGGAGGGGGACAATACTGGCGTACTGCCGAGCAGGGTTTTGACAAAACCCAGTGCCGGCACATAATTGGACAAAACCAGCAGACAGGCAGTTAAAGGCGTCGACAAGATTAGCCCCACCGGTCCCCAGAGAGTGGTCCAGAACGTGGCAGCCAGAATAATTGCCAAAGTAGACAGACCGGTACTTTCCCCATAGAGCCACGGTTCAATCACGTTATTGCTGATAAGTTCCAGCACCAGTATCAAGGCTATAGTCCACAGCACCATGTCCCAGCCCGGATCAACGGCGAAGGCCAGCGTAATCGGAAAAATAGCTGAAACGATCGGGCCAACATAGGGCACAAAACGCATAACTACCGCGATCAGTCCCCACATGATCGCTGCCGGCACACCAATCACCAGCAGTCCAATCGCCATGGGAATACCATAGGTCACATTGACCAGCAGCTGCATGCGCAAATAGGTTCCGATACTTTTGGCGGCATCATCAAGCGCATCGGTTCCGATATTCAAATTACCGCCCAAGAGCTTCAGAAAGCGGTCATGCAGGTCTTTGCGATTGAGTAAAATTAATACCATGAACAGGAACACAATCCCGATAATTGCCAGCGGATTCAGGATTTTATTTAACCAGTCCAGTGCAGCTTCTTCACTCGAGGGTTCCAGGCCTACTACTTTGACATTCTGGACATTCGGGTCGTCTTTTTCCTGATCTGGAACTTCTATCGAGTTCTCTACCGTGTCAAAGGTCTGGATTGCGCCATCCCACATACTCGGCCCCTGACGATAGTCCTTGAGCATATTCAGTTTTTTCTGGATGGTGTCCTGATATTGCGGCAGCTCCTGACTCAGCTTGCCAAGCTGTACCCCCAGATAGG
Organism: Acinetobacter sp. 197; assembly: GCF_048148385.1. Taxonomy (NCBI): domain Bacteria; kingdom Pseudomonadati; phylum Pseudomonadota; class Gammaproteobacteria; order Moraxellales; family Moraxellaceae; genus Acinetobacter; species Acinetobacter sp. 197. Next base: position 100,932 of record NZ_JAYWZK010000010.1, read on the forward strand.
TTGCAGTACCCCCCAAAAATGACAAGGTCAGGCACATAACCAGGCCAATTGCGGCCCATTGAGGACAGCTCCAGCGTTTTAGACGGGAAACCAGTGGCGAGAGCAAAAATGCCAGCAGAATAGCCAAGGCCAGAGAGAGAAAAATATCACGGCCAAAATATAGTGCCATTATCACGACGGCAGCAATCACAAAGCCAGCCATCATTCTGAGTGCATGTTGGGTGCGCTGCTGTTCGGACTGATCCGGCATGAATACTTCATTCTGCTGTTGCAGGTTGCTTGATCGGGGTTGTATTTGACTGTTCTTGTTGTTAGCCACCTGAAAAGTCCTAAACTATTATTCCTTCAACACAATTTAGGACTTTCTCTATTTTTGTTACAAAGGTATTCCTGTAATCATTTGCAAAGATATTTCATTTAAATCTTTTCAGCCTGGTGGCTTGACTCACGCTTTTGATCCGACGCATTTTCCGGGTTTCGAGCTGTACCGGAACTGAGGTATGTTGATGTAATAATTGCCATTTGCCCTGCTGCTTGCTCAGGCACATGCTCACCCGACACCAGCCTAATTGAAAAATCGGTTCAATCACCGCATAGTTGACTCGCACATAGCCATCTACCATGGCCAGATCATGCGTGACATGAATGTTTATATTCTGCCGCTCTACACGTATTCCTTCGGGCATAAAGCGCCGATATTGTTGCCAGAGGGCCTGATAGGCTTCGACGCCTTTCACCTCCATACTGACATCAACCAGACGGATATCGGGCCGGCACAATTCAATAATATCCTGAATTTCGAGTCTGGCTATGGCATTGTCCCATTCTCGAAGAAATGCCATGACTTCCCGAGCCAATTGTTGATTGCCAAAAACTTGCATAAAATTCCCCTTAACCGGACAATTCAGACCTGAAATCGCGGCTCACTCATCTCACCGGATTTTTGATCTTTTGTTTTTTATTATTCTGCTTATGTTAAAGCGCTGTTCTCGCTTCACTCTTTTTACTACCTGATCCACCCAAACTCACCTGACATCATTTATACAATTATTTTTATTTCTCTCAGAATGAGCATGCTGTTTCTTGATTGGATGATTCAGGAAGCAGCAGCGAAGGAAAACAGGAATTCCTTGCAGACCAGTTAGCTTTATTATTTATAATTTTCAAACTGCAATTGATAAAATTTTAATACATTTGATTCTTATCCCATCCTCCTGTCAACGCCAGCATTCAAATAACAGCTTTACTATAAGTCTGCTTTGGCATTTCAATGATTTCCACACAGAGCTGTATGTTTAAGCCCGGCTGGGGCGCAATATATTGCTGCATCAGATCGAGTACCAATTCAGAAATTGCCTGACGTACTTCGACACTGCGTCCACTTAACAGGGAAATTTTGGCATGCACATAAGCCTGGTCTGTTACAACATCCAGTCCAATCACATAATCCTGCTGCATAATTGCACGACTTTTTAAATCATTGGGATCGCTGACATAGCCGGCGCCCACAAGTGCCTGATGGATCGCGACCAATAAAGGCTTAATCTCAATGTGTTGCAGATTGTCAGAATATTCCAGATGCAGGTGTGGCATTGAAGGGATCTCGAATCAGAAAGGTAAGGATCAGGGCGCTACAAAAATGGTCAGCCCAGCATTTATGGCAATATTGAGAAATAATAGGCTAAATCAGCCATGTTATTTCTCAACAGATTTCTTTAGCCAAGATCAAGTTAAGCTTTTTTTACATATTCAGATTTCAGTTTCATCGGCCCAATGCCTTCAATTTTACAATCGATATCGTGCCCATCGGCCGCATCCGGCAACAAGCGGATACTTTTCACTTTGGTACCCACTTTTACCACTGAAGATGAACCTTTGATTTTCAGGTCTTTAATGACCGTTACGCTATCGCCGTCTGCCAACACATTGCCATTGGCATCTTTAATGATCACTTGCTCTTCAGTGATTTCGCCTTCTTTCCACTCGTGTGCACACTCAGGACAGATGAGTAGATCGCCATCTGCATAGGTATATTCAGATTGACATTTTGGACAGTTTGGCAGACCCATAAAAACCTCGAAAAAGAGAAAAATTAAATAAACAAACAAATAAGCGCACAGTATAGCATCTTTGCAGGCAGCGCTAATTACCAGAAAAGCTGGAATGCAATCAGCACCTGAGCTTAAAGAAATCAATGATCTGATATCTGTGGATTAACCAGTAAAGATAAGAGTTGCAGTGATTCCTGCCAGCTCAAATGACACACTGCCGGTGGTACCACATCCGGATAACCCACCTGAATAATATGTAAACTGGTGCCGATTGATACTTTTTCAAAGATGACGGTGACTTCTATTCCACCCTCTAGGTCCGGGGTAGAAAACTGATCGGTGTAACGCAATAACTGGTTAGGAACAACTTCATGATAAATGCCGTGAAAATGATGCTGGGTACCGGTAGAGAAATTGGTAAAAGTGGTTTTATAGCGGCCACCGGGTTTGATTTCCGCATGTTCAACCTTGGCAATGAAGCCATGCGGTGCCAACCATTTCGCCAATGCATCCGGATGCACAAAGGCACGATACACCCGCTCCGGTGGTGCACTGAACACACGATGCATTTTTAAGGTGTAACTCATTTGGTCCTGTCCTTTATTTATTCTTATTATTTTTATATTGAGGGATAGTCCCTGCATTTATAGTAAATGATCAGCTTGAGTTGAAAACTCATCTCGGTCATTTTATCCAGTTTTTATCTGGCCATATATAATGAGTATGTATCTATGTGCGAATTCAAGTTTTTTGCATAAAAATTGTATTGAACAGACAAAAAAAACCGGTAATCCCGGTTTTTTTTATTTAAATCATTTAAGTATAGGTTGGATCAGCTGCTGCGCAGGCTACTTTCTTCTTCATCCAGCTCATCGTCATAGACGTAGGCCATACAACCCCAGCCATCATATTCGCCCTGAAATTGTGCAGCGATTTTACTGAACCATTGCTCCAGATCCACAATATCTTCGTAAGCTGGCTCCATATACACATAAATCGTGATGATCCATTCCAGGGTATCGCTTTCTTCATCCTGAAACAGGCTGATTTTCTGTTCTTCTTTTAATAGATGCAGAGCACAACGATCCGCCTGTGCTTCATCCGCAAAGGCAATCGAAAATTCAATCTCGTGTGCTTCCTGCAGGTCGTCGCCATCCTGATGCATTTGCCACAGAACATTGCCATTTTCATCATCAGGGAATTGATTGTAATCACGTGACATAGAAGTATCCTTATTATGATGCTGTTTTATTCTGCATTTAAGATTAGCTGATTTTTGTACAATTATCGAGAACAAGACAAAAAATATTATCTTTTAACCATAAATAAACACATGATTTTTATACATATAGAATGAATAACTGATCCACTCCTTCAAACTAAAAATCCTCAAAATATCAGGGTTTAAAGCAATATGTGGCCATCAGAATGTTCCAGAAAAATCGTTTAGACCTGTAGCCTTCATCATCTAGGCAATCTGTGGATGCGGGTGATTTTGTCGCAGTTGCAACAGCATTGCAGCAAACTTGAGCTCCTCTAAACGCAGGTCAAGATAGGACTCCTGAATCATGGCCTGACTCAGTGCCTGCCCAGTATAATTCAGTAATACATAATCATTCTTTAAGGCCTGCAGCATTTCGGCGAGATTGTCTGGGCTTAATTGGGAGAGGTATAAATCTGCTTTACTGTTGAAAGCCAGACTGAGGATCTCTATGGTACTTCGACGGCGGTTATCGTCTACATAATTACAGTTCGCCACCTGCTGTGTTTCTATGGCTTGCTGAATACTTTCACGGACATGACGCAGATGCCGAGCCGCATCTGTTTCGCCATAACCCTCAAGCAGCTGCTTTAAAAGGTGGGAAGCTGGAAACTGTAAACCAAAGCGCTTCTCCTGTATTTTATGCTCTAAAGCACTCAATACTTCTTGCAGGCGATGCTGCTGCCTGGCCTGTTCATAATAGCCTTGTAAACTTTCTCGGGCTTGCTGCTCAATCTCGGCTATGGCCTGCGCTTGAAACTGGACAAGATAATCTTTGACTCTTGCAATATAGGCCTTCAGATCATCGATCATGATCGAGGCATCCAGCTTGGTCAGCTCAACAAAGTTTTCGGCCTGCAAGGTCCGGTTAACAATATATTGCTCGATATTCCAGATATCCTGATATTTTCTGTATTTATTCAGCGCAATGTTTAAACTGCCATTCTGTACTCGCAATTGGGTGATTTCATAATTCAATTCATCGACTTGAGTTTCATAATCTGTCAGTTTGCTACGTGAATGATCCAGATTCTCCTGTAAAAACAGGATATTGTTACGTAGTGAAGTCTGTCCCTTCAAACTCCATAGCAAAGCAAATAACAGAACACTCGCGAGAACGAAGAGAGCTATATTGAGCATCGTTCTTTCCTTTAACCCCGGGCATTGCCCTAAATTATTAATTTAAAAAAATTATTATAAAGTATTGATTAATTTTGCATCATTTTTGGCAGGCAATCAAAGCCGTTGGTCATCACTAAGTCATTCACTCATTTTATTTTTCTTTAATTATTATTAGGGATATGTCATGGACTAATAATTAGTCCAAACTACCTCCTTTCTAAAACAACTGAAATTTTTTTTATATCAAAGGATATATTCTTAAAGTTTAAAAATAATGATGGAAAAATTAACAACCAGTGAAATAAAGGCATCAGGCCTATAGCAGGAGATAAAAGAATAAAAATTCTCTAGGCTCATCATCAAGAGATAAACCGAACATTAAAAATTTATATGATTCATCATCAGCCAGAAAGGCAACTGATCAATACACGAATTTCACTGAAACAGGCTTGCCTAGATACTTTTTTGTAGCTGTTGCGGAAACAAATTCTCACATTTTTCTGTTCGGCCAACTCATGTTAATGGCATGATCATCATCATTTTTATGAGTTTAAAACCCGGATATATGACGAGATAACTATTTAATAAATCAATAAAATAAATCAGAATGGAATGTCTGCCTTGATTTCAACCGGAATACCACTCAAAGGCTGAGTAAAGGCCAAATAACTGGCATGCAGGGCCATACGATTTAAAGGACTGCGCTGAGGTTCGGGATGATAAATTTTATCACCAGTAATGGGATGTCCGATATGCAGCATATGCACTCGCAACTGATGGGAACGGCCAGTAATTGGGGTCAGTAGTACCCGGCTAATGTCTTGCTGGGGTAGATATTCCAAGACTTGATACAAGGTTTTGGCGGCCTTGCCCAGTTCATAATGCACCATCTGACGCGGCCGGTTTTCCCAGTCGGTAATTAAAGGCACGTCGACGCTGCCCTCACCTTCAAGTTTGCCTTGTACCAGTGCAACATAGTTTTTCAGTACGCTACGTGCCTGAAACATTTTACTCACCGCCACTTCTGCATCACGGTGTTTGGCGAACATCAAAATACCGGAAGTGGCCATATCCAGACGATGGGTGATTTTGGCTTGCGGATATTTATCCAGCACACGTAAATAGGCACTGTCATGATGTTCAGGTAAACGCCCGGGAACCGACAATAATCCGGCCGGCTTTTCAATCACCACCAGATCATCATCTTCATAAATAATACGCAGCGGTTCTTGCGGTGGACAATAGACAAAGTCATGGTTAATGGGCATTTTAGGTATAGCGTCGGGAATAATGCGCGCAAAATAACAAGCTGCTTTCAGGCTGTCAATTACAGTCACTGACCAGCTCAGCTTAATCTGCCAGATAATAATCGACCGTTGAGACTACGCGTACTTTCTTCAAATATGGGGTATTGCTGTCGCGATCTTCAATACTAAACAGCCCCTGGTTGGCGGACTTGATTTTACCCAGACGACTTTTTGAATCTGCAGCGAATTTTTCTGCCACACTGCGGGCATTTTGTGTGGCTTGTTCAATCATCGCCGGTTTAATGTCATTCAGCTTGGTAAATAAATATTCTGTTCTTTGTCCAGAATCATCTCCCGCAAAGGCAATACCTTTTCTGCCCAAAGCCACCAGTCGAGTTTGTGCTACACGCACTTTATCTATTTTGTGGGTATAGACGGTGATGGTCTGGCTGGCAGTATAACGTAGCGCCACATTGGCATCACCACCATATTGCTGCGCGTATTTGTCGGTGATACTCGGTGACGCACTGGTAATTTCTTCCGTGCTAAACCCTTCATTTTTTAAAAAGGTCTGAATTTCCTGGGTATTGGTTTGCATGATATCGTACAGTTCGGCCAGATCCTGACTACCGGCATTAAAACGGATTGGCCATACCGCCACATTGGCTTTGACTTCGCGTTCTGCCAAGCCTTTGACTGAAACTATGCGCTCATACTCTTTAATTTTCAGTGCACTATGACCCAGAATCCATCCTGCTATAATCATCCCCAAGCCGATCAAGGCACCTAAAATCAGTGCTGATTTGAATTGATTCATGCTTCAACTCCTTTGAAATATTTTTTAGTTTTTATTGATCCTGCCACGCGATACATTGGCGATAAACTTATGCTGAGCCAGTCTTATTCTTATCGCTCGAAGAGTCAGTCGCAGTTGAGTACCTAGCCTTGATTCATCAGATAAATTGCGACTAAGGGCGTCAAATTAAATAGCAGAATTCCAATTTTATAGAGTGCCATACCTGAATAATGAATCACATCGAAACTGGCATCTGACAGCCGAAACCATTTGCCGTGCACTTGTCTTATCCAGTTTCGGGCAAATACAAACAGCATGCACCAGATCATCAGAATGACATAATTGATCAGTGTGCAAAACAGTAAAAACTGAAACCAGATATCGAGATTCATGCTGATTCCCCTGCGGGACAACTCATGATTTTAAAATAGCAGATCATCTTGAAAAATGAAGAATTGATTTGTATCTTATTGGAATGAAGATGAACTATAAGACAATGATTTATATATTTTAATTTTTATGATTTAAATTGAGCAGAGAATTTTTTAGGGTGTTGGGAAAACTTGCAATGGTTTACTTCAACTATCATTCTTTGTAAGACCTGATCTTATAGCCTATAAACTTTTGGTCTATAGCGTCCTAAGCCGAATCGAGACCTTTTGGGTTCGTACTGCACTCGCGTTTTGCGCCGCTCACAGCATGCTACTCTTTCCGATCCCATCACACCCTTGAGAGTTATATTAGGCAAAGATGGACGAAATTAATTTCCTATGTTTTTTTAATTTCGATTAAATCTGAAAATTTATTTCAATATTGACCCAAATAAAGAGAAATAAATTCTATTTCAATTTTTTTACGCTTTTTTATTCGATAAAAATGATCTTTATTGCAATTTATATTCAGTAGAGAATTTCTATTTTATTGAAAGAAATTGCTCTGAATCCATTGTGCACTAAACCACCAGGCACTGATGGCTGACATCCCACAGAGGAGATTAGCCAAAACCTTGTTGAGTCTGGTCAGTTCAGAACCATAGATTTTTAGATTAAGCAGATAGGCGATCACACCATATAGTGAGCCAATCACCCCTCCGAAAAGAATCAAGATGAGCGGCCATGCGGAATAAAAATGGGCTTTTTGATCTAATTTTCCTGATTCTGGTGCATGCCCGTTAATGTCCATAGGTGGCTGTCCTCTCTTTTATATGCACGGGTATTATTTCAAGGCAGCTATTTATTCTTTAAAAATATTTACCTTGATCACACTATTAACCAAGCAAGAAGCAGACCAGTTTTAGCGTACAAACAGGTGACGAGTATGGTGATTAATATAGGCATTTAGCCCATCGCCATATTGGGCAAGCTGTTTCATATTTTCGACATGCTGATAACCGGCACTGCTATAGCTGTAGGTATAAACTTTCGAGGTTTTCTTGAATTGCACACGAATAAACTCATTACCAATCTCATAGTTGGCAACACCTGAGTCGTGATTCAGATCAAGATAATGTTGCAATTGAGCTATCCTAAAAACTGTGAATCCAGACTTTTATATGGGGTTTTATTGATCAAATTTCAATCAATCTCAAACTATAAACAGGGATGTTTAGATAGCAAAAAGCCCTATCGAGTAATAGGGCTTTCATTCAAAACAGAGGGTAACTGTTTGAGTTTTTTTGCTTAGGCATTCTTATTGTTAAATTGATTGCCTTGGCATTTGGTACACGGTGGTAAACGATCAGTACCAATTTCTAAGTAGGTGCGGTGACCGCATTGAATACAAAAATAGAAGCCTGTTCCGGGTTTTTCGCCAGCAGTAACCATCTTTGTTCTCCATGGTTTTAGAAATGGTCTGTCTAGTATAACCCTCCAGTGATGAATGTCTATTGTCCATTTTTGTAAATGATGGTGGCATTTGGGCGAAGACTACTAATAAAAAAACCGCCTTTTAAAAGCTAAAAGACGGTTCCAAACACTACCCACAACTACTCGCGTTTTTTGTATATTACACACTGACCAATTACTACTCGAAACAGGACAAAGGTAAGTCCACTTCATTGGTTCTACATATACAAGGTAGCCACAACTTTAAACTACTACACAAATTTCAAAAACATATTTATCAATCTTTTTAAACTTAAGAATATCACCCGCTTTAACATCTAAATCCGATAAAAGCATGCCAGTCCCTGAGAGCTTTCCACGTTTTCTAAATATTTTTTTATCACCTGCAATATCAGTCATAAATTTTTTTGTCTTTCCATCGCATATATATCTAATCTCCAGCTCTTTTCCTTTCGATGACGCATTATTCCCTCCTATAGCCTCTGCTGGAAAAATTGAGTAAATTTCGTTCAAGTAAATGTGATTATTTTTAAGATTCGCTTCATTAACAATTACTTCATTCATAACTTAATTCTATATGATATTTTCAATGAAATAATCATATTAAATAAAAAGCAAAAAAACAATACTTTTATGATTTTTTCTTTGAATTATTCATAAAAATGTTAAAGTAATAATAATTCCCTAAATTGATTAATCCTAATGGCTAAAGAAAAAGTTATTTCTAAAGAAGAATTTTTCCAAAATATTTATGAGTGTGCTCTGGGTAATTTTTCAACAATGCAAGCTTATATGGGCATTTATGGCATCATGGAACAAGTTTTTGGTGTACGTGAATATGAAGATTTAGGATCTGCTTACGAGTTACCTACTTTTAAAATTAAACAAGATGAAGAAAAAGCTAGAACTTACTTTAGAAATAGTTCAATTTGGTATCCATTTGAGTGGGTATATGAGTATGCTGTCAATGGCAATGGTTATAAGTGTTGTATTGACGAATTAACTGACTGTGTGGACTTTATACACATTATACATTCAGATCATTTTCAAATTACTGCACAATCAAATGAAATAGTGACAATGGCTTTAGTCCGTCATGCACTTGAGCATGATCCTACCGTAAATTATTTTGACGCCGATAACTGTAACTATCCCAAAGCAATTGCCCAATTAGCAGGAATTGATCTTAGGACATTAAAAAATGCTATCAGTGCTGGCGAAATCGAAACAGTCTCTAAATATGTCCTATGCGCAACATCTTTAAAACATTGGTTACTCAGAAGAAAAGGCTTTAAACCTACTTTCTATAAAAAAGAAGAACAGCAGTTTTTTTTCAACTCTCCTTTATCATTCTCAAATACATTAAAAGATGCTAAAAAAGAACTAACTACACCTTTTAATCCATCGGACTTATTGGAGAAATACCCTGAAATTCCGAATGTGATAGAACAATTAGAATCAGGTATTTTTAATTTACCTTTAGACTCAGTTTCAATAATTGCTAAAGCTTATGGAATACCATATCCAATTCTATTGAAGGAAATTTTAAAAACCTTTTATCCAAATGAATTAGCAATACTTACAAACTAATTTATGGATTATTAACCAAGAGTATTCATTTATACTTACTAACCCAAAGCCACATAATGGACTTTGGGTTAAAGAGGAAAATTACACATTCCCTTCCAAGAAATCCTGTGCAAAGCGTTGCAATACACCACCCGCTTCATATACAGAAACTTCTTCTTCGGTATCCAGACGACAGGTCACAGGCACTTCGATGGTCTGTTCCTTACCATCTTCAGTGGCGCGCTCAATCACCAGAGTCAAAGTAGAACGTGGTGCAATATTACCAATCACGCTATACAGTTCAGTACCATCCAGCTTTAATGTTTTACGATCTGTACCCGGCTTAAACTCAAGTGGCAACACGCCCATACCCACCAGATTGGTACGATGAATACGCTCAAAACCTTCTGCCACAATGGCTTCTACACCTGCCAGACGCACACCTTTCGCCGCCCAGTCACGGCTTGAACCCTGACCATAATCCTTACCGGCAATAATGATCAACGGCTGCTTGCGGTTCATGTAGGTTTCAATCGCCTCCCACATGCGCATCACTTCGCCTTCAGGCTCTACACGCGCTTTTGAACCCTGCTTGATGGTACCGTCAGAACGCACCACCATTTCGTTATACAGCTTCGGATTCGCCAGGGTTGCACGCTGTGCAGTCAGGTGATCACCACGATGCGTCGCATAAGAGTTAAAGTCTTCCTCAGGTACCCCCATTTTCGCCAGATATTCACCTGCTGCCGAGTCACGCACAATCGCATTCGATGGGGACAAATGATCAGTAGTGATGTTATCGCCAAGAATAGCCAATGGACGCATGTTGGTGAGGGTACGCGGTGCAGCCAGTGCACCTTCCCAATACGGCGGACGGCGGATATAGGTACTTTGCAGACGCCAGTCATACAGCGGACTTATTGCCTTTTTACGTTCACCCAGATCAAACATCGGAATATACACTTTCTTGAACTGTTCCGGCTTGACAGACTCTTTGACCAAGGCATCAATTTCTTCATCCGAAGGCCAGATATCTTTTAAGTAAATCGGATTACCGTCTTTGTCTGTGCCCAGAGCATCTTTTTCGATGTCAAAACGGATGGTTCCGGCAATCGCATAAGCAACTACTAGCGGTGGAGATGCCAGAAAAGCCTGTTTCGCATAGGGATGGATACGGCCATCGAAGTTCCGGTTACCTGACAATACTGCAGTCGTGTATAGATCACGGTCAATAATTTCTTGCTGGATGTTTGGATCTAATGCGCCCGACATACCGTTACAGGTGGTACATGCATAGGCCACAATACCAAAGCCCAGCTTTTCTAAATCTTTTAAAACCCCTGCTTCTTTCAGATACAGGGCTGCCGCTTTAGAACCCGGCGCGAAAGATGATTTCACCCAAGGCTTACGGGTCAGACCAAGTTCATTGGCTTTACGTGCCAGCAAACCGGCTGCTACGGTATTACGCGGGTTGGAGGTATTGGTACATGAGGTAATCGCCGCGATAATCACCGCACCATCCGGCATTAAACCTTCTGCTTCTTGTGCACGTGCAGCTTCCAGATTACCGGCAATGCCTTTTTCTTTCAGATCTGCTGTCGATACTCGTGCATGCGGATTCGATGGGCCGGCAATGTTGCGTGTTACGGTGGATAAATCGAAACGCAGCACACGCGGATATTCAGCCTGAGTCATCTCCGATGCCCAAAGCCCGATCTCTTTGGCATAAGTTTCAACCAGTTTCACCTGCTCAGGCTCACGGCCGGTCAAAGTCAGATAATCAATGGTGTTCTGATCGATATAGAACATGGCTGCCGTTGCACCATATTCCGGGGTCATATTAGAAATCGTGGCACGATCACCGACTGACATGCTGTCTGCGCCTTCACCGAAGAATTCTAAATATGCGCCAACCACACGTTCCTTACGCAGGAATTCGGTTAATGCCAAGACGATATCCGTTGCAGTAATGCCCGGCTGACGTTGCCCGACCAGCTCTACCCCAATGATATCTGGCAGACGCATCCACGAGGCACGGCCCAGCATCACGTTTTCAGCTTCAAGACCGCCTACACCAATCGAGATTACGCCCAAGGCATCGGTATGTGGTGTATGCGAGTCTGTACCAATACAGGTATCAGGAAATGCCACACCATCACGATTCTGAATCACCGGTGACATTTTTTCCAGATTGATCTGGTGCATGATGCCGTTACCTGCCGGAATCACATCGACATTTTCAAATGCCGTTTTGGTCCATTCAATAAAATGGAAACGGTCTTTATTACGGCGGTCTTCAATGGCACGGTTTTTCTCAAAAGCATCAGGATCAAAGCCGCCATATTCTACAGCCAAAGAGTGATCGACAATGAGCTGGGTCGGCACCACCGGATTGACTTTGGATGGATCACCACCCTGGTCGGCAATCGCATCACGCAGGCCTGCAAGGTCAACCAGTGCAGTTTGACCCAGGATGTCATGACAGACCACACGTGCCGGATACCAGGGAAAATCATGGTCCTGTCTACGTTCGATGAGCTGGCGTAAAGACTGTTCTAAAATGGCAGGATCACAACGACGAACCAGCTGTTCGGCCAGCACTTTGGAGGTATATGGGAGTTTGGCATATGCGCCTGGCTGGATATCTTCAACGGCCTGACGCACGTCATAGTATTCTAACTGGGTGCCTTGTAGTGGTTTACGGTAGTTGTTATTCATAGCTTACCTGCCCTCATTCATTACTCTTTTTATTCATCAAATTTTCTTGATGACTTGTTTTTTAATCAAGGCATTGTACGCTGTCGAAAGTCCATTTCCCAAATCTTATAATTTTCAAATATTTAAATATGAAATATAGCCTTTTTACTGTAATTTACGCTCCACACTTTAGAATTTTGACTCTAAATTGTGATTTTTCTTAAAAATTGACCTGAATTTTTCTCATTCTTTAGTATGAGAAATTAATGAAAGTATAAAAAATCATCAAATTCAGACAGAATCTTTGTTCTATCCCCGCCCCCAAAAATCGGCGCTTGAGAAAAACAGTAAGCTTTTTTGAAGGTAAGCTCCTTGTCATTGATCTGCATCAGAAACATGTCATCTCTGCCTCCCAATTACCCCAAAAATCTCTTGATTCAGATTGGTGGCTTTTTTGTTTGCCTCTGTCTGATGCATGCTGCACAATAACTGCATTGATTTATAGTATTCAAACTGGGGCTTATTATGGCAACGTCTCCTGCTTTCACATTGTTTAGCCTAAATGGTGTCGATGCACAAAAATTCCTTCAAGGTCAGGTGACTTTGAATACTGAAACTTTGGCAGAAAACCAGACCCGCTATACGGCGATCTGTAGCCTGAAAGGACGGATTCAATTTGGCTTATGGCTTAAAAAGATCAGTCCGGAAAGCTTTGAAATCGTAAGCACTGAAGATCAGGCAACAGAACTGGCGAATCATATTAAGAAATTTGGTGCTTTTTCAAAAATGAAACTGGAACTGGTCGGTCCGGTATATCCGGTCATCAATGGTATTTATACTGACTTTGTTGCGACTGAAACCAATGTCGCCCTGTGGGAGCAGCAAGCCATTGAATCAGGTCAGGCCTGGATTCAGGCAGCTACCGCCAATCTGTTTCAACCTCAGGAATTGCGTTTACATCAACGCGACGGCATTCACTATGATAAAGGCTGCTATCTGGGGCAGGAAGTGATTGCGCGCTTATGGTTTAAAGCCAAGCCAAAACACTGGTTACATCTGGTTCAAGGTACAGGTGTCACCCCTGCTGTGGCGACAAAACTGAATAATGATGTAGAAGTCGTCAATAGCATCACGACGGATGCCGGTTACAAAGCGCTGGTGGTCGCAAAGCCTGAGGCATTAACCGAATTGGGCCTAGAAGTGCTGGAACTTCCGGAAGCATTGAGTGGTGATGTCGCGCGTCCGCAATAATTCAGGTTCCGCCCATGAAAAAAAAAGCCAAGATGAAATTCTTGGCTTTTTTATTTTGGAATTTTAGAAACCGTGGAACAGTTTGTTCATGTCTTTCACGACATAGTCTTTGAAATGATAGGCTCGCGCATGCTTGGCATCAAACTTTGCCGTGAGTTCGCCTTTTTGAAAGATATATACCCGGTCTTCCTGGCTAATCAAAAACTCTGCCCCAAGTTTCATCAATAACGCATCAATCTTGTCCTCATCGGCAATCGAGTCATCTGCGTTGATTCTGTCATAGTGACGTCTAATGGTTTTGACAAACATGGGGAAATCCTGGGAGTCTGATATAAAGCGAGATTTAATCAGAGAAAATAGCTGAATTAAAGTAATCCTTTCAATATCTTTGGAATTGAGCGAAAACCTGTCCCTATCATGCATCGATTAAACCAGTGAATTATGTCCTGATGATTTGTATTTAGTGACAAATTACATATTTACAAAGCATAAAATCCTTTTATGATGATGTAAGTAAAAATGATTAAAACCGCACCAAGGAATAAGGTGCCAGCAATAATAAGGTTATAGGAACCATGAAAAAGTTAATCCTCGCGGTAGCTCTCGCCGCTTCTGCATCATTCGCTCTGGCAAATACTGCACAAGATCAAATCGATCCGCAATTTGAAAAAATTGAAGCTATGGTGAAAGCCAATAATTTTAAAGGCGCCTATGAAGCTTTAAACAAGCTAGCCAGCCAAGGCAATGCCCAGGCTTTATATAACTTAGGCTATTTAACCCAGACTGGCCAAGGTACCGTCAAAGACGAGAAAAAAGCCATTCAGCTCTATGAGCAGTCTGCCAGCAAAGGCTATCCGGTGGCCAATTATGTATTGGGTAAAAACTACGCAGCTGGCACGCTCGGTCTCAAACAGGATTTGACCAAAGCCAAACAGCATCTGGAACGTGCCTCGGCAGCCAATTTTGAAGATGCCAGCGTAGATCTGGCGGTACTGCTATTTTCTGAAAATACGCCAGCCTCCAATAAAGCCGGTCTGCAAAAACTGCAACCGCTAATCAGCAAAGGCAATATGCAGGCCATTCATGCAAAAGCCTTATATGACATCAGCAGCGGTTTCAAAAACAAAGATGAAAAACCGATTCAGCAAGGCCTAAGCAGCATTCAGGAACTGGCAAAAAAAGGCTATATTCCGGCGCTGATGGCAGTAGGTAATATGTTTGCGAATGGCAGTATCGTGCCGCAAAACCTGCCAGAAGCGAAAAAAATCTTTGCCGCACTGGCGCAGCAAAATATTCCGCAGGCCAAAGAATCTTTGGCAGCAGTAGATAAAATGCTGGCTGAGCAGAAAAAAGCACCTGCGAAAAAAAGTTAAGTTGAATCAATAAATTTAAATAAAAAAGCCCCACACATCGGGGGCTTTTTTTAATGACAGAGCATTCATCTTCTAAAAGATTATCCCCACCATAAAGCAATTAAACCACTGGTCACCATAAAACCGGCAATAGTACTCATCAACAATGGGGTTAAGGCTCGATCATTCAGCCCATACGCCTGCCCCAACATGCCAAAAATCGTGGGCATTGGCAAAGCTGCAATCAATGTACCGGCACGAACCATTTCCTGATTTAAGTCCGTCAACTGGCTTAGCCCCAGATACATCAAGAGTGGCATGATAATATTGCTGGAAAATACCAGATAAAAACTTTGCAGGTTGACATATCTCAGGCTCATTCCCACGATACCACCGCCAATTGCGAACAGGGCCAGCGGTGAGGCAGTCTGACCAATCAAGGCAAACATCTGATCGAGATAGACCGGAATTCTAATCTGGAATACAGCACAGGCCATCCCGAGCATCACCCCCATAAACAGGGGATTTTTTAGCAAGGTGAGCAATGCACTTTTTAAAATGGAACCCAGATTCGCCTGATGTTGTGTTCCCATTGCCGCGAGTACCAGCACCAGCGGAATCAGCAATACACTTTCAATGATCACCACCAGAGAGGTATAGGTCATCGCCTGCTGTCCCATCAATAGACTCAGCACAGCCGTACCAATCAGACCGGTATTTGACATTGCGGCGCCTAGAGACAGGACAGCACTTTGCGAATGCGTATTCTGAAAATACTGGCGCATGATCCAGAAGCCACTGCCATAGAGCACTAAGGTCACGCTGCTATACACTGCAAAGTATTCAAAATACCAGATTTCATGCAGGTCTTTGGAGGCAAGGGATTGAAAGAACAGCAAGGGTAAGGCCACTTTAATGACAAAAGCACCGACCGTACCTACCTGTTCCTTGCTTAATACTTGACTCTTTACAGTCAGATAACCCAGTGCCAATAATAAAAATATGGGCACAATGACCGCAAAAATCATAATACACTATCCTCTTGCCATCGATTTCCTATTATAAGAATTTCTGACACTAAAGCAGTGTTAAAAAGGCTCAAATAAATGATTCAACCCATGTGGGGCACTGCGCAGATATTGCGGTGAAATTTTGATTTTTTCCTCAAGTGCTGCGGCTGCATGCCAAGGCCAATGTGGATCGTACAGAATGGCACGGGCAATGGCGATGGCATCGGCCTGGCCTTTTTGCAGAATATCTTCTGCCTGTTCTGCTTCAGTGATCAATCCCACAGCAATTACAGGGATACTCACCACTTTCTTGATCGCATCTGCAAAAGGCACCTGATAATTCGGTTTCACATCAATGTGCTGTTTGACATGCAGACCGGCACTGGAAATATGAATATAGGCAGCCCCAGCAGCTTCCAGTGCTTTAGACAATTCAATTGAAGAATCAATAGTCCAGCTGTCTGGCTGATCCATCCAGTCGCTGGCCGAAATACGTACCCCGATCGGATAGCCTTCCGGAACTGCGGCCTTCATGGCTTGCAATACTTCCAGTGTCAGACGAATCCGGTTTTCCAGTGAACCACCATACTGATCATCGCGTTTATTTGAAAGCGGTGACATAAACTGATGCAATAAATAACCATGTGCTGCATGCAACTCAATCATGTCAAAGCCGGCATCCACTGCACGTTTGGCACTTTTTGCAAAGTCGGCAATGACTTGCTCAATTTCTGAATGGCTTAGGGCTTTGGGTGGATGTTCGTCTGCCTGAAACGGCAGATTGCTTGCAGAAACGGTTTGCCAGCCATGGGGCTGATCTGGCGCGATCTGCCCTTTTCCTGACCAGGGTTTATCTGTAGAAGCCTTACGTCCGGCATGTGCGAGTTGAATCGCAAATGGCATTGGCGAGATAGATTTGACCTTGGCCAGTAATGCTTTTATTTGGGCAGCTTGCTGATCATTCCATAAGCCTAAGTCGGCATAACTGATCCGGCCTTCTGGCTGTACCGCAGTCGCTTCCACAATACATAGACCCGCACCAGAGAGTGCATAACTTGCCCATTGCTGCTCATGCCAATAGGTGATTTCACCCTGATCTGTGGCTGAATACTGACACATCGGTGCAATAATAATTTTATTGCTGAGTGATAATGAACCAAACTGTAGCGGTTGAAATAATAATGTCACGTGGCATTCCCTCTTTCTTCATGTCAAGTATGATCGGGCAATAAAAAACAGGCTTTAATAAGCCTGTTTAGTTATAACGTGAAGCATCACTTTTTAGAAGATCAGGCGACTGCTTAAACCGAGCACGAGCGCATTATCTACGTTATTGCTTGACCCTGGATTCACCACATATTGCAGGTTTGGACGTAACATCAGCCACTTTGTTGCATTATAGCTATAGTTGAGTTCAATATTGTATTCTGCATCTGCATTCAAAGCTGGACGCGAAGCTGCGAAGCGATGATTGACATGCACACGGTTAACCGCCAAGCCCAGAATATCATTTGACTGAGTGTCAACCAAACCGATATATTTCACACCAATTTGTTGTGAATTATCCACTTTGTTAGTATCGCGGTCATGCCAGGTAAAGTTGGCAAAACTGTGTAAACCTTTGCGACCTGCGCCTGTTGAAGTGAGCTGTTGTTCCACTGCTAACCAGCCTGCAAAGGTACGGTTTTTGGCATCTGCAGGATGGGCAATATCTTTCTGGTTGGCAACTTCATCGGCAGTATTGTACATCCCGCCAATACGGTAGCTGCCCGGCAAGCCATTCACCAATGATTTCGGTGTCCATACGATTTCTGCAGGAATGGTTACGCCATCGGCATGGTCGGTATCCAGACTCCAGCCTTGACCTTCTTTGGCACCATTACCATTATCTGGATTAAACTCGTAGACACCAACTTGTATCGCGAGTTCAGGGGCCACTTGCTGCTTCACCCGTGCACCCCATTGTGCAACTGGCGTATTCATCCAGATATTGCCCTGCCATTTGCCCATTTGCGCTGCACAGAATGCCGTACTGGCAAAATCGCAGGCCATGACATTAAAATCCATGCCCAGACCAAGACGGCCTGCCTTAATACTGAGCCCCTGGTCTTTAAAATTCTTCTCAATGGACAGCTCGCTCAGGCGGCTATCCTGATTACCGCGTCCAAAAGTGCCTTGTACATTTGCCAACTGTGGGGCATTAGTATCCTGCAGATCACGAATAGAGGTACTTTGCCCCTGACGTGCAGTCATCGCGGCACGTATAGTGATACCTTCCCATCCTGCCAGTTTTTCCATGTCCAGTTGACTACCCAGCCATAATTGGGCAGAAGTTAATGGATCTGCACCCTCATTACGGCCACCATCAGCAAGATATGCGGTATCGGTTAACAGATTGGCTTCAAATTTGATCCCCTGTTGGGCCAGTTTTGTACGTTGACCATTCCAGTCCCCCAGTAAATACTGACCTTGTGGATCAAATGCAGTTTCCGCTTGTGCGGTTGTCATGGCAGCCAACAAAGGCAATAGAGCTAGACCTAAATATTTCATGTAAAACCCGAACATAAGGAGAAAAACAAGCAAGGTTTTAAAATTGCTTTCAGGCACATGAAGTTACATAAATTTTCATATAAATTCTCAGCATTTTTTTTATTATTGATTAAACTTTTAGTTATGCTTTAAATATAAAAATATAATTTTTATTTTGATACTTTAAATTATTTATATATTTTTCAAAATTTTATAATTTACTCAATTTTATCGTGAGGTTTATTCAACTAAAATTCTGCTAGAAAGGCCTAAAAATAAAGTTCATTTTTCAAACAAAATACAGCTTAAATAAATATGAAATATCTAGCCATTTTCCAATTATTTCCTTTAGATTAATGCTTGCAATCCTGGCCGATTCACCCAATATTAGCTGCATCTCCCTCGCCAGCGATGTGTTATGCCTGAATTACCAGAAGTCGAAACCACCAAAATCAGTTTATTACCCTTATTGGAACAACGCGTGAAACGTGTTGAAGTACGCCAGTCAAGTTTACGCTGGCCCATTCCGGAAAATATAGAGAAGCTGGTGGGACAGAAATTGCTCAAGCTTAGTCGCCGTTCCAAATATATTCTGGCGGAGTTTGAACATGAGACGATGCTCTGGCATTTGGGCATGTCTGGGAGTTTCCGTCTATGCGAGAGCACTGAAGAATTACGCAAACATGACCATCTGATTATCCAGTTTGAAGATATTCAACTGCGTTATCACGACCCTCGCCGTTTTGGCTGTATTCTTTGGCTAGATGCCCAATCCCAAAGCAAATTGATCGACACCTTGGGACCAGAACCCTTAAGTGAGAGCTTTAATGCCGAGTATTTGTTTGAAAAACTGAAGAATAAAAATGTTGGCACCAAAGTTGCAATTATGGATAACCATGTGGTGGTGGGCGTAGGCAATATTTATGCGACTGAAAGCCTGTTTAATATGGGCATTCATCCAGCACAACCTGCCTCTACATTGAGTTTTGAGCAGATTGAAAAACTGGTCGTTGAAATTAAGCGCATTTTAAAACAGGCAATTGATCTGGGTGGCTCAACCCTAAGAGACTACACCAATGCCATGGGCGAAAATGGCTATTTCCAGCAAACCTTGCTGGCTTATGGCCGCGCTGGTGAAATGTGCGTGAACTGTGAAACTACGCTTGAAAATATTAAATTGGGGCAACGGGCTTCCGTTTTTTGTCCTGAATGCCAACCTTTGAAAAAGCGCCAGCTCCCTGTCAAAAAAATGGCAACTGTACGAGGAAAAAAGTCATGAAAACAGCCATTGTGCGTCATATTCTGGTCAAAGACAAAGAAACTGCAGAACAGCTTAAAAAGAAGATTTTAAGTGGCGCAGACTTTAATAAAATCGCCAAACAGTATTCGACCTGTAATTCTGCCAAACGTGGTGGTGAGCTGGGTGAAATCAAAAAAGGCCAGCTGGTTCCAGTGATTGATAAACTGGTTTTTACTGCAGCAGAACGGGTATTGCATGGCCCGGTCAAAAGCCAGTTTGGTTTCCATTTAGTCGAAATTAAGTTTCGGGCAGATTTCTAAATATTTTTCTTTTCTTCTTTTAAGCGGTGAGGAATATAATCCGCAAGGGTAACGAGATATTTAAATAAATTAGATTATATTTAAGCTCTCCCTTTGCGAAACAATGTGTCTCATCTCTTGGCCGCAGAGGGAAATTAAAAAAACGGCGCAATAGGCGCCGTTTTTTAATCCCTGGAACTTAAGCTTCAGGATCAGGACGTTTTTTTAACTCGTCACGAATTTCACGTAACAATGCGACATCTTCCGGTGTCTCTTCCGTAGTAGGTTCTGCTTCCTGCTTACGGCGCAACTTGTTCATCGCTTTAACTAACAGGAATACCACCCAAGCCAATAACAAGAAATTGATCAGAATAGTCAAAAAGTTACCATAAGCAAAAACGTTTAGGCCAGCCGCTTGGGCCTGAGCGAGTGTGGTGACATTATTCGGATTATCCCCCAGTACCAAGAACCAGTTGGAATAGTCAACATCTCCGCCTAAAATCCAGCTGATTACCGGCATAACAATGTCTTTGACCATCGAGTCGATGATTTTATTGAATGCACCACCAATGATGACACCAATCGCCAGATCCATCACATTGCCTTTGATGGCAAACTCTTTAAATTCTTGAATAATACTCATGTCTGCTCCCATATTTTATTTTCAAGTTTTGGGCTAAATTATACCTGACTAGAAACTTCTAATTTTGACTTAGTTTAATACGATTTAATAAATTACGATGTGAGCATAGCGTAAATATAAAAAAACCGTAATCTTCGAAAAGATTACGGTTTTTAGTAAGCGGGCCAATAATCTACAGATTATTTACCTGAACGGTTACGTTTACGTTCGTTTTCAGTCAAGAAACGCTTACGGATACGGATTGACTTAGGTGTTACTTCTACTAACTCATCATCTTCAATGAATTCAAGCGCTTGTTCAAGCGTATATTCAATTGCTGGAACAAGGGTCAACGCTTCATCTGTACCAGAGGCACGTACGTTCGTTAACTGTTTCGCTTTAGTCGGGTTAACTGTCATGTCGTCTGAACGAGAGTTAATACCGATGATCATACCTTCGTAAACTTCTAACTGAGGTTTAGCGAATAGACGACCGCGGTCTTGAAGCGTGAACAATGCATAGCCCAGGCAAGTACCTTGAACCATAGAAATCAATACACCGTTTTGACGTTTCGCAACAGTACCTTGTTTCATTGGACCGTAATGCGAGAAGCTTGACGTCATGATCCCTGTACCAGAAGTCATGGTCAGGAATTCAGAACGGAAACCAATCAAGCCACGTGAAGGAACAGTTGCTTCAATACGGATACGGCCTTTACCGTCAACTTCCATATTGGTCATTTCACCTTTACGGAAACCCATTTGTTCCATTACAGCACCTTGATGCTGTTCTTCAACGTCAAACGTTACGTTTTCGTATGGCTCTTGTTTTTCACCATCAATTTCTTTGATGATTACTTGCGGACGGGATACACCCATCTCGAAGCCTTCACGGCGCATGTTTTCAATCAGAACTGAAAGGTGAAGTTCACCACGACCAGACACTTTAAAACGGTCCGGACTGTCAGTATCTTCAACGCGAAGTGCTACGTTGTGAATCAATTCGCGGTCTAGACGTTCACGGATATTACGTGAAGTCACGAATTTACCTTCTTTACCAGCAAACGGTGAGTTGTTTACCTGGAAGGTCATCGATACTGTAGGTTCATCTACAGATAATGGAGGTAAAGCTTCAACATTTTTCGGATCACAAATGGTGTCAGAAATGTTGAGTGCATCGATACCCGTTACACAAACGATATCGCCTGCAGAAGCTTCTTCAACGTCAACGCGATCTAGACCATGATAACCCATGATTTTTAAGATACGGCCGTTACGTGTTTTGCCCTCTTTATCGATTACAGTGACTTGTGTATTCAATTTTACTGAACCACGTTGAATACGACCAATACCGATAACACCAACGAAGCTGTTATAGTCAAGTGAAGACACTTGCATTTGGAATGGACCATCAACGTCAACTTTTGGTGGTTCAACGATATCTACAATCGTTTGGAACAACGGAGTCATGTCTTCAGCAAGTTCTTCTGGAGAAGGACCAGCAACACCACGAAGGCCTGAAGCATAAACAACCGGGAAGTCTAACTGTTCGTCAGAAGCACCCAAGTTATCAAACAAATCAAATACTTGGTCAATTACCCAGTCTGGACGCGCGCTTGGCTTGTCAACTTTGTTAATAATTACGATTGGTTTTAAACCACGTGCGAATGCTTTTTGCGTTACGAAACGTGTTTGTGGCATCGGGCCTTCTTGTGAATCTACAAGAAGAAGTACGCAGTCAACCATCGACATTACACGTTCAACTTCACCACCGAAGTCGGCGTGTCCCGGGGTGTCCACGATGTTAATGCGGTATTCAGTATTGGTACGTTCATCTAACCATTTGATTGCAGTATTTTTTGCAAGAATGGTAATACCACGTTCACTTTCAATAGCACCGGAATCCATGACACGCTCGATCTCACCCGCGCGATCACCGAGAGCACCTGATTGTTGCAAAAGTTTGTCTACAAGAGTGGTTTTACCATGATCGACGTGCGCAATAATGGCGATGTTACGGAGAGTTTTAATATCTGACATGTAAATTCAATGCGTGTGTAATTTGAGGGCAAATTATACAGAAAAATACAAAACTTTTATAGTCACTGTAGCCCTACTCCTCAACTTTTTTTGTCTGGTCGAGGCTTTTTTGATTTTGTAAAGACGTGTAACTCGATTAGAATAGCGCCATCCAGCCTTATTTTGCATTGACACATGTCTGATTTTAATCAATCTCCTCCTTCTAAAGATCAACTTGACCTGATATATGGTCTGAATGATCGTCCAAAACCCCTGATTGCTTTTCTAGCTGCTTTCCAGCATTTATTAGCGATTATTGTCCCGATTGTGACCCCTGGCCTACTGATTTGTCTGGCGCTTGGTGTTTCCAAAGAAGACACCAACATGATTTTATCCATGTCTCTGGTGATCTCGGGTATCGCGACTTTTTTACAGTCTAAAAAAGTAGGGCCATTTGGTGCCGGTCTGCTGATCGTTCAGGGAACCAGTTTCAACTTCATCGGTCCAATTATTGGTATTGGGTCAGCCATGGTGGCTGCGGGTACACCTGTAGAAGCAGTCATGGCGTCTATCTTTGGTGTAGTGATTGCAGGTGCATTCATTGAAATGGGCGTGTCACAAATTCTGCCTTGGATCAAAAAACTGATTACCCCTTTGGTCACCGGAATTGTCGTACTTCTGATTGGCTTGACCCTGATTAAAGAAGGTTTAATCAGCATGGGTGGTGGTTATCAGGCCATGAGCGATAAAACTTTTGCCAATGCCGACAACCTGATCATGTCTTGTACCGTCCTGGCACTGATTATTATTCTGAACCGTATCCGGATTACCTGGGTAAAAAGTTCTGCCATTTTGATCGCTCTGGTTTGTGGTTATATCCTGGCGGGCTTTATGGGCCATCTGGATTTTTCCGGCTTAAAAGATGCACCTCTGGTACAGATTCCGACTCCCATGCATTTCGGTTTAAGCTTCTCCTGGAGCCTGTTTATTCCGATGGCATTTATTTACCTGGTGACCTCTTTAGAAGCGATTGGTGATATCACTGCGACTTCAAAGCTTTCCAACCAGCCAGTTGATGGTCCAAAATGGATGCAGCGCATTAAAGGCGGTGTACTGGTCAATGGCGCGAATTCATTCCTTGCCGGTATTTTTAATACCTTCCCAAGTTCAGTATTTGCACAAAATAATGGTGTAATCCAGTTGACGGGCGTAGCAAGTCGTTATGTCGGCATCTGGATTGCTGCTTTGCTGGTTATTCTTGGTTTGTTGCCTGCAGTTGCTGGTATTATTCAGGCCGTTCCACAAGCGGTACTGGGCGGCGCAGTCATGGTCATGTTTGGCGCAGTCGCAGCCTCTGGTATTAACATTCTGTCTGGTGTCCATCTGGACCGTCGCGCCCTGCTGATTATTGCGATTTCACTGGCACTGGGTTTAGGTGTTGCACAAGTTCCACAAATTCTTGAGCATCTTCCTGAGTTATTCCGTAATATCTTTAGCTCAGGCGTTGCCACTGGTGGTATCGCTGCCCTTATTCTGAATGTGGTACTTCCTGAAACAAAGAAGTAATTTCATGTCCAAAGAACACTGTCTAGGTCAGGCTTAGGCAGTGTTCTTTATATTGGAGAGATACCTATGGATCCTAAAAGCGAAGTTTTATTAAGACAATATGATTTTTTGTCGGGTCGCATCTTACTGATTAATGCACCGACAGATAATCTGCTCGCTGAATTCGATGCCTCTATCAATCCGGCTGTCTGGACATGGAATTTTAACGATTTTCAATATTTCCAGTCACAACAAGCAGATGTGCATTTTGGTGCAGAAATGCCTGAAGCTGAATTTGATCAGGCAGTTATTTTTGTACCCAAGTCTAAAGAACTGTTGAATTATTTACTGCACACTGTGGCAGCGCAGCTTAAACCGGGCAGCAGTATTTTTTTGGTCGGTGAAAAGAAAGGCGGGATAGAACGCGCAGCCAAACAGTTGCAGCCTTTTGGTAAAACTCTCAAACTTGACAGCGCACGTCATTGCCAGCTTTGGCAATTGGTTCTAGACCATACGGTCGAGAAAAAAGCACTTGCAGACTGGGCACAGCGTTATACCGTATCTACACCAAATGGTGATCTGAATATTTGTGCACTTCCAGGCGTCTTTAGTCAAAACCGTTTGGATGTAGGAACTGCCACACTATTACCTTATTTGTCACAAGTCACTTCAGGTAAAATTGCCGACTTTGGGTGTGGTGCGGGGGTGATTAGCGCGTATCTGGCAAAGTTGAATCCGAAAAACCGGATTTTTGCCATGGATGTTGATGCCTTTGCACTGGCTTCTACACAAATGACATTTGAAGAAAACCAGCTTACTCCTGAACAGATTGAAATCAAAGCGGTTACAGGCATTGAGGATGCACCCTTGTTCCTGCATGCCATTGTCAGTAATCCGCCTTTTCATATGGGAATCGAGACCGATTACACGGCAAGTGAAACCTTATGTAAAACCTCGCGTCGTCATTTAAAATCAGGCGGCGAGCTTTGGATCGTGGCCAACCGTTTCTTGAACTATCCTACCCTGATTGAACAAAACTTTGGTCGCTGCACAGTGAAAGCGGATCAACAAGGCTTTAAAGTGCTCTTCGCCAGCACTCAAAAAAATGTTAAGGAATCATGATGAGCGAAACGCAAAATACGATGCAGCTGCAGCGTAAGCTGGGTGCTCGTCATCTGAATATGATCGCCATTGGCGGATCCATTGGTACAGGTTTATTTTTGGCCTCAGGTGCGACCATTGCCAATGCTGGACCAGGTGGTGCACTGCTTGCATATGTACTGATTGGGATCATGATTTATTTCCTGATGACCAGCTTGGGGGAGCTTGCCACGCACAATCCGACTTCAGGTGCATTTTTCACTTACGGCACCAAATATGTCGAAGGTGGTTTTGGTTTCGCTTTAGGCTGGAATTACTGGTACAACTGGGCCATTACCGTGGCTTTTGAACTGGTTGCCGTTCAGTTCATTATGAAATTCTGGTTTCCCGATATACCGGGCGTGTACTGGAGCGCCATTTTTCTTGTCATTATTTTTGGGATTAATGCCCTGACAGTAAAAGGCTTTGGCGAATCTGAGTTTTTCTTTTCGCTGATTAAAGTCCTTGCAATCATTGCCTTTATCATTATCGGGATCTGGATGATCGTGAAGATCATGCTGACTCCGGGTGCAGAAGCATTTGCCAACTGGAGCATTGGCGATGCACCTTTTGTCGGTGGCTTTCAGGCATTAATTGGTGTGGCGATGATTGCCGGATTCTCCTTCCAGGGTACCGAAATGGTCGGTGTCGCGGCAGGTGAATCGAAAGATCCAAAGAAAACCATTCCGGTAGCCATTAAACAGATATTCTGGCGTATCCTGTTGTTTTATATCGTGTGTATTTTCGTTATCGGCACATTGATTGCCTATAATGACCCACGTTTATTACAGGCAGCTGCAACCGACGATATTGCACTTTCTCCTTTTACCTTATTGTATGAAAAAGCTGGTTTTGCCTTTGCTGCCAGCATCATGAATGCGGTGATCTTGACCGCTATTCTATCTGCAGGTAACTCGGGCATGTATTCATCTACCCGTATGCTGTTTGATATGGCACGTAAAGGTAGTGCACCTAAAATGTTTGCGCGTCTAGACCCGCGTGGTGTGCCAATGAATGCACTCTATGCCACGACTGTAATCGCAGCTCTGTGCTTTCTGACCACTTTCTTTGGTGAGCAGGAAGTCTTTAACTGGCTGCTGAACATGTCAGGAATGTGCGGCTTTATCGTCTGGCTCGGTATTGCCATTTCCCATTACCGCTTCCGTAAAGGTTATCTGGCACAAGGATATAAACTCGAAGATCTGGCTTATCGTGCCAAATTTTTTCCTTTTGCTCCCTGGTTTGCATTTATTCTGTGTACGATTGTCGTTCTGGGTCAGAACTATCAGGATGTTTTGGCCGGTCACTGGATGGGCGTATTATCGACCTATATCAGTATTCCGCTATTCCTGGCCATCTGGTTCGGCTACAAATGGAAGAAAAAAACCAAACTGGTGTCTTATCAGGAAATGGATGTACAGCCCATGAAGCTTGATCAGGAATAACCCAGTCAATAATCAAAAAAAGCAGTCTCAGGACTGCTTTTTTAATCTCTCTATTTTAGCTATTTCGCATTACAAAGTTACGGTCATCAATCACAATCGCTTGCTGACAGATTCCATCTACCCGACGTTGCTGCTCAAACACATGCGCCGGCATTGCCTCAAAGCTATCAAAGAAACTGATTTCCTGCTCATCAATAGCATAAATTAACGAGTGATTCCCTACCCTGTCTAAAGTGTCATAGAACACAATCACAAAACGACCTTCACCTGCCTTTTTTTGAATTTCTGCATATGAAAGAGGAGATTCATAAACAGGTAATTTGAGTTCTTGGGCCTTTTGATAAAATTCTACTTCAACAGGCTGTTTATCCGGATCAACTTCTGTAAAAAATTCAGCATCCAGCCCCAAGGTTTTGAGCGCAACTGCGAGCGCAATAGTTGAAGTTCCCATCTCATCATCGTGCCGTGTCAATTGCACCAGATCAGGAATATGTAGATCGATACCATAATGATGAAAGATCATCCAAATTGCATAAATACCACTATTGGCTTCCAGACTCAGCAAGTCTTGAGGAAGTTCTATGCTCATGCCTTTACTCAAAATCATTTTAGAGCAGCAAGTGTATGCAAAAAACAGCCATAAAAAAAGCGACTCCTTAGAGTCGCTTTTTCAGTCTGTGTTCAATAACGAATTATTGAGCAGCAGGAGCTTGTTGTTGCATAACTGGTTCAGCTAGAACAGTACGGCTACCAGTAATTGTCGCGAATACACGACGGTTCATAGCACGACCTTCTTTAGTAGTGTTATCAGCAATCGGTTGATCCCAAGCGAAACCTTGAGTAGACAAACGAGATGCATCTACGTTGTATTCGTTCACAAGTGAAGACTTAACAGAGTTAGCACGAGCTAGAGACAAACGTTCGTTCAATGCACGTGGACCAGTGTTATCAGTATGACCTTCGATGCGAGCAGTAGCGTTTGGATATTCAACTAGCTTCTCAGCAACTTTCGCGATTTCTGGTTTGTACTGATCTTTGATGTTTGACTTGTTAGTATCAAAGAATACACGAAGTTCCATGTTCAGGTCTTCAGTCAACTCTTGTGGAGCTGGAGCAACTGGCTCAACTGGAGCAACTTCAACTACTGGAGCAGCTGGCTTCAGGTGACCACCTAGAACTACGTTAAGACCAGCAAGTGCTGTATAGTTCCAGAACTCGTGATCAAAATTATACGTAGCACGAGCTTCAGTACGTAGTGATAACGCGTCATTTAACTGCCAGAAAGCACCGATACCTGTATTTGCTAAAGTACCTTCTGAAGTATTACCACGGTCACGACGTACTGGAGCTGTTGGGCTGTTAAGACGAGTTAAACCATCAAATTTATATTTGTAGTGACCCGCACCCGCCAATAGGTAAGGCTTAACTTTGCTGTCATAGTTACCAGTGATTAAATCAGAAGTAACATAGAAGTTACCGTTGATTTGAGTTTGCTTATACTCAGCGCCTGGTTCAACTTGTGATGGACGACCATCAGTAATGTAACGAAGTGATTGGTTAACATCACCTTTTACCTGGTTATATTCAGCCTCGAAACCTAACCATGGAGTTAGTTCTACACCAAGTGCTGCACCAACGAACAAGTCGTTTTGCATTTCGCCTTGACCGAGTTGTGCAGATAACAAGTGGGACTGACCATTGTTATGCTTGGTGTCTTGCCAAGTATAACCCAGCATTAATGGAGTAACAGTTACGCCTGCGTTTGCAGCAGCAAAAGGTGCAACTACAAGCATAGCTAAAGCAATACGACTCATTTTCATGGATTTATCCTCCAGAGATAACAATTGTTGTTCAAGCTCAAGCCTTATAAATAGGCCATCCTGAGATAGGCTTTTTATTACCCCAGTATTATTCTTAAGCTATTCACATGGCATCATACAAACACTTTATTATTTTTCCAAGTGCTTGATTAATCTAATCAAGTAAATTATTGACAAAATTACTTACAATTTCCGTTGTAATTCGGTAACTTTTTACTCAATTTTTTATTCTGAATGACCTATTGTGATTGCCAATTATTTTTAACAGCTTTCTTTAAACTTAAGTAAGCAATGAATTACACGCTCAATAAAGCATAAAAAACATATAATTAATAGCACCCTTATAAGAAAAATAATATATAAATCAGGTAACTCTATGTATAAAAAAATAACAAGAGCGTTTACTATTGTTGAGTTAATTATCTGTATTGCAATGATTGCAATTCTCGCCAGTATCGCGCTTCCTTACTATCACGAGTACCGAGCCAGACAGGAAGCTCAAAACATACCGATCAAGTTATCTACAATTAATCGTTATGCACGCAGCCAGGCTGCAATTTTGCGACAGAATGTAGTGATCTGCCCAAGCCAAGATTCTCTCACTTGCCAAGCCAATCAATGGAACAAGACTATGCTGGTTTTCATTGATAAAAATAAAAACAGGCAAGTGGATACAGGTGAGACCATTTTACATATTGATGTAGTTAATCTCAAATACGGTAACCTGAGTTGGCGAGGAGCTTTGAGCTTACCAAGTGTCACTTATCAGGCACAAACAGGTCTGCCTATTGGTTCAAATGGCAGTTTCTACTACTGTTCTGCCCAGTTTTCTAGCCAACAGCGTATTGTACTTAGCAAAATGGGGCATATCCGGAGGGAAAGTCTTCCCTCATGTTAATAGAACTATCCAGTTTATGCTTCGGTACGATTAAAGCTTCAATCGTCAGTTTTTTTCAATATACTGCTTAAGTTCAAGATAAAACGATCAAAACTGATAGGGAGATACAACAATGACTGACATCGTAATTGTAAATGGTGCACGTACAGCCATGGGTGGCTTTCAGGGCAGTCTGGCCAGTGTAACTGCACCGGAACTGGGTGCTGTCACTATTAAGGAAGCAATTGCCCGTGCGGGTCTGCAACCAACGGATATTGAAGAAGTCATTATGGGTTGTGTACTCCCTGCAGGCTTAAAGCAGGGTCCTGCACGTCAAGCGATGCGTCAAGCTGGTCTTCCAGATTCTACTGGTGCGGTAACCATTAATAAATTATGTGGTTCAGGCATGAAAGCCGTCATGCAAGCGGCTGACATGATTAAAGCTGGTTCTGCAAATATCGTGGTTGCCGGCGGTATGGAATCCATGACCAATGCGCCTTATGTATTGCCAAAAGCACGGGGTGGTTTCCGTATGGGCCATGGTGAAATCAAGGATCATATGTTCCTGGATGGCTTGGAAGATGCTGAAACAGGTCGTTTGATGGGTTCATTTGCCCAAGATATGGCAAATACCAAAGATTATACCCGCGAGCAGATGGATGATTTTGCGATTCGCTCATTAAAGCGGGCGCAAACTGCGGTCAATGAAGGCTACTTTGCTGATGAAATCGTGCCTGTAACAGTTAAAACCCGTAAAGGTGATGTGGTCGTTGATAAAGACGAACAGCCGTTCAATGCCAACATCGATAAAATTCCAACTTTGCGTCCTGCTTTCGCTAAAGACGGTACGATTACGGCGGCTAATGCCAGCTCGATTTCGGATGGTGCATCAGCTTTAGTAATTACCTCGGCTGACAATGCAGTAGCAAAAGGGTTGAATCCTTTGGCTAAAATTGTTGCTTATGCTTCGAATTCTCAACATCCATCTGAGTTTACTATTGCTCCAGTCGGTGCAATCCAGAAAGTGCTAGATAAAACCGGATGGGCCGCTTCTGATGTCGACCTTTGGGAAATCAATGAAGCCTTTGCCATGGTGACCATGTGCCCAATGGATGAGTTCAAGCTAGACCCTGAAAAAGTCAACATCAACGGTGGTGCATGTGCACTCGGCCATCCTGTGGGTTCTACCGGTTCACGTATTATCCTGACTTTGATTCATGCATTAAAACGTACCGGTGGCAAGAAAGGGATTGCAGCCCTGTGTATCGGTGGTGGTGAAGCGACTGCTGTAGCGATTGAATTACTGTAACCTCTTCCCTCATCCCATCCCTCTCCCATAGGGAGTTAAAAATCCTCCTGATCTGGGGGATTTTTTTCGCTTACATCTTGATAAGGCTTGCTCGCGCAAAATACCGCAAAGTGGCGTAGATTAAAGCAAGTAAATAAAAGGGAGTTCTCCCATGCAACTGAATCATTACCTCAATTTCCAAGGTCAGGCTGAAGCAGCCTTTAACTTTTATAAATCAGTTTTTGGAGGCGAATTTTCAAGTCTGAGTCGTTATGGTGAAATGCCAGTTGAAGAAGGTGTCACACTGTCGGAAGCGGATAAAAATAAAATCCTGCATATCTCACTTCCCATTAACGATTTTACAGAACTGATGGCATCTGATACGAATGATCAATTTTGCACGCAAACCAATACTGTGTTCATGCAAGGTAATAACCACTATATTTCCATTAACTTAGACGCCAGCGAGCAAGCTGAAGCACAACGACTCTTTGATGCTTTATCGGTGAATGGTCAAATTGAGATGCCACTAGAAAAGACCTTTTGGGGCGCACTTTATGCTGCCTTTAGCGATCAGTTTGGAATTCACTGGATGATCAACTGTCAACTTGAAGAAAATTAAAGATTTTTATTAAGACATAAAAAAGCCGGAATCAATCCGGCTTTTTATAGCAGCATAATTTAAATTATGCACCTGTTTGATAATGTGCCTGTGCAACCGCAGTCGATGCCTGATACGGATTTTTGAAATCATTCAAACCTGCAGCAGCTTCCTGAATATCTTTACCTTCTTTAATCACGAAAGTGTCGAAACCAGAACGCTTCATGTAGTTCAACACATCTTTGAATACATCCCCAGTAGCACGCAGTTCGCCCTGAAAACCTTGACGACGAAGCAGCGCTGCAAATGAATAGCCACGGCCATCATTAAAACCTGCAAACTCGATAAAGATTGTGTCTAGCTGGTCCAGTGGAAATTCATGGTTTTCCGGCGAAGCATCTACAGTTAAGTACAATGCTTTTTTACCTACCACATTGGCAATCTGGTCTAACTGTTCAACAGTCAGAACGACATCGCCCTGTGGTAAAATACCGTCTTCACCAATTAATTGGTATGTATTGTCTGCAATCGTGCCATCTTTAGAGAGCACTTGTAGTGCGGTATTAAGCATATGCACGCTCCTTGAATGGTTGAATGCCGACACGGCGATAAGTATCGATAAACTCTTCACCTTCCTGACGCAGGTCAAGATAGGTATTCAGAATTTCTTCTACAATATCCGGCACGACTTCGGCTGCAAATGATGGGCCAAGAATGTCACCAATCGAAGCATCATGATCGGCATTACCGCCTAAAGTGATCTGGTAGAATTCTGCACCTTTCTTGTCTACACCTAAAATACCGATGTTACCCACGTGGTGATGACCACAGGCATTCATACAACCTGAAATATTCAGATCCAGTTTGCCTAAATTGTAAATGGTATCAAGGTCATCAAAACGGCGTGAAATTGCTTCCGAAATTGGAATGGATTTGGCATTGGCCAATGAACAGAAATCACCGCCCGGGCAGCAAATAATGTCGGTCAAGAAACCAATGTGTGCACGTGCCAGGTTATGCTGATCAAGGATCTGCCATAACTCAAACAGGTTTTTTTGCGGTACATCCACAAGCGCAATATTTTGCTCATGTGTAGTACGCAGCTCACCAAAAGTATACTTGTCTGCAAGCTCTGCAATCAGGTTCATTTCTTCAGTGCTGACATCACCCGGTGCAATTCCGGCACGTTTCAGTGAAATCGTCACGATGCGATAACCTTTCACTTTATGTGCATTGGTATTGATGTTGAACCACTGTTTGAATTTTGGATATTGCGCGAACAATTCAGTGAAATCTTCATCTGCATAATCTTGGTAATCGAATGGCGTAAAGTTCTCATCCATTTTTGCCAAGGTGTCTGCATCGATTTTCAGTGTTTTAATCGTATGCTCAAATTCAGCTTCAACTTTCTCGGCAAATACAGCTGGTGTTAAGGCTTTTACCAGAATCTTGATCCGCGCTTTATATTTGTTGTCGCGACGGCCGTGCAGGTTATATACACGAAGTACTGCTTCCAGATAAGCAATCAGGTCTTCACGCGGCAAGAACTCACGGATAAAGCTACCAATCACTGGCGTACGGCCGAGACCCCCACCCACTTTGATTTTATAGCCTATTTCGCCTGCTTCATTACGCACGATATATACACCAATATCGTGGAATGCAGTGGCTGCACGGTCAATCTCTTCCAGCGCAGAAACTGCGATCTTGAATTTACGTGGCAAGAAAGCAAATTCCGGATGAAAGGTAGACCATTGACGGATCAATTCACAGGTCGGACGCGGATCGGCAACTTCACCGGCAACCACACCTGCATACTGGTCCGTCGTGGTATTACGGATACAGTTCCCTGAGGTCTGGATCGCATGCATTTGCACCGTCGCCAGTTCAGCCAGCATATCCGGCACATTTTCCAGTGCAGGCCAGTTAAACTGGATATTTTGGCGAGTCGAAATATGCGCGTAGCCACGGTCATATTCTTTTGCCAAATCAGCCACTTTACGAAGTTGTTTTGAATTCATCAAACCATATGGCACGGCAATACGTAACATTGGCGCATAACGCTGTACGTACAAACCATTTTGCAGACGAAGCGGACGATACTCATCTTCAGTGAGTTTACCGGCTAAATAACGTTCCGTCTGGTCTCGGAACTGTGCAACACGTTCATTAATCAGTTGCTGATCAAAATCAGTATATAAATACATGGCGTACAGCTAGTAGTTTCTATTATATCGCCGGCAAGGATAGCGAGATTGAACCTATCAATAAAATGCTTTTTATACATATTTCATAGCGGTTTTATTGATAAGCCTGACAAAATTTCACGGATCTCTGTATTTACAGCATTGGATTAAATTTAAAGTAATAATGATGAAAATCTTCAATCATTATTACTTATTTTCATATAGAAAGATTTATCTCTACTTTCGTTATCTAATCTATTAACACTTGAAAAATGCTACCAATTTTGGCTCTCTCCCAATTGCTGCCCTACAAATTCATAACGTATCGTGGAACGTGAAAATTTAATCGGACAAGCCAGTTGTGCTTCAGTTTGCTGACTGCGGGCTTTAAGTGGCACCTGTACCATCCAGCCTCGCTGCTGGGCCAGATCAGAATGCAAGGCTTCTTCAAGTTTGAGTACCGGTTCGACGCAGACATCCAGCGCGGCAAACTGTGTTTGCCATTCAGATAAAGGCTTGGTCTTGATTTTATTTTGGATCGCCTGCTTCACCTCAGTACGATCTTCTTCAGCAAAAGAATTGCCCTTTTCCAGAATAATTGGCAGCTCTAAGGCCTGTGCCAGCCCCTGCATAAATTGTGGTTCCAGACTGCCAATTGACAGATAACGTCCATCTTGGGTTTCATAATAGTCGTAAAAAGTTCCGCCATTCAGATAGCCCGATTCCGGTCGTTGATGCTGATTGCCAGCCAGACTGGCAGATGCGGCCAGATTATTCATCGTCACCACGCAATCGGTCATGGATATATCAATATATTGCCCTTTGCCACTTTGCTGACGTTCAATTACGGCAGCCAAAATTGCAATTACGGCATGCAGGGAACCACCTGCAACATCGGCAACCTGAACTCCCAAAGCTGGTGGACCATTTTCAATCCGGCCACTGTGTCCGGCAATTCCGGACAAAGCCAGATAGTTAATGTCGTGGCCTGCCTTATCTTTATATGTGCCAGTTTGACCATAACCGGTAATGGAACAGTAAATCAGTTTAGGATTAATTTCGCTTAAGGTTTGATAGTCTAGCCCTAGACGTTGCATCACACCGGGACGAAATTGCTCAATCACAATGTCATAATCTGCAATCCTGGCTTTGATCAGTTCGATATTTGCAGAATCTTTCAGATCCAGAGCAACCGATTGCTTGTTACGGTTCAGATAACTCTGTGAGGTGGCCTGCCCATTGGCAAAAGGTGGCATTAACCGTAGCAGGTCCGGTCGGGTTGGTGATTCAATATGCACAACTTCTGCACCTAAATCAGCAAGATACAAGGTGGCAAACGGGCCGGGTAAAAGTGTAGAAAAGTCTAGGATTTTCAATCCTTTTAATGCATATGACATTGGAGTATTTGCTCTACTTCTATTGCTTTTTTTAGCATCATAAGAATATAAATGCACAAAAACAATGTCATGTTCAGCCATTTACCTTGATAGTTTCGGCAATCTAATATGTAAGAAAATGGCAAAGGTATTCTTGTAAATTGCCATTGCTTTATTATTTTTCGTCATTTAGGTCAATTATTAGTGAACATTAAAGAGACTGAAGGATTAAACATGAGTCGTGATACGATCAGTATCCATTTCGTCAACGCAGCTCTATCTGGCGTTAAACGTCTGGGCATGGATGTCGATACTTTATTGTCTCACGTCGGGATTGAAGCAGAACTGCTGCATCAACCCAAAGCGCGTATTTCACCTGAACAATATACCCGCTTTATAAAAATGTTGTGGATGGTGACTCAGGACGAGCATGTCGGTTTTGACAAACAGCAACGCCGTCTGGGTACGTTTGCGATCATGTGCCAGCTGATTATTCATGCCAAAACCCTCGGTGATGCACTGGAACTTTCTTCCCAGTTCTACAAACTCTTCGGTGATGACTGGTCGGTGACCCTAGAACGTGACAAGCATGAAGCACGTCTGGTGCCATTGATTCCAAATGCAATGGATCCGGATCATTTTATTACCGAAAGTATGCTAATGATCTGGCACGGTCTGGCTTCCTGGCTTATTGAGCGTCGTGTACCGCTGGAACGCGTACACTTTAGCTATCCGCGTCCAGCCCATGCCGATGAATATGATGCTTTATTCTTTGCACCAGTGATGCAGTTTGACATGCCACGCACTGAAATTACCTTTGCTGCAGACTATCTGGACCTGCCCGTTCGCCAGAATGAAGAAACTCTGGAAGAGTTTTTGAAAGCAGCGCCGGCCCAACTGCTGGTGAAATTCAAAAATACCAATTCACTGACCTCCAGAATCCGTGATGTGCTGAAGAGCCAGATTGGTGAAGAAATGCCAACCTTGAATGATGTGGCATCGATGTTATATCTATCACCGCAAACCTTGCGTCGCCGTCTGGCAGCCGAAGGCAAAAGCTATCAAGGTGTGAAAGATGCCTTGCGCCGTGATGCCGCAATTCACCTGTTACTTAACCCTGATCTTACCCTTGAAGATGTCGCGCAACAGGTCGGTTTCAGTGAAACCAGTACCTTCCACCGTGCTTTCAAAAAATGGACAGGTGTGACTCCGGGTCTGTATCGTCAATTACACGGTTATCATTAAGCTGATACTCCCGAACCGATAAAAATTAAAATCGTTTCTCTCCGCCTAAGCTCCCTAGCTTAGGCTTTTTTTATGGTTAAAATTGGCTAAATCGCTCAAATGATCTGGCCCGTTCTCGTCATTGCACTTCAAAAATTAAGTATTACACTCGAGTCATTAGAATAAATTTCATCAAATCAATAAAAGGGACAAGCTATGAGCGAGGCATATATTATTGACGCCATTCGTACCCCACGCGGAAAAGGCAAAAAAGATGGATCTTTATATCAGGTAAAACCCATTTCCTTACTGACTGGCTTACTCAACGAACTTCAGGCGCGTCATCAGTTTGATACCGCAAAAGTGGATGATATCGTGCTCGGCTGTGTCACCCCGATTGGTGATCAGGGTGCCGATATTGCCAAAACGGCTGCCATCGCTGCCGGCTGGGACAATGATGTAGCGGGTGTGCAAATTAACCGTTTTTGTGCTTCCGGTCTGGAAGCTGTCAATCTGGCCGCACAAAAAGTCCGTTCTGGCTGGGAAGATCTGGTTGTTGCAGGTGGAGTCGAATCCATGTCTCGCGTGCCGATGGGTTCAGACGGCGGGCCCTGGGCACTGGACCCTGAGACCAATATGGCCTGTGACTTTATTCCACAAGGTATTGGTGCAGACTTGATTGCTACCATTGACGGTTATAGCCGTGCAGATGTAGATCAGTTTGCCGAACAATCACAAAAGAAAGCAGCTGCCGCTCAAGCCAATGGTTATTTCAACGCCTCTGTTATCCCGGTAAAAGACAAAGCTGGTGTAGTAATTCTGGACAAAGACGAATTTATCAAACCGACAACGACTGCAGAAGGCTTGGGCAAACTCAATCCAAGTTTCGCCACTATGGGACAAATGGGCTTTGATGCGATTGCCCTGCAAAAATATCCTGAAGTGGGTGCTGTCCATCATGTGCATCATGCCGGGAATTCTTCAGGCATTGTCGATGGTGCGGCTGTGGTTTTGATCGCATCGGAACAAGCAGTAAAAGAACAAGGTCTGAAGCCACGTGCCAAAGTACTGGCGACGGCACTGGTCGGTGCAGATCCAACCATTATGCTGACCGGCCCTGCCCCGGCTGCTCGTAAGGCCTTGGCGAAAGCCGGTTTAACAATTGATGATATTGACCTGTTTGAAGTCAATGAAGCTTTTGCTGCCGTGGTGATGCGCTTTATCAATGAGATGAAGGTTAATCCTGCCAAGGTGAATGTTAACGGCGGTGCAATTGCCATGGGACATCCACTCGGTGCGACTGGTGCGATGATTTTAGGGACATTACTGGACGAGCTAGAACGCCAGGGCAAAAAGCGGGGTCTGGCTACACTTTGTGTGGGTGGCGGTATGGGCATCGCAACCATTATTGAACTGGTATAAGGAGAAAAATAATGAGCGCAATTCAATATCAAAAAAATGAAGATAATATTGTTATTTTAACGTTTGATTCTCCAAACCAGTCTGCCAATACCATGAATGCCGACTTTCGCACGGCACTGGATGAAGTCGTTGCCCAGTTACAAGCAGATGAAGATATTGCCGGGATTATTTTCCGTTCAGCGAAAAAAACTTTCTTTGCTGGTGGTGATCTGGACGAACTGATTCAAGCCACTCCGGAACATGCAACTGAATTCTTCAATATGATTGAAGAGATGAAAGCCAAACTACGCTATATCGAAACTCTCGGTATTCCTGTTGTTGCTGCATTGAATGGTACGGCGCTTGGCGGTGGCTGGGAAATTGCCTTGTGTGCCCATCATCGTATTGCCCTGAATGACCCTAAAAGCAAATTTGGCCTGCCTGAAGTCACACTGGGTTTATTACCAGGTGGCGGTGGTATCGTCCGTAGCGTCCGCCTGCTCGGTCTGCAAAATTCCCTTCCTTTATTGATGGAAGGCAAACAGTTTGGAGTCGATAAAGCCAGATCTTTAGGCTTGATTCATGAGGTCGCAGACAGTACCGATGAATTGCTGGAAAAGGCCATTGCCTGGATCAAAGCCAATCCAAAATCTCAGCAGCCATTCGATGTAAAAGGCTATAAAATTCCAGGTGGTAGCCCTTCGACACCAGCAGTTGCCCAGATGTTGGCTATTGCTCCGGCGATGCTGCGCGATAAAACCAAAGGCTGCTACCCTGCACCTGAAGCGATCATGTCGGCTGCGGTAGAAGGTGCACAGGTCGATGTCGATACAGCCCTGACCATTGAATCACGTTACTTTACTTATCTTGCCATCGGTCAAATTTCTAAAAATATGATTAGCACCTTCTGGCATGGCCTGAATACGATCAAGTCCGGTGCCAGTCGCCCTCAAGGTATTGAAAGATGGAAAGCCACGAAAGTCGGTATTCTAGGTGCGGGCATGATGGGGGCTGGGATCGCCTACGCGACTGCCAGCACAGGCATTCCTGTGGTATTAAAAGATATTTCAATCGAAGCGGCTGAAAAAGGCAAAGCCTATAGCCAGAAACTGCTGGATAAAAAAGTCGCTCAAGGGCGTTTATCAGCCGAGAAACGAGATCAGGTTTTAAGCCTGATTCAAACAACTGCATCTAATGCAGATCTAGCCGGTTGCGACCTGATCATTGAAGCAGTTTTTGAAAATCCCGCGCTCAAGGCTCAAGTCACGCAAGAGGCAGAGCAATATCTTGCCAGCAACGGCGTAATGGCTTCGAATACCTCGACCCTGCCGATCACAGAATTAGCCCAGGCTTCAAAAAATGATCAGAACTTTATCGGCCTGCATTTCTTCAGTCCGGTCGATAAAATGCAGCTGGTGGAAATTATCAAAGGTAAAAATACCTCGGCAGAAACGCTGGCCAAAGCTTTCGATTTCGTGCAGCAAATTGGCAAATTACCGGTTGTGGTAAATGACAGCCGTGGCTTCTTTACCAGCCGCGTGTTTGGTACCTTTGTACAGGAAGGTTTATGCCTGCTGGCAGAAGGTGTACA
This sequence comes from Acinetobacter sp. 197, assembly GCF_048148385.1. Taxonomy (NCBI): domain Bacteria; kingdom Pseudomonadati; phylum Pseudomonadota; class Gammaproteobacteria; order Moraxellales; family Moraxellaceae; genus Acinetobacter; species Acinetobacter sp. 197. The sequence goes on from NZ_JAYWZK010000010.1 coordinate 140,334, forward strand.
CCCGGCGCGAATTGAAATGGCTGCACTCAAAGCCGGTATGCCGGTGGGTCCGTTGGCGATTCAGGATGAGGTGTCCTTGACCCTGTCTGAACAGGTGGCCAATGAAAGATATAAAGCCTTGCAGGCACAGGGACAGTCAATTTCTCGTTCACCTGCGGATGACGTGATTCACAGCATGATTCACGAATTTAACCGTAAAGGTAAGGCTGCAGGCGCAGGTTTTTATGATTATCCGGCTGATGCCAAAAAGCAGCTCTGGTCTGGTCTCAGCCACTGGAAAAAAGACAACGATATTTCTGAACAGGAAATGATTGACCGCTTCCTGTTTGTACAGGCACTGGATACCGTACGCTGTCTGGAAGAAGGTGTCCTTGAATCTGTAGTCGATGCCAATGTGGGTTCTATTTTTGGTATTGGCTTTGCTGCCTGGACGGGCGGTGCTGTACAATTCTTGAATCAGTATGGACTGGCCAAAGCTGTGACCCGTGCCAAAGTACTTGAAAATAAGTATGGCGAACGCTTCAAAGCTCCGCAACTCCTCAAAGATCGCGCAGCACATGCCCAGCCGATTCAATAGTGTGGCCACTTAGATAAAAAAGAGGAACGTGTTTCCTCTTTTTTATCTTTCAGATTTGCTTCAAGCACGGAACAGAGTTATGTGATGACAGATTTTGATCTGCTTTTTGATTAATTTATGTTATAAAGTTACATAAGTTTGGTATCCACGTGGGTAAGACCTATGACTGATCACAGTTCACCTGAAAAATCTCCTTGGGGTTGGAAAGCACTTATTATCTTCTGTATTTTAGGTGGATTATTCATGCTTATTTTTTGGCTTGCAGTAAGTAATGAACCGGATTATATGCCAAGCCAGCAAAATAAACAGAACACCCAGCAACACGCTTTTAAAAATGCACCAACGATGTCTCCAGAAGCGCTTGCCAAAGCTCAGGCAGATCGTGAAGCACGTGAAGCTGCCAATGTGGCTCCTACAGATACGACAGCCACTGAGCATCATATGTCAGCTGAAGAACATGCCAACATGGATAATGCCGAGCACAGCTCAAATCCAGCACATGGCCACTGATCCAGATTCAGTCTATGCATAAAAAAGCGAGGTCAATGCCTCGCTTTTTTATATTTGAATGGCTGAAAATTAAAGCTTTAAATACATATCAATATGGGGAATGCTACAATCCAGATATTCCTCGCCCTGAGCTTCGAACCCGAGCGCTTGATAGAAGCCAATGGCATGCACTTGCGAAGACAGCTTGACCAACTCGCGCTGCTCGGCACGCGCATAGTCAATCACGGCCTGCATCAGGCGCTGCCCGATCTTCAAACCACGATGTGACTTTAAAACTGCAATGCGACCTACACTGTTATTTGTCAGCAATCTTGCAGTGGCTATCGCCTGATCCTGCTGAAAAACAATGAAATGTACAGCAACCGCATCTTCAGCATCCCATTCATCTTCAGCTGCAATATACTGTTCTTGAATAAATACGGCTTCACGAATCACTTTGGCATACACTCCCAAATCTTTCCAGCTGCCGGACACTATTTTCAATTCTGGATTATTTAGCATTTAGAACCAATTCCCTGCTGATCCCATTGATCATTGAGCAACAATTCCAGTGAATGTTTCTGGATTCCATACATCTCTTTTAAGGCCTGAATTTCTGCCAGAACCGCCTGATCAGGTTGTTGATAGTCTTTGCGTTTTGTTGCCAGAATCATTTTATTTTTACTGGTATGTTCTAGCGCCACAAATTCAAAAACTTTGGTTTCATAACCATAAGCTTTGAGCAATAAAGCACGAATGGTATCAGTCAGCATTTCGGCCTGCTGTCCCGCATGAATACCGAATTGCAACATCGGACTCAGGACTTTCGGTGCTTGTAACTGTGGACGTAACTCCTTATGACAACATGGCGCACACATGATTATCTGTGCATTCAGGCGAATGCCACTATGAATCGCAAAATCTGTTGCTACATCACAGGCATGCAAGGCAATCATTACATCCAGTCTTTCTGGCGCATAAGTACGCACATCTCCCTGGAAAAAGTCCAGTTGATCAAAACCAGATTGCTGCGCGACATTCTGGCAGAACTCGACCATTTTTGGATTAAGCTCTACCCCCGTGACATACGGCGTTTGACCATGTTTTTGCATATAGTCATATAAAGCACAGGTCAGATAGCCTTTGCCCGAACCAAAATCTACCACGCGCAGGCCTTCAGCCTGTGGCTTGATCTGCGTCAGCGCGCCTGAGAAAATTTCCACAAACTTGTTAATCTGTTTCCATTTGCGCGCCATGCTCGGAATGATTTGCCCTTTTTGATCGGTAATGCCAAGATGCTGGAGAAAAATGCTGTCCTGATCCACAAAACGCTGTTTCATCCGGTCATGACTTTGTTCAGCGGGCTTTGCCTGAGTAGCAGATCCTGTATGTTTGCTGCGTGTCAACATGGCTTTTTTCTTGTTTTTTTTCAGCTGTAATTCTTCATCTACTGTCATCAGATTGGCCTGCTTGCAACATGCTAGCAATGTAGTCACCTGCGATAACGCTTCTTCCAAAGGATAGTTTTTAGTGACATCCTGCGTCTTGTAGCGATACAGGCAGCTCAATACCCGTTGTTCATTTAATGTAATGACTCGCCAGGTCATTTTCTCTAAATCCTGCAGCTCACCCTTATACTGGCTTAAGATCAGACGATCAAACTGATTCCTTTCAACAGTTTGCTGAAATGTATCCAGGAATTGCTGTTCCTGGTCCGAGAGAGTTGCCAATGTTGACATAGATAAAACCTGAAATGAATTGCATATCAAGTTTAAATCTTCTTAACCTAAAAGCAAAATTGAATTACTATACAAGTGTATATTTGAAGAAAGAATGACAATGATGCAGAATGCTCCACTGGTTCCAGATTATGATCAGAATGAGGAACGGATTAACTATGTCAGTCATGGTATAGGTGCCGGACTCTCCGTTGTTGCCGGTATTCTTTTAATTATTAAAGGTTCTTACCTAAGTACCGGACAATGGATTGGGCTTTGGGTCTATGCGCTCAGCATGATTTTGCTGTTTTCTGCTTCCATGCTTTACCATATGGCCACCACAGCAGACCGTCGTTATTTTTACAAAAAAGTCGATCATACCGCGATTTATTATTTGATTGCCGGAACCTATACCCCGTTTCTGTCAATCGCCATTCCCACCCCTAAAGCCCATTATTTATTGATTGCGCTGTGGGTGATTGCCATCCTTGGTACACTTTTCAAGTTCGTTTTCATTCATCGTTTCCAGAAACTTTCTTTGGCTGCTTATCTGGCCATGGGCTGGCTGGCACTGCTGGTCATGGATGATATGCAGCAATATCTAAGTGCTCAATCTTTAACCTTTCTCATCATTGGCGGATTGGCTTATACCGTGGGTGCATTGTTTTACGCTTTAAAAAGAGTAAGATATACCCACGCTATCTGGCACATATTTGTATTGATAGGCGCAGGATCACATTTTCTGGCTATCTATCTTTACGTGATTTAATCATCTCCTTTTTCATTTCAGTGACCCTGAGCGAGTTTAAGCGAGAAGATTGCAGTTGTTTTTTTAAAAAATTACGCCTTTTTTAAAAAGATTACGCTTTTAAAACTAAGTTTTTTTATTTTTAGTAAGTGTAAGGTTTTCCATGGCGTCGTCTAATTCTGCTGCTCAACCAGCACAAAATTCAAAATTTCGCGTTTTAACAGCGAGCTTGGTAGGTACCACAATCGAGTTCTTCGATTTTTATATTTATGCCACCGCTGCTGTTATTATTTTCCCGTATCTGTTCTTCCCTGCAAGTACAGATCCGATGACCGCAACCATTCAGTCTCTTGCGACTTTTGCCATTGCCTTTATTGCCCGCCCTATTGGTGCTGCATTATTTGGTCATTTAGGTGACCGGATCGGACGAAAAGCGACATTGGTCGCGGCTTTGCTGACCATGGGGATTTCAACCGTTGCGATTGGCTTGCTGCCAACTTATGCACAAATCGGGATTGCTGCGCCACTGCTGCTGGCACTGTGCCGTTTAGGTCAGGGCTTGGGTCTGGGTGGTGAATGGTCAGGTGCAGTACTGCTTGCCACCGAAAATGCACCTGAAGGTAAGCGTGCCTGGTATGGCATGTTCCCGCAACTGGGTGCCCCAATCGGCTTTATTCTGGCGACAGGTTCCTTCCTGACGCTTGGCGCTTTCATGTCTGAAGCTGACTTTATGGCGTGGGGCTGGCGTATTCCGTTTATCTCAAGTGCCTTGTTGGTAATTATGGGTTTATGGATCCGTTTAAAACTGCATGAAACGCCTGCTTTCCAGAAAGTGCTGGATAAACAACAAGAAGTGAATGTTCCTTTTGTTCAGGTATTCAAAAAGCATTCCCGCATGCTGGTTCTGGGTACGATTGCCGCAATCTGTACCTTTGTCGTGTTCTACCTGACTACGGTATTTGCGCTGCAATGGGGAACCAAACAACTTGGTTATTCTCGTGAAGCATTCCTGCAATTGCAGTTAGTTGCAACCCTGTGTTTTGCTGCATTCATCCCGCTTTCAGCAGTATTGGCAGAGAAATTTGGCCGTAAGACTACTTCGATTGCGGTATGTGTCGTTTCTGCGATCTTCGGTATTTTCTTTGCAGATATGCTTGAATCTGGCAGTACCCTGGTGGTGTTCCTGTTTTTGTGTATTGGTCTGTCAATCATGGGCTTAACCTATGGGCCTATCGGTACCGTATTATCTGAAATCTTCCCGACTTCAGTCCGCTATACCGGTTCTGCATTGACTTTTAACCTGGCAGGTATCTTCGGTGCATCATTTGCTCCGTTAATCGCCACCAAACTGGCGACTACTTATGGTTTGTCTGCAGTCGGTTACTACCTGACCGCAGCATCGATCCTGTCCCTAATCGCGTTTCTGATGATTCGTGAAACCAAGAATGATGATGTAAATAACCAGATCTAAGGTTTTAGATGGATGAAAAGCCAGCACTCGATGCTGGCTTTTTTATGATTTCACAACAAAACTCTGCTACTTATCTCGTTAAATTTGCTCAACAATCAAATGGACTCAATTCAAAAAATGAGGCACGGGTATGCAAGATCTCATCGAATACTTATCACAGGAACAACTGGTCAATGTCATTATTTTACTGGAAGATGATAAGAAAAAAGAAGCTGTTGGCTATATCACCGGGAATACCCCTTTAGATGAAGTTCAGGCGCTGCAAGTAATTGAAGAGATTGTGCGTGAACACGACATCGTCATGAAACATGAAAGTACCGGCCCACGTTTTAGTGATGATGCTGATGATATTGACCTGGTCACGCCTCCCCTGGAAATTCCCAACCATCCTAGTTTGAGTGCACCTACAGAAGCTGAAATCACTGCACAACAATTACGTGAAAATGTACCGCCCCGAAAAATCGAAAAGAAAATCTGGATAATAGCAACAGTCGCTGTCATCTTGCTGATTCTGATCTGGCTGATCAGTTAATCCTGCACAGAAGGCGAACTGACTTTAAATCAGTTCGATAATATCAATGGTAGGGGGGACCCGGAAGCGAAAAGGTACACCAACCAGCCCCGTTCCAACTGTCACGAACACATCTGCATGTTCATGACGGTACATGCCTTTCTTATGTCCCAAAATGGACACTCTTTTCATCACATAATCGGTCAGCCAAGGCAGCTCCACTTGCCCGCCATGGGTATGCCCGGACAGCATTAAAGGACGCGTCGGCAGTTTTGGAACCATATCGACCGTATCCGGGTTATGCGAAAGAATGATCCAGGGCTTGTCCTGAGGGAGATCAGGCAAACTGCGCATATCAGCTTTTCCAGCCCAGAGGTCGCCTACGCCCAAGAGACGGAACTCATCAAATTCGACAATTTGACCTTCAATATCCATGACCTGATTGACTTGCAGTGCATAGTGCAACAATTCCTGAATCGGCGGCCCTGGATATTGCTCGTCATGGTTACCATTGACTGAATAGACCGGAGCGTGAATCTCTTTTAAAACTGCCAGCTCTTGAGCCAGTTTATTTTCTGGCTCATAGGTCCAGTCGCCGGCGACCACCACCAAATCAGGCTGAATATGATTTAATTTATGTACAATTTGTCGTAACTGCCGCTCATGTCCTGAAAACAGACCGATATGCAAGTCTGCAATCAGGGCGATTTTGACCGGTTTCTGTAAACGTTTATCCGCATTGATCTGATACTGTGTCGTTTTCACTTGAATTAGATGCGGCTCAATAAAGCGTGCATAACTTAAAACCGCACTGAGTAGAAATACAAAAACAGCTTCATGTAGCGAATAATGACCCGTCCATCCAGCAAAAATACTGAAGAACACCAATGGGATTAATAAATAGGAAAGATAAAAAGCCAGTAAATGACAGAATGCTTTAAATGGGTGAATGGTCTCGGTGCGGGTTTGACTCGACCAGGCCTGATACACAGCCCAGATAGCGAGAATGGCCATGCCGAGATAACAATAAAAAAGTACGGAATTTGAATCCCACATATATTCGCCTTGTTTCAGTCAAGCAGTATATCACTGGCTTTATATTTATCTTTTCATAGCTGGCAATTATACTCAATTCTAATTTTTCATTCTGCGACTTATATGGCCAATGCTTCCAGCGATCAAATCTATCTTCAATCCTCAGGTTTTATCCGCACCCATCGTTATAAAGCCGGCATTTTACTAAGCTGTAGTCTGGTACTGGGACTTCCTGCATGTAGCACCTTACCCAAGCAAACTGAACAGCCAAGCCAGATGGCATTTGAAACTGATACCTCGCAAACCAGTCTGGCTCAAATTATTGAACCTTTACGTGAACAGAATATCGGTCTGACCGGTTATCGCGTGCTTTATGATCCACTGGAAGCACTGGCTGCACGTATGCAGCTGATCCATAAAGCAGAACGCAGTCTGGATCTGCAATATTACATCTGGGATAACGACCGCATTGGCGCCCTCGCCCTGCATGCCATTATTCAGGCAGCGGACCGTGGTGTAAAAGTACGCCTGTTGATGGATGATAACAATGCCAAGAAAATGGAAGGGATTTATCTGGCCTTGAACCAGCATCAGAATATCGATGTGAAACTGTACAACCCTTATCGCTTTCGTAAATATCGCGCCATGGACATGGTGCTGGATTTAAAGCGAATCAATCGCCGCATGCACAATAAAAGCTTTATTGCTGACAACCAGATTGCACTGATTGGCGGGCGCAATATGAGCAACCAGTATTATAATGTCAGTGAAAACTATCAGTTCTCGGATGTCGATGTCATGCTGGTCGGTGCGGCTTCGGATGAAATCATCCATTCCTTCGATGAGTACTGGAATGATGATTATGCTTATCCGGTACAAAAAATTGTCAATCCGCACCATCACGGGTTACGTTTCCCGAGCCTGAGGCAACAGCTTGAAGCCCATAGTCAGGATCCAGCCACAAAGAATTATCTGGATCTGGCGAATCGTTCTCTGGCCTTTGATCAATGGTTAGAACAGAAGATTCAGCTAGACTGGGTTGAAGCAGAAGTCGTCAAAGATCCACCCAGTAAAATCAAGGCCAAAGCCAAAACTGAAGAACATCTCAATTTCCAGTTATTACAGCATCTGGAAAAGCCTGAACAGAGTGTAGACATTGTCTCTGCCTATTTCGTGCCGGAAAAAACCGGTGCAGACCGTCTGAAAAAACTGGTGAATGAGAATATCAAGGTTCGGGTATTAACCAACTCATTTAAAGCCAATGACGTTTCTGTAGTACATGCCTTTTATGCCAAATATCGAAAGGACCTGCTGGAAAATGATGTACAGCTATATGAATTTCTGGCTGCCCCGGATTCACACAACTTAAACGTCAATACAGAAGAGATTGCCAAAAAAGCGAAAGTTAGCCTGAAAGGCCTGAGTCGCTCCAGTCTGCATGCCAAACTGATGGCACTGGACCAGAAACAGGTTTTCATCGGTTCATTTAACTTTGATCCGCGTTCAGCTTATCTGAATACTGAAATTGGTGTGTTGCTAAACAGCCCTGCTCTGGCAAAAGCCGTACACGAAACCATGGATCAGAATTTGAGTAAATATGCCTATAAACTGGTCTTGGATGCGAACCAGAACATTAACTGGAAAATCAGGAAAGCCAATGGCGAAATAAAAACCTTTAGCAAAGAGCCAGGAATAAAATGGTATCAGAAAACCGGATTAAAACTGTTGTCGTGGTTGCCAATTGAAGGCTTTATGTAAGGCCGACGCATAAATTTTATTTCTAAAAAACTACGTTTACCGAGGCTTTTTTAATACTCGGGATTGCAACTCATGTAAGCCTTCCTGCATTTTTTCCTGTACCTCACGAGTCAGACTGTCTACCGTATGCCCCTCGGAAGAAATTGCAGGCAAAGCCATTAAATGTGCAGTAACTTGTGGCATTTCCAGTACTTTTTTGACATGGGCAGCAAAACTGAGATCATTGACATACGGCGCGACCAGATCCAGCTCACCCTGCTGATTCACATAACAGATCAAACAGATTTGCACTGGACGGTTAGCTTCAATCGCAGCCCCTAGAATCCGGCCATGAACCTTTTTAATAAAACGGCCATCTGAAGTCGTGGCTTCAGGAAAAAACAGCACCGGAATATCCTGCTTGAGAAAATCAGTAATTTGTTCACGAATTCTGACAGAATCTCCAGAACCACGTTTAATAAACAAGGTACCGCCGCCTTTGGCCAATTTTCCAAAAACAGGCCAGTTTTCAATCTCGGCCTTGGCCAAGAAAAATACGCGTGCTCCTGATCCCAGCACTGCAATGTCTAGCCAAGAGATATGATTGCTTACCCATAAGGCGGGTTCCCGTGGAATCTCCCCATGCACCTGCACTTTAATATTAAAAACCTGACACAATTGGCGGCAAAAATATTGTACATAACGGGTATTGGAGGGATTATTCGGATTTTTATATAAGCCATGACGAAAAACCAGATAAAATCCGTTACTAATGGCTGCCAGCAAGGCACCAATTTTTCTTGTATAGAGGAAGAATTTTGACAAGCCATGTATGTCGGATGTTTGATCTTGTACAGTCGGGTTCATAAAAACGTCACTAAAATCCTAAGCTAGATACAGGGAATATCCACGAATTAAACTCATTCTATACTGTTCATTCGCAACTTGCATTGATAATAAAAATCGGCCAATAACATCTATATCTACAATTTTAATTGGATTAAAAAATCATTCAAAATAAAACTATCGAAATATTAGATTGAAAAGGATCGCAGCCATGCCAGATCAAATACAGCCCGCGAAAGAAACACTTCAGCCTCTACAAGTGCTCAAATATATTTTGGGTGGTACCCTTATCTATGCCGTAGTACTGGTAACACTTGCACAACTATTTATTAGCGCACTTTAAACCTAAGCCGCACTAATTCAGTATCTGTATAGTCCGTTTTCTACTACACTTAAGTTTTTAAGTGGAGATCGGCCTGAGTGGAGTATTTACAACAACATCGAGGGAAAGAGCGCGTCATTCTGGTGAGTGTCAGCGTACAAATGCTGGATGACCTTGATGCTGAAGAGTTTCGTTTGCTGGCACAGTCTGCAGATGCCGAAATTCTGGAACATATTCATGCTCAGCGGGTTAAACCTGATGCCAAATTTTTTATCGGCTCCGGCAAGGCAGAAGAAATTGCCGAACGTGTAAAAGAACTAGATGCCAATCTGGTCATTTTTGATCATGCCTTAACCCCTGCTCAAGCCCGGAACCTGGAACAGGTAATCAAATGCCGCGTGGTAGATCGTACCGAACTGATTCTGGATATTTTTGCCCAGCGTGCACGTACCTACGAAGGCAAGCTGCAAGTTGAACTGGCACAATTACAGCATTTATCTTCGCGCTTGATTCGTAGTCGTGGCAATCTTGACAGCCAGAAAGGCGGGATCGGTTTGCGTGGTCCGGGTGAAACCCTGCTGGAAACAGATCGGCGCTTGCTACGTATCCGTATGGGGCAACTCAAGGCACGTATTGATAAAGTCCGCCAGACCCGGATGCAAGGTCGTGTAGCCCGTCAAAAAGCGGCTGTTCCAACAGTATCTTTAGTCGGTTATACCAATGCCGGCAAGTCGACCCTGTTTAACTTACTCGCCAACAGCGATGTTTATGCAGCCGATCAGCTGTTTGCCACTTTGGACCCTACCTTACGGCGTCTGGAATGGGATGGTATCGGCAATCTGGTATTGGCCGATACGGTCGGTTTTGTCCGTAATCTTTCCCATTCACTGGTGGAATCCTTTAAGGCAACGCTGGAAGAAACCGTTGAAGCCACACTGTTACTGCATGTGATTGATTCAAGTAGTCCAGAGATGCTGGAACAGATTGAAGCCGTTGAAAAAGTGCTGAAAGAAATTGGGGCCGATGTTCCCATCCTTCAGGTTTACAATAAAATTGACTGTAGCGGTGAAGAAGCCAAAATTATTTATCGACGCCCGGGTGAACCGGAACGGGTCTATGTCTCGGCACATACTGGCGAAGGTATCGACCTGCTGCGTAAAGCGGTACATGAATCCTTGATGGGGCAACTGCAGTCCTTCGATTTAATTCTTAAACCCGCCTATGGCAAGCTGCGCAACCAGCTGTACAGCTTGAATGTGATTCAGTCTGAACATTATGATGATGAAGGCCAACTGCATCTGCACATTCGAATTGCACCACAAAAACTGGAACAATTGATTAAACAGGCGCATTTACCTTTAGACGAAATTTTGGGAAAACAGGCGCAGCAGTTTCAACGTCCACTGGAAGCGTTTGAAATCCAGTCAAAGATCGAGTAAAACTTGATAAGTAAACTTATTAATGATCAGAGTAATGAACTGGATAAAACAAATTGACTGGCCAGCATGGATCGGCACCCTGTTACTTATTGTTATCTTTCGGGAAGCTTCGGTCTGGTTAATGACCCAGCTGAATCATCCTGAACTGGGTAATCTGGTCGGGTTATTAAGCCTATTAATTGCACTTTTTACTTGGCGCTATTTCGGCAAACTCCCCGCTCGCCTGGTGGATACCAATAACAAACTGATGAAGGAAAGTGCCTTTGCTTTCCTTCCTGTCAGTGCAGGTGCCCTAATGATGCTGGTACATATGGGCCAGAAAATTCCGGCTTTTCTGTTCATCATGTTTTTTAGCACCCTAATTCCTTTATGGGTGTATGCCAAAATGGCCAAGCGCTGGTTATAGGAGTTCCGCATGTTATCTATTTTGTATGGCTTCGCGGTCACACTCATCGCCTATCTGATTGCCAAACCCTGTAACCGGATCATTCCGCAAATTCCCGTCATCGTGTTTAGCATGTTTTTTGTGCTGGCACTTTTATTTGCACTCGGAATTCCCTATGAAAATTACATGGATGAAGTAAATCCACTTTTCAACCATTTACTCGGCTATGTGACAGTCGCATTGGCTATTCCTCTGGCTGCCATGCGCTATGATGATTTGCCGCTCAAAGCCATTATCGGCATTTTGGTCTTTGCCAGTATCAGTGCGGTTGCCTTACCGATGGGTCTGGCTTATCTGCTACATATGGCTTCTGCCGACATTTTGGCTTTTGCTACTCGTGCCGTCACTACGCCAATTGCAATTAATATTGCCACCCTGCTGGATGCACCTATCAGTATGGTTATTCTGATTGTGATTCTCTCTGGTGTGATTGGTGCGGCTTTTTCTCCGTTTATTCTGAGACATATTAATGATGAACGTGCATCCGGACTCGCCTTGGGACTGGCAGCACATGCCATCGGCACAGCACAGGCCTGGCAGCGTGGCAGTGTTGCGGGACGTTATGCTGCTTTTGGCATGGCGGTAAATGCAGTCTTTACTGCAATCTGGTTGCCAACTTTTATACTGTATCTGCAAAAAATGTGACTAGTGAATCAAATTAATTGTTTGTTTTATGTGGTAACCGTTCTTACTATAGAGTAAGAACACTAATCTCACCTAGGAACAGATATATGAAAAAGGTTCAATTTTTTTCAACTTTACTTTTAGCCTCTTTCAGCCATCTGGCTTTGGCCTCTGACCTTTCAGGGACATGGCGAAGCATTGATGACAAGACCGGCTCGTCTAAAGCATTCCTGGAGATTCGTGAGACATCAGAAGGCGTCTATACAGCTAAAATTACGAAAATCACTCCGCGCCCTGGTTATACAGCAAAAGAAATCTGTGTATCCTGTCCCGCTCCATATACCAATAAGCCAATTCTAGGACTGGATGTACTGACAGGCCTGAAATACACAGGCAATAACAGTTTCAGTCAGGGCAAACTTCTCGATCCATTATCAGGCAACATTTACAATACCAAAGCGAAATTGAGTGCCAATGGTAAACGTCTGACATTGCGTGGCTATGTAGGGGTTTCAGCACTGGGCCGTAGTCAGACCTGGATCAAATATGAATAAGTCAGGTTTAATCACATAAAATGTGATTAATTTATGCTTTAGTAGATAGAAGCTTGCATTTTTATACATTAAGTTGTATGAATATTAGACACATGCTTTTTCATGCAATAAAGATTATGAAAATGTATTAGGGTAATGTGCAGCAACGTTCACCACATGGAATTGGGTGAACGTTAATTAAAAAAATAAGGATATAACATGCATAAAATTGCAGCTTTAACTATTATTTCAGCTTCTTTATTTACTGGCTCTATGGCATTTGCTCAGGAACTGTCTGGCCTATGGCAACAGATTGATGATAAAACTGGCTCACCTAAAGCATTGATTGAAATGAAAACTGAAGCAGATGGTTCCTATACAGGAACGATTACTAAAGTCACACCCCGCCAGGGTTATACACCACGGGAAAAATGCATCAAATGTCCGGCACCTTATACAGATAAACCGATTTTGGGTTTAGATGTCATTAAAGGATTGAAGCCCACCACCAAAAATAACTTTGCACATGGCCAGGTACTCGATCCACTCACCGGCAAAATTTATGATTTAAAGGGGCGGATTTCCGCCAATGGGAAACGACTGACCTTACGTGGATATATTGGGATATCTGCTATCGGGCGTACACAAACTTGGATCCGTCAGGATTAATAAAATAGCACTTCGGTGTTGGGGATCTTTTATTTCATCCATAAAAAAAGAGATAAATATAATGAAACAATTTAAATTAGTATTAATGTTCTTCGTGACAATGATGAGCGGGATGATTTATGCACAGGATTTAACTGGCACCTGGCAGCAAATTGATGACAAAACCGGCTCACCAAAAGCGATTATTGAAATTCGTCAAAATGACAATGGAACTTTTGCTGGAAAAATTGTCAAAGTGACTCCACGTCCAGGCTATACGCCTCAGAAAACCTGCAATAAATGTCCGGCCCCTTATACCAATCAACCTATTTTAGGCATGGACGTTTTGACTGGTTTAAAAAATGTGGAAGGCACCAATAACTACGAGAAAGGTAGAGTGATTGATCCACTATCAGGTAAAATTTATGATGCCAAGGTACGCTTGAGTGCGAATGGCAAACGTTTAACCTTGCGTGGTTATGTTGGGGTTTCCGCTTTAGGCCGTAGCCAGACCTGGATCCGTCAGGACTAATAAATTCTGAGTATACAAAAGCTGCCGAATTGGCAGCTTTTTAGTGCATTCATTCTAGATTTTTTCAAATAATTATTGACTATTTTAGTAAGATTTCTAACATGAGCGGCGCTGATAAAAATTCTGTGGAATAAGCCTCTATGTTTAGAAAAATATTGCTTGTCATACTGCTAGCAGCATGCATGACCAACCTTTGGGCAAAAGATATTACCGGGATCTGGCAACAGATTGATGATAAAAGTGGTGCAGCAAAAGCCATCATTGTCATTTTCAAAGAGGACAACAACACCTATTCAGGCAAAATTGTAAAGATCACTCCTCGCCCGGGTTATACGCCACGTGAAAAATGCAATAATTGCCCCGCGCCCTATACCAATCAGCCTATTCTGGGAATGACCATTATCAGGGGCCTAAAACATGTAGAAGGCACCAATAACTATGAAAAAGGTAAAGTTATTGATCCCTTGGTAGGTAAAATTTATGATGCAAAAATGCGTCTGAACAACACGGGGAAACGCTTAACTTTACGTGCCAGTATTGGTGTTTCTGTATTGGGCCGAAACCAGACCTGGATTCGGGCAGACTAAATTTAAAATTAAAAAAGCCACGTGTAATCACGTGGCTTTTTTAATAGCTTTACTTACATCACCGGATTGTTAACTGCAAACATCTGCTGGTCTTCCAGACGAAATGCCATCAGCTGATTGCCCCAAACACAGCCACCATCGACATTCTGAATCCTGTCTGAAATGGTTTTACCATTTAAAGCTGCCCAGTGACCAAACAGGATCTGATGACTTTTCGCAGCCTGGGACTCAAAATCAAACCAGGGTTTAAAGCCTTCCGGCATCGGATCATCCAGCCCATCTTTAAAACTGTATTCCAGACGTCCTTCTACATCGGTTAAACGCATTCGGGTGAGATAGTTTACGATACAGCGGATACGTTCTTGACCTTGCAGTTGATCTGACCAAAGTGCCGGCTCTTTCCCAAACATCTCTTTTAGAAAATTATCCAGCACATCAAAGTCATCATGAGCAATAATTGCTTCTACTTCCTGTGCCAGCTGTGCAGTTTTTTCTGCACTCCAGAGACTCGGAATCCCGGCATGGGTCAGAATAGTCTGCTCATTGGGAAATAAACAAAGTGGCTGTTTACGTAACCAGTCAATCAGTTCATCGCTGTCGATCGCATCAATGACATCCTGAACATTGTCTTTTGCTTTTACTGGCTTGATGCCGCGGGCATAGGCCAGCAACGTTAAATCATGATTTCCCAAGACAGTTGCAGCCGCACCCTGCTCAGCCAGTTTCTTGATAAACCGCAGTGCGCCAATTGAGTTTTCACCCCGTGCCACCAAATCTCCGGCAAACCAGATAAAATCCTGATCTGCATCAAACTTGATTTCTTTAAGTAAAGCTTTCAAAGCCTCAAAACAGCCTTGAACATCACCAATCACATAATTATATCGAGCAGTACGGTTCATCGTAATTTAAGCCACCATTTGATCTGAAAGTGCAACAAACTGTTCAAGGGTCAGGGTTTCTGGACGCGCCATCGGGTCAACACCCGCTTTTTCAAAACCATCTTCTACCAGCATACCCTTCAAGCTGTTACGCAAGGTTTTACGACGCTGGGTAAAGACATGAGATACCAGACGTGCCAGCGCTTTTTCATTCTTCGCCACAATCGGTTTAACTTTATAAGGCTCTAAACGGAATACCGCTGAAGTTACTTTTGGAGGCGGATTAAAAGAGCCTGGTGGTACTTCGAACAGGAAAGTCGGTTTACAGAAATATTGAATCATCACCGACAGACGGCCATATTCTTTGGTATTCGGTGATGCGGTAATGCGATCCACGACTTCTTTTTGCAGCATGAAATGCATGTCTTGCACTTTGTCACCAAATTCCAGGAGATGGAATAACAGTGGCGTTGAAATATTATAGGGCAAGTTACCAACGACACGTAATGGACGACCTTCCTGAAACAATTGAGAATAATCATATCTCAAGGCATCGGCTTCAATAATGGTTAAACGTTCGGGATGCGGTACACGGCCCGGCAGACCAGCAGCCAGATCACGATCCAGCTCAAGTACAGTTAAGGCATCACATTCACCAATTAAAGGTGAAGTCAAAGCGGCCAGACCCGGGCCAATTTCCAGAATGTTCTGACCTGGACGCGGATTGACTGAGCGTACAATTTTGGCAATGACACGCTGGTCATGTAAAAAGTTTTGACCAAATCTTTTTCGAGCCTGATGCCCTTCATCTTTTGGGTTTAAGGCATTAATTTGATACATAAAAACATTTCCAACGTGAGTGATGAACAATAATCAGTGGCGCGCCAGATCGAGGGCTAAATCGACAGCAACGTGCAGGCTGGAACTTTTCGCAAGTCCCGTTCCCGCAAGGGAGAGTGCTGTGCCATGATCAACAGAAGTTCGAATAAACGGTAAGCCCAGGGTAATATTAATGGCTTCACCAAAGCCCTGTGATTTTAACACAGGTAAACCCTGATCGTGATACATCGCCAGAACAGCATCAGCATCTTTTAGGTTTTCCGGGGTAAACAAAGTATCAGCAGGTAGGCTTAAACTCATGTTGATACCCTGCGCACGATAGCTTTCGAGTACCGGATTGATCACTTCAATTTCTTCCATCCCCAAGTAACCACCCTCACCCGCATGCGGATTTAAACCGCAAACCAGTATCTTCGGCTGTTCAATCTTGAATTTGGATTTCAGATCGTGAATCAGAATATCAATTACCTGATGCAAGCGTTCAGGGGTAATTGCATCTGCCACGGCACGTAAAGGAAGATGTGTGGTAGCCAAAGCCACACGTAAGGTTTTGGTGGCCAGCATCATGACCACACGTGGAACACCAGCAAATTCCTGGTAATACTCGGTATGGCCACTAAAAGAAATACCTGCTTCATTAATTACAGATTTTTGTACAGGCGCAGTCGCAACGCCGACACTTTTTCCTGACATGGCGTAGTCTGCGGATCGACGCAGTTGCTCCAGTACATAAGCAGCATTGTTCGGATTCAATTCACCCAATACCACCTCTTGCTGCAAAGGTACATGCTCTACAAAAAGCTCACCGATACCTGAAGATGCATCCTGCCCGTGATACGGAATCAGCTCAACCGGCAATTTAAGTGTCTGAGCACGTTGCTTGAGCATATCCATATCTGCTAATACCACAATTGGGCGCTCATCAACACGCTCTGCAAGACTCAGGCAAATATCAGGACCAATTCCGGCAGGTTCTCCACTGGTGACATATAAAGGAAGCATCATCTTCTCAATTTGGCAAAGCTGAGAAATATTATAACCCGATCACGACTACGCTGTAGTGATCATTGCAAAGAGTACTTATAAATCAATATTTTGATACGATTGAAACTGTGGTTACAAATATAGTTGCAGTTTTTGCAGCATATAAGGGCTTAGGTCTTTCTTTCACCAAGGAGATTAGATAAAATACAGCGCTTGAAATTTTAATTTTCATTTGTGATTCTTCACGTATTCGTTTAGAATCGCGTCTCCTTTAGTTTGGACAGATTCCATAGTCCAAACCAACTATAATAGGTAGTGGTTTAATGAAAACTCTCAGCGCTAAGCCAGCTGAAGTTCAACACGACTGGTACGTTGTTGATGCTTCTGGCAAAACTTTAGGTCGCCTTGCGACTGAAATCGCTCGTCGTTTACGCGGTAAGCATAAAACTTCTTATACTCCTCACGTTGACACTGGCGACTACATCGTAGTTATCAATGCTGAAGAAATCACTGTGACTGGTAAAAAGTCACAAGATAAGAAATACTATCGCCACACTGGTTTCCCTGGTGGTATCCGTGAGACTAACTTTGAAAAGTTAATCGCTCACAAACCAGAAGCAGTTCTAGAAAAAGCTGTTAAAGGTATGTTACCTAAAGGTCCTCTTGGTTATGCAATGATCAAGAAAATGAAAGTGTATGCAGGTACTGAGCATCCACACGCTGCTCAACAGCCACAAGTTTTGGACATCTAAGGGATAACAGCACATGGCTACTAATTATGGTACAGGTCGCCGTAAGACCGCAACTGCACGTGTTTTCCTATCAGCTGGTACTGGTAAACTCGTAATTAACAACCGCACTCTTGAACAGTATTTCGGTCGTGAAACTGCTCGTATGGTTGTTAACCAACCACTTGAGCTTCTTGAAGCGACTAACAAATATGACCTTTACATCACTGTTGCTGGTGGTGGTATCGGTGGTCAAGCAGGCGCTATCCGTCACGGTATTACTCGTGCACTGATCGCTTCTGACGAAACTTTAAAACCTGCTCTTCGTCAAGCTGGTTTCGTTACTCGTGATGCTCGTGAAGTTGAACGTAAGAAACTTGGTTTACGTAAAGCTCGTAAACGTCCTCAATTCTCTAAACGTTAATTCGTTTACCGAATCGGACAAAAAACCCTGGATTTTCCAGGGTTTTTTATGGGTATATTAGTCGAGTAGATGGAAAGATTTTCTCTTTATTGTTCATGCACATCTTTACCCCATACCCCTTCATGGCACCAGAATGACTTCATCAAATAATAATTTGCAATCCCAATACAGATAAACAGCAAAATGATAGGAAGCTTGATCAGCATTTTATTTTCCTCCAGTTGTTTTTCTTATAATCTACCCCGACTCAAAAGGAGTGACTTTTGATGATTAGTGCTTTTTGGGTTGAATTTTAGTATCCTAGTCTATTCATTAGAAGCTTATCAGGATTTATGTCAGTCGAAAGCGCGCCTCTTCAAGGAATTACTCTCTATAGTCATGCCGATGACTTTCGTTCCCATTGGATTCGCTACGTACTTGCCGAAAAACAGATTAAATATAACCTGATTTTGGTAGATACTGATGATGAGGATTTGGCCAGTCTCAATCCTTATAATCAATTGCCGATGCTGATTGAAAATGAGCTCAAATTATTCAATACGCCGATTATTTCTGAATATATAGATGATCGTTATCGCCAGAATAAACTCTATGCCGATGCTCCAATGCCACGTGCAGAACAACGCCAATATATCTGGCGCTTTGAAAATGACTGGTTGAAACTGGCTGATATCATGCTATGTCATCCTGATACCCTGGATAAGAAAGCCAAAGTTAAGGCACAGAAACAGCTACAGGACATTCTGATTTCACTTATACCCTTATTCCAGCATTTTCCCTATTTTATGTCCGAACAATTTAGTATCCTAGATTGCATGCTGGCACCAATTTTTATCCGTCTGAAACACATGGGTGTCGAATTACCACAGCAGCAATGCCGTCCATTTCACCTGTATTGCCAGCGAATATTCAGTCGTTCTGCTTTTGTAAAATCCATGACATTGCAGGAAAAGAACCGTTATTCAGCGCAACTCAAGCATCTGTAGAGAAACCTCATGTCCGAACAAGAATTCAACCTTAGCCCTACCCGTCCCTATATGGCACGTGCAATCTATGAGTGGGTTTGCGATAACAATATGACGCCTTACCTGCTGGTGGATGCTACACGTCCAAATACAATGGTTCCGGAGCAGTTTGTTAAAGATGGACAAATTGTTCTGAATATCGTCCCCCATGCCGTCCATGCGCTACATATAAGCAATGATGCGATTAGCTTCTCGGCCCGCTTTGGTGGCGTCTCTCGGGAGATCTATGTACCTATAGAAGCAGTACTGGGTATTTATGCACGTGAAAATGGACAAGGTTTATTCTTTGATCCAAGTGAATATGAGCATACACAAAATGATGAAGATGCTTTAAAATCAAGCACTGAAGAACCAGCTGAACCACCAAAGAAAAAAACAACTTTAAGACTATTAGATTAAAAATAATGGAGTAAGTGAATGGCTTTTGATTTAGTACAATATTTTGTTGAACAGATAGAAACTCAAAAGCCTGAGCTTCTAAAAGAGTATACAAAAGAAGAAAGGCGAAAATATATCTGCGAAATCAATGCTTTAACTTTAGGTAAACTTATTACTGAGTGGCGTCACAATCCGCAAAAAATTTATAATGAAATCAAGCATCCAGATGAATTATATATACTGGAAATTGCCCGCCACCTGACGACCCAAGTTGAAAACAAGTCAGCCTTGCCACAACCGCAACTTGAGCAGGTCACCTCAGAAATCTTTCATTTCCAGCTCAATGAGCTGAAACAGTTAAATGATACCGGCAATCATAATCTGAATAGTATTCAAGAACTTCTTAAAGGACAAATTGAACATTTATCCGGTCAAGCAGATGACTGGATTTGGACAACAAATAAGCTAATAGAACTAAAAGGCTCTAAACCAATTGTACAAGAAGAGCTATCATTGGAAGCATCAATGAAGGAGTTTAATCAAATGGTAAGCCAGAATCAGCAGCATCAAGATGTCGAAGATGTTATTCTTGTAGAAACCCCAACATGGGCAAAGATTGTTGAACCAATCGTAGCCATTGCAATTCTCTGGGTGTTGATTGCAGCCGTTATGCGTGTATTTGGCTAAAATAGCCAGCAGTAAAAAACCAGCGAATCGCTGGTTTTTTTATTTCCTGCATTTCAACAGCGGCATCTATACTTTGCAGGCTTGGTAGGCTCTTATAAGCCAAATCATTTCAACTTAGGACCAGCCCCGTAATCATGTGCCCAAAGCCATGTTATCGGGTTTTGAAACACGCTCTCTCCCTTAGATTATTCCTTTCAGGAAGCTCTAGCCGCTCCAGTACCTTTTATACATCTAAAAAGTGTCTAAGCTTTCGACTAAATTCCCCCCATAAAAAAACACCCCCGGCCTTTAGACCGGGGGTGTTTTGAATAATG